>NZ_AP019007.1:3837072-4156828 GCF_009176645.1 Enterobacter oligotrophicus
AACGCCTACCGCACGTCCTGAAGGATCGTTCATCGCTTTGAAAGATTCATCCCATTCAATGGCTTTCGCAGAAGAACAGGCGACGGACGGGCCACCCGGCACACATTCGGCGGCGCTCGGAACCGGGAACAGTTCTTCAAAGATCTCACGGTACAAATACGCTTCTTTAGAGCCTGGCGTGTTGTACGGGAAGCGGAAGCTCGCGGTTTCCAACTGTTGGTCGGAAACCTGTTTTGCCGCCACCTCTTTCAAAGTGTCGATCCAGCTGTAGCCAACGCCGTCAGAGAACTGCTCTTTCTGACGCCATGCAACGCTTGCTGGCAGGTAGGATTCGAAACATTCACGCAGGATATGTTTCTCCATTTTACCGTTGCCGCACATTTTGTCCTGCGGGTTGATGCGCATCGCCACATCGAGGAATTTCTTATCCAGGAACGGCACGCGCGCTTCCACGCCCCAGGCGGACATCGCTTTGTTGGCACGCGCACAGTCAAACATATGCAGCGCCTGCAGTTTACGCACGGTTTCTTCATGCAGCTCTTTGGCGTTTGGCGCTTTGTGGAAATAGAGATAGCCGCCAAACACTTCGTCCGAGCCTTCACCGGACAGCACCATCTTAATGCCCATCGCTTTGATCTTACGGGACATTAAATACATCGGCGTGGAGGCGCGGATGGTGGTAACGTCATAGGTTTCAATGTGATAGATCACATCGCGGATCGCATCCAGACCTTCCTGCACGGTGAAATGAATTTCATGGTGCACGGTGCCGAGGTGGTTAGCCACTTCCTGCGCGGCTTTCAGATCCGGTGCACCTTCCAGGCCCACGGCGAAGGAGTGCAGCTGCGGCCACCAGGCTTCAGAGCGTTCCTGATCTTCAACGCGACGGGCAGCGTATTTCTTGGTGATCGCGGAGATCACAGAGGAGTCCAGGCCGCCGGAGAGCAGCACACCGTAAGGCACGTCTGACATCAGGTGGCTTTTCACGGAATCTTCCAGCGCCTGACGCAGCTCGGCTTTGTCCGTGACGTTGTCTTTTACCGCGTCATAATCGAACCAGTCGCGCTGGTAGTACGGGCGGATCTCGCCGTCTTTGCTCCACAGATAGCTGCCTGCCGGGAACTCTTTAATGGTGCGGCAAACCGGCACCAGGGCTTTCATTTCAGACGCGACATAGAAGTTGCCATGCTCGTCGTGGCCCATGTACAGCGGGATGATACCAATATGATCGCGGCCAATCAGGTAGGCGTCTTTTTCGCTGTCGTACAGCGCGAAGGCAAACATGCCCTGCAGGTCGTCCAGGAATTCCGGACCTTTCTCCTGATACAGCGCCAGGATCACTTCACAGTCAGATCCGGTCTGGAACGCGTAGCGATCGCCGTACTCGGCGCGCAGTGCCTGATGGTTATAGATTTCACCGTTCACAGCCAGCGCGTGTGTTTTTTTCTCGTTATACAGCGGCTGTGCACCGGCGTTGACGTCAACAATCGACAGACGTTCATGAGCCAGAATCGCTTTATCGCTGGCGTAAACGCCGGACCAGTCCGGACCGCGGTGGCGCATCAGGCGGGACAGTTCGAGAGCCTTTTTACGCAGTTCACCCGCGTCAGTTTTAATATCCAGTACGCCAAAAATTGAACACATAACCTTCTCCGTTAACCCTGTTGCTTTGTAATGTTGCTTGCTTATGAAAATGCCGCAAAAGGGGGAGGGGGCGCAAGCGTTTTACGGGGAGAAACGAAAATAGTGCAATGGTGATTGCTGAATGTTGAAAAAAGAGTATGACCTGAGTGCTTTTATTGATGATTATGCAATGAATGCTGGTTTCTGTTAGATGGCGTGATGTTTGTTTAGGGCTGAAATGAAGAACCACGCCCTGAGGCGTGGCTCTGAATCAGATCACATCGATTTCGTCGACGGAAGGGTAAATCCAGCTTGGCCGGAACGGCATGGAGTCGATATCGTCGAGCGTCGATACGCCAGAGAGGACCAGTATTGTCTCAAGACCCGCCTGGAATCCGGCCAGAATATCGGTGCGCAGGTTGTCGCCGACAATCACGGTTTCCTCTGAATGGGCCTGCATTTTGTTCAGTGCAGCGCGAATGATCCACGGACTCGGCTTACCAACAAAAAACGGCTTACGACCGGATATTTTTTCGATACCCGCGCAGAGTGCACCGCACGCCGGGTAAAAACCACGGCCATGGGTATCCGGGTTGGTGGCGATGAAACGCGCGCCGTTGGCGACGAAGTACGATGCTTTATGCATCATCTCCCAGTTATAGGAACGCGTTTCGCCCACAATCACAAAGTCCGGGTTCACATCGGTGATGGTAAAACCTGCTTTATACAGCTCGTGGATCAGCGCACCTTCACCGACCACGTAGGCTTTTTTGCCTTCCTGACGCTTCAGGAAATCTGCAGTCGCCATTGCAGAGGTATAAAACACGCTGTCCGGCACGTCGACGCCTGCGGTGGCGAAGCGGTTTGCCAGATCCTGACCAGTCTGGGAAGGGTAGTTCGTGAGCAGAACCAGTGGCATTCCTTTGTCGATGATGCGGTGAAGAAACTCCGCAGCACCCGGCACGGCAACGTTATCGTGCATCAGCACGCCGTCGATATCACAAATTACATTCTTAATGGTCATGGACTTTCCGACATCAAAAAAAGAAGGCGTTACTATAAGACCCGATCAACTTTCCAGCAAATGTTGCAGCAGAATACCGTTGAGCATGGCGCGTTTCACCAGGGCAAAGGCACCAATGGCTGAGCGATGATCCAGCGTTGAGCGCACCACCGGTAAATTCTGACGAAACGCTTTCAGCGCCTGGGTGTTAATGCAGCCTTCAATCGCGGGCAATAGCACTTTTTCGGCTTCGACTATTTCGCCAGCAATCACCACTTTTTGCGGGTTAAACAGGTTGATGGCAATGGCAATGGTTTTACCCAGATGCCGTCCTACCTGCTCGATCACTTCGCAGGCCAGCGCGTCACCTTTGTTGGCGGCCTTGCAGATGGCACCGATCTTACAGTCATCCAGCGTCACGCGGCTTTGGTAGCCCTGTTCCAGCAGATGTCGGACCCGATGTTCAATCGCCGCGTTAGCGGCAACGGTTTCGAGGCAGCCAAAGTTTCCGCAGTGACAACGTTCGCCAAGCGGCTCGACCTGAATGTGGCCGATCTCGCCCACGTTGCCGTTGCGACCGATAAAAATCCGCCCGTTAGAAATAATCCCTGCGCCCGTACCACGGTGAACGCGCACCAGAATAGAGTCTTCACAGTCCTGGCTCGCACCAAAGTAGTGCTCTGCCAGCGCCAGCGAGCGGATATCGTGACCGACAAAGCAGGTCACCTTAAAGCGCTTTTCCAGCGCGTCGACCAGCCCCCAGTTCTCCACCTGAATATGCGGCATGTAGCGAATGACGCCGCTTTCAGGGTCGACCAGGCCCGGCAGGATCACCGAGATGGCAATGAGTTCGCGGATCTTGCGCTGACAGCTTTCGATAAACAGCGCAATGGTATTCAGCAGCGCGTGTTCCAGCGTCTCCTGGGTACGCTCCGGAAGCGGGTAGTGCTCTTCAGCGATGGCTTTGCTGCTCAGATCGTAAAGCGTAAGCGTGGTGTCATGGCGACCAAGACGGACGCCAATGGCCTGAAAATTGCGGGTTTCGGTGATAATGGAGATCGCGCGGCGACCCCCGGTGGAGGCCTGCTGATCGACTTCTTTGATCAGGCCGCGCTCAATAAGCTGACGTGTAATTTTTGTCACGCTGGCGGGAGCAAGCTGGCTTTGTTCGGCTATCTGAATGCGCGAGATTGGCCCGTGTTGGTCAATCAGGCGATAAACTGCCGCGCTGTTAAGTTGTTTAACGAGATCGACATTACCGATTTGAGCTTGTCCGCCTGGTGTCATACTTTTACTTACTCAGTGACGACCTCGTTACCATTAACGATGGTCTTAATAATTTTATAATCGTGTGTGAATGCCGTCAGGTTTGCAACCATACCCGGTGCAATGCCGCCCAGCTGTTTATCTACGCCCATTGCGCGCGCCGGATAAAGCGTTGCCATACGCAGCACTTCATCAAGTGCGATGCCGCAATGCTCAACCAGGTTACGCACCCCTTCGATCATCGTCAGGGCAGAACCGCTCAGCGTGCCATTCTCATCCACACACAGTCCATTACGGTAGTATATTGTTTTACCAGCAAAAATGAACTGGTCAATATTTGCCCCTGCCGGTGCGGTTGCATCCGTCACCAGGCACAGCTTGTCACCTTTCAGACGTTTAGCGTTGCGGATGTTGGTGTAATCGACGTGCAAGCCATCAGCAATAATGCCGCAATAGACGTCTGGCTCATCCAGAATAGCCCCAACCAGCCCCGGTTCACGGCCGGTGATATACGGCATGGCGTTGTACAGGTGGGTCGCAAACGTAATGCCTGCGCGGAAACCGGCTTTCGCTTCTTTCAGCGTGGCGTTTGAGTGGCCCGCTGAAACCACAATCCCGGCGGCAGCCAGTTTGCTGATGACGTCAGTGCCGGTCATCTCAGGTGCCAGCGTCACTTTGGTGATCACGTCGGCGTTGGCGCACAGGTAATCAACCAGCCCGGTATCCGGCTTACGCACGTAGTTCGGGTTGTGGGTGCCTTTCTTGACCATGTTCAGCCATGGTCCTTCAAGGTGCAGGCCCAGCGCCTGATTCGGATGTTTTGCCAGGTATTCACGCATTACGCGGATACCCTGTTTCATCAGGTCATCGCTGCTGGTAATCAGGGTTGGCAGATAGCTGGTACAGCCCGATTTTTCGTTGGCTTTCTGCATGATTTCCAGCGTTTCGACCGTCACCGCTTCAGCAGTATCGTTAAACTGCACACCGCCGCAACCGTTAAGCTGAACGTCGATAAAACCGGGGGAGATCGTTGCTCCATTGAGTGAGCGCTGTTCTATCTCCGGCGGCAGTTCGGCCAGCGGGCAAACACGTTCAATCAGGCCATTCGCGATCACAATCGCATGGTCATCCAGAATTTCATGGCCGGTATAAATCCGACCGTGGGTTAAAGCGTACATAACGACCCCCGGTTTAAAAAATGCGACCGCCTCTGCATAAAGAGGCGGTAATTCAATTACAGACCTTTGATGCTCTCAGCTTCTAACTCGTTGAAGTATTTCAGCGTTTTCACTTTCAGTTCCATCGTGGACGGTTCGTCACACACGATGACTGATTTCGGATGCAGCTGCAGGCAACTGATGGTCCACATGTGATTAACGTTGCCTTCAACGGCTGCCTGGAGCGCCTGCGCTTTCACGCCGCCCAGCACCAGAATCATCACCTCTTCGGCATCCAGCAGGGTGCCCACGCCAACGGTCAGGGCGTATTTTGGAACCTGATTTACGTCGCCGTCAAAGAAACGGGAGTTTGCCACGCGGGTGTCATGGGTCAGCGTTTTAATACGGGTACGGGAAGCCAGAGAGGATGCAGGCTCGTTAAACGCGATATGACCATCGTTACCCACGCCACCCATGAAGAGATGGATTTTGCCGTAAGAGCGGATTTTTTCTTCATACTGACGGCATTCTGCGTCAATATCAGGCGCATTACCATTCAGCAGGTTAATGTTTTCCGCCGGGATATCAACGTGATCAAAGAAATTGCGGTGCATAAAGCTGTGGTAGCTTTCAGGATGTTCCTTTGGCAGGCCAACATATTCGTCCATGTTGAACGTCACAACATGTTTGAAGCTAACCTGGCCCGCTTTGTGCATTTCAACCAGAGCTTTGTAAGCTGTCAGTGGCGTACCACCGGTTGGAAGACCCAGTACGAAAGGGCGATCTGCAGTCGGTTTGAACGCATTAATGCGGTTAACGATATGGCGAGCGGCCCATTTACCGACTTGTTCAGCAGTTGCCAGGGGAATCAGTCTCATTGTTCACCTCAAGAGTTAAAGTAAAAGTGTGGGCGGATGACAGCGGAACCTGATACTTAAGCGTAACCTGGAAACTTTCAGGCCGGATCAATCCGTCTTGATTTTTTGAATGATAAAATAAGTTTTCGCTGTTAGCCAGTGAAAGGGAGGGTTATTAACGATATTTGGTGACAAAAATCACAAAAAGTACGCGTTTAATTTGCGATACGAATTAATTTTTCACACACTCACAATGCCAGTGAATCATCAACCGTATCTATAGGTTAGTGACACAATAAAAACACAGCTGAGAATGTGCCTTAAATGGGGTCTCATAGGGGGAAGAAAGTGAGTATTCTAGGTTATTTACAAAAGGTTGGCCGCGCGCTTATGGTGCCGGTCGCCACGCTGCCAGCGGCAGCGATATTAATGGGTGTCGGTTACTGGATTGACCCGGTTGGCTGGGGTGGGGACAATGCATTAGCGGCGTTCTTCATTAAGTCCGGTTCTGCCATCATCGACAACATGTCTGTACTGTTTGCCATTGGTGTGGCTTATGGTATGTCCAAAGATAAAGACGGTGCTGCGGCGCTGACAGGCTTCGTGGGCTTCCTGGTGTTGACCACGCTCTGTTCTCCGGCTGCGGTTTCCATGATCCAGAAGATCCCGGCGGACCAGGTTCCGGCCGCGTTCGGTAAGATCAGCAACCAGTTCGTGGGTATCCTCGTCGGTATTATCTCTGCGGAATTGTACAACCGCTTCAGCAGTGTCGAGCTGCCTAAAGCGCTGTCGTTCTTCAGCGGTCGCCGTCTGGTGCCGATTCTGACCTCTTTCGTGATGATCTTCGTTGCGTTCATCCTGATGTACATCTGGCCGGTGATCTTCGACGGTCTGGTGAACTTTGGTGAACACATCCAGAAACTGGGTTCTGTCGGTGCGGGCGTGTACGCGTTCTTCAACCGTCTGCTGATCCCGGTTGGTCTGCACCATGCGCTGAACTCCGTATTCTGGTTCGACGTTGCCGGTATTAACGATATTCCTAACTTCCTGGGTGGCGCTCAGTCCATCGAAGCCGGTAAAGCGGTTGTCGGTATCACGGGCCGTTACCAGGCGGGCTTCTTCCCAATCATGATGTTCGGCCTGCCGGGTGCAGCGCTGGCTATCTACCACTGTGCGCGTCCTGAGAACAAAGCAAAAGTGCTGGGTATCATGATGGCCGGTGCATTTGCCGCCTTCTTTACCGGGATCACCGAGCCGCTGGAATTCTCCTTCATGTTCGTTGCTCCGGTTCTGTATGTGATCCACGCCGTGCTGACCGGTATCTCCGTGTTCATCGCCGCAAGCATGCAGTGGATTGCGGGCTTCGGCTTCAGCGCGGGTCTGGTGGATATGGTGCTTTCTTCCCGTAACCCGCTGGCAACGCACTGGTGGATGCTGATCCCACAAGGTCTGGTGTTCTTCGTTATTTACTATGTTGTGTTCCGTTTCACCATCACCAAATTCAACCTGATGACGCCGGGCCGTGAGCTGGCTGTAGCCGGTAGCGAAGCGGATGGTCAGGACGTGAATGTGAGCGTGGATAAAGACCAGGACGTAGCAGGTCTGGCGCGTCAGTACATTGCTGCGGTAGGCGGTTCTGACAACCTGACCGGTATTGATGCCTGTATCACCCGTCTGCGTCTGAACGTGAAAGACTCTTCCCTGGTGAACGAAGCACTGGCAAAACGTCTGGGCGCATCTGGTGTTATCCGTCTGAACAAAACCAGCGTGCAGATTATCGTGGGCTTTGTGGCAGAAAAAATTGCTAACGCCATGAAAACCACCGGCCCGGTAGCCGCTGCGGAAGCGTCTGCAGCGCCTGCTGCTGCACCAACTGCGGCAAAACCACAGGCTGTGCCAAATGCAACGACCATCGCCGCGCTGGTTTCTCCAGTTACCGGTGAGGTGGTTGCCATCGAACAGGTGCCTGACGAAGCGTTTGCCAGCAAAGCGGTGGGTGACGGTGTGGCTGTGAAACCAACGGATAAAACCGTGGTGTCCCCGGCAGCCGGGACTATCGTGAAAATCTTCAACACCAACCACGCGTTCTGCCTCGAAACTGAAAAAGGCGCGGAGATCGTTGTCCACATGGGCATTGATACCGTGGCACTGAACGGTCAGGGCTTTACCCGCCTGGTGGAAGAGGGCGCGGAAGTGGTCGCAGGCCAGCCGATTCTGGAAATGGATCTGGACTTCCTGAACGCCAACGCGCGCTCCATGATTAGCCCGGTGGTATGCAGCAACATCGACGACTTCAGCGGCCTGGTGATTCAGGCGAAAGGCGAGGTGGTTGCGGGTCAAACGCCACTGTATGAGATTAAAGGCAAGTAATCGCTCCTGAGTAGAGTCATGCCTTAAGCGGCGGGGGAGATCCTCCGCCGCTTTTTTTTGCAGCAAATGCCCCCATTATTTTCTCAAGAGCCGTTTTAAGGGTTGTCACTACGTCCGGCTTATAAGATCATATGCCGTTATACGTTGTTTACGCTTTGAGGAATCCACGATGAGTGAGGCAGAAGCCCGCCCGAGTAACTTTATTCGTCAGATCATCGATGAAGATCTGGCCAGTGGTAAGCACACCACAGTGCATACGCGTTTCCCGCCGGAGCCGAATGGCTACCTGCATATCGGGCACGCAAAATCGATCTGCCTGAACTTTGGTATTGCGCAAGACTACCAGGGCCAGTGCAACCTGCGTTTCGATGACACCAACCCAGTAAAAGAAGACATCGAATACGTTGAGTCCATCAAGAATGACGTGCAATGGCTGGGCTTCAACTGGTCTGGTGATATCTGCTACTCCTCTGACTATTTTGATCAGCTGTATGCCTACGCGGTTGAACTGATCAACAAAGGTCTGGCGTATGTCGACGAACTCTCTGCAGATGAGATCCGCGAATACCGTGGTTCACTGACCGCGCCGGGTAAAAACAGCCCGTACCGCGATCGCAGCGTGGAAGAGAACCTGGCGCTGTTTGAAAAAATGCGTGCCGGTGGCTTCGAAGAAGGCAAAGCGTGCCTGCGTGCCAAAATCGACATGGCGTCTCCGTTTATCGTGATGCGCGATCCGGTGCTGTACCGCATTAAGTTTGCAGAACACCACCAGACCGGGAACAAGTGGTGCATCTACCCGATGTACGACTTCACCCACTGCATCAGCGATGCGCTGGAGGGCATTACGCACTCCCTGTGTACGCTGGAGTTCCAGGACAACCGTCGTCTGTACGACTGGGTGCTGGATAACATCACCATTCCTGTGCATCCGCGTCAGTACGAGTTCTCTCGTCTGAATCTGGAATACACCGTGATGTCCAAGCGTAAGCTGAACCTGCTGGTGACCGACAAGCACGTTGAAGGCTGGGACGACCCACGTATGCCGACCATCTCCGGTCTGCGTCGCCGTGGTTATACCTCTGCCTCTATTCGTGAGTTCTGCAAGCGTATCGGCGTCACCAAACAGGACAACACCATTGAGATCGCGTCTCTGGAGTCCTGCATTCGTGAAGACCTGAACGAAAACGCGCCGCGTGCAATGGCCGTTATCGACCCGGTGAAACTGGTTATCGAAAACTACCCGCAGGGTGAGAGCGAGCTGGTTTCCATGCCTAACCATCCGAGCAAGCCAGAGATGGGAACGCGCGATGTGCCGTTCAGCGGTGAGATCTGGATCGATCGTGCTGACTTCCGCGAAGAAGCGAACAAACAGTACAAGCGTCTGGTGCTGGGCAAAGAAGTGCGTCTGCGTAACGCCTACGTGATCAAAGCCGAGCGCGTGGAGAAAGATGCAGAAGGGAATATCACTACCATCTTCTGTACTTACGATGCCGACACGTTGAGCAAAGATCCCGCCGATGGCCGTAAAGTGAAAGGCGTTATCCACTGGGTAAGCGCGACGCATGCGCTGCCAGTTGAGATTCGTCTGTACGATCGTCTGTTCAGCGTGCCTAACCCTGGTGCTGCGGAAGACTTCCTGGCGACCATCAATCCGGAATCACTGGTGATCAAACAGGGTTATGCGGAACCGTCCCTGAAAGCGGCCGAAGCCGGTAAAGCGTTCCAGTTTGAACGCGAAGGTTACTTCTGCCTGGACAGCCGTCACAGCACCGCTGAGAAACCGGTATTTAACCGTACCGTCGGCCTGCGTGATACCTGGGCGAAGATTGGCGAATAATATCGCAGCCGTGGTCAATGAGAAACAAACGCCGCTTATCGCGGCGTTTTTTTATTTAACGATCATGCTGTTAAAGCCGTACATAAATATTGCAGGTCAAAATATCTGGTCAATGTGGTGCTACTTATTTTTTTAAAAAAAGTTTTTATTTTTGCGAAAATGCTTAAGGCTCAACAATACGGGCTTACTTCAGGCGTTACTCACTGAAATATATTGTTTTCCCCCCGCCAATCCTCGCTTTCTGATAAATGTTACAAAGCACTACGAATTATGTGCACTTCGTCATAATCCTGACTTTTGCCCACTGAAAAGCGTTGATAATTCGCGTCGCGAAAAATAACCTAAAGACGGTAGTTAATTCGAGGGTATTTATAACTGCCCCTGACCATCAGGTCTTTTATATTTCCGCCGTTTTAGGCGTTTTAATTCGTCAAAGAGGAATAATCTATGCGTACGTTCAGTGGCAAACGTAGTGCGCTGGCGCTGGCTATCGCCGGTGTGACAGCAATGTCGGGCCTGGTGGTTGCACCAGAGGCAAAAGCAGCAGGTTTTATCGAAGATTCTACCCTTACGGGCGGGATCTATTACTGGCAGCGTGAACGTGACCGTAAAGACGTCACTGAAGACAAATACAAAACCAACCTTTCTCACTCCACCTGGAACGCCAACCTGGATTTCCAGTCGGGTTATGCGGCGGATATGTTCGGTCTGGATATTGCTGCATTCACCGCCATTGAAATGGCCGAAAACGGCGACAGCGGTCACCCGAACGAAATTGCATTCTCCTCCAGCAACAAAGCCTATGATGAAGACTGGTCCGGGGATAAAAGCGGTATCAGCCTGTATAAGGCAGCAGCGAAATTCAAATATGGCCCGGTATGGGCGCGTGGTGGTTATATTCAGCCAACTGGTCAGACACTGTTAGCCCCGCACTGGAGCTTTATGCCAGGGACCTATCAGGGTGCTGAAGCTGGCGCTAATTTTGATTACGGCGATGCGGGTGCGTTGAGCTTCTCCTATATGTGGACCAACGAGTACAAAGCACCGTGGCACATCGAAATGGACAAGTTCTACCAGAACGATAAAAAGACCAAAGTGGAATATCTCCACTCGCTGGGCGCGAAGTATGATTTCAAGAACGATCTGGTACTTGAAGCTGCATTCGGTCAGGCTGAAGGCTATATCGATCAATATTTTGCCAAAGCCAGCTACAAATTTGATATCGCGGGTAGCCCGCTGAGCACCAGCTATCAGTTCTACGGTACGCGTGATAAAGCCAGCAACGGCACCGTCAATGATATTTACGACGGCACCGCATGGCTGCAGGCGCTGACTTTCGGCTATAAGGTCGGCCAGGTTGATTTACGTCTGGAAGGGACATGGGTGAAAGCAGAAGGGCAGCAGGGCTACTTCCTGCAGCGTATGACCCCAACCTACGCCTCCTCTAACGCTCGTCTGGATATCTGGTGGGATAACCGCTCCGACTTCAACGCCGACGGCGAAAAAGCGGTCTTCTTCGGCGCGATGTATGACCTGAAAAACTGGAACCTGCCAGGCTGGGCAGTGGGTGCCTCTTACGCTTACGCCTGGGACGCGAAGCCTGCGGATATGGCAACACCGGATGCGTACTACGATCCAAACTACCGTCTGAAAGAGTCCTCCTACAGTCTGGATGCCATCTATACCCTGCAGGAGGGGCGTGCGAAAGGCACCATGTTCAAACTGCACTTCACGCAGTACGACAACCATTCTGATATCCCAAGCTATGCGGGCGGTTACGGCAACATCTTCCAGGATGAACGTGACGTGAAATTTATGGTTATCGCGCCATTCACTATCTTCTGATGAACGCTCCGGCGGGCTGAGTCCCGCCGGGATGGAGACTGAACATGATGAAAAAAATTATCGTCGTCGCGTTGCTGGCATCAGGGCTGGCGGCATGCGCTCAGCCTCAGGCACCGAAAGAGGATTCGCGTCTTAAAGAAGCGTATAGCGCCTGTATCAATACCGCTGAGGGATCGCCGGATAAAATCGAAGCCTGCCAGAGCGTGCTGAATGTGCTTAAGAAAGAGAAAGCGCATGAACAGTTTGCGACGCAGGAAAACATTCGCGTGATGGATTACCAGGCCTGTATTCAGGCACGTAAAACGGGTAACGATCAGGAAGTGGCGAAGCGTTGCGATAAAATCTGGCAGGAGATCCGCAGCAACAACAACTAATAAGCCGTTTTTACGCCCGGTGGCGCTGCGCTTACGGGACCTGCAAAGGTGTCACAGCCCGTAGGCCCGGTAAGCGCAGCGCCACCGGGCTTTTTATTGCCATAAAACAGGCAAAAAAAAGCCAACCTTTCGGCTGGCTCAGAGTATAAACACTACTTTATTTCGCATCGTGCGCATGTTCATCTTCGCGGCAATCGCCTTCTGCACAGTGACCATACAGGTACAGGCTGTGGTTGGTCAGGCGAATGCCATGACGAGCGGCAATTTCACGCTGGCGCGCTTCGATAGAATCATCGCTAAATTCAATGACCTTGCCGCAATCGAGGCAGATCAGGTGATCGTGGTGGTGCTGCTGGGTCAGTTCGAAAACAGATTTACCGCCTTCGAAATTATGACGGGTGACAATGCCCGCGTCATCGAACTGGTTCAGCACGCGATAAACGGTTGCCAGCCCAATCTCTTCACCCATGTCGATAAGACGCTTGTAAAGGTCTTCCGCACTGACATGGTGATTGTCTGGCCCCTGAAGCACTTCAAGGATTTTTAACCGAGGAAGCGTAACTTTCAGGCCAGCCTTCTTTAATGCGGTATTGTTGTCAGTCATGCGGAATCTGTCCTGTTGCTAAACGATTCACTTCTAAAGAAGAAGTGACAGAAAATGCACTTGGGATGATGCGTCTCATTATAGAACTGCCATGGCTAAATGAAAACTGCAAGTCTCAAGCAAAGTATGCTTATAAAAACGTGGTATCACCAACAAACTTGTTCGATGGCACCCACTTTTTACCGGGGGATATTGTACAGGTCTGAGCGAAAAAGTTAAAAGTTTGTAGCAATTAATTTAATCGGTTTTACCTGGAAACGGGCGCAACCGGAGTCGCGCCGCAGAGAAATCAGGCGTTAAGAATGTCGTCCAGATTCAGTTCTTCGCGGACCTGCTTAACCCATTTCTCAACACGCTCAGCCGTCAGTTCTGGCTGGCGGTCCTCGTCAATAGCCAGGCCAACGAAGTGATCGTCGTCTGCCAGGCCTTTAGAGGCTTCAAAGTGATAGCCTGCCGTTGGCCAGTGACCCACAATAGCCGCACCGCGTGGTTCAATGATGTCGCGGATAGTGCCCAGCGCGTCACAGAAATACTCAGCGTAGTCTTCCTGATCGCCACAGCCGAACAGGGCAACCAGTTTGCCGTTGAAATCCACTTCTTCCAGGGTTGGGAAGAAATCGTCCCAGTCACACTGCGCTTCACCGTAATACCAGGTCGGGATACCCAGCAGCAGGATGTCATAGCCCTCGAGATCTTCTTTGCTGCTCTTGGCGATGTCATGCACATCGGCAACGTCTTTACCGAGCTGTTTTTGAATGTTTTTTGCGATATTTTCGGTATTGCCGGTATCACTGCCGAAGAAAATGCCGATAATTGCCATGAGTAAAATAACCTCTTGAAACTTAATGGTATGGTGGCGCAATTTGTCCACGGATAAGGGCAATAATAGCAGAACTGGCAACCCTGCGGAAACAGCTATCGCGCAGGACTGCACTCTGTGCTACATGAAAAGGGTGATAAAGGGGATTTTCAGACTTATGCCTTGCTGTGCATCATCTCAAGTTGAGCAATTAACATCTCTTCAATCAGCTCGCTGCGGCTGATGTCACGGGCGTTCGCCAGCGCATTAAGCGCATCGACGGCATCGGCGTTGAGCTTCAGTTCGACACGCTTAAGCCCACGATTTTTATCGCGTTTAAGCTGATTGCGTTTATTAATACGCAGCTGTTCATCGCGCGAAAGCGGATTCGTCTTGGGTCGTCCCGGTCGACGCTCATTCGCGAACAGATCTAGTGTCGTGCGGTCCGTTTGTTCTTTGGCCATGATTCTGAGACTTCGGGGAAAACAAGCCGCCCTGCTAATGCCCAGGCGATAAGCGCGCCATCATACATCACGGAAAACGGCACGCCAACGACTGGAAGCCCGTAGCCTTCCAGTCGCTCTCTTTTTAATCAATTTTCCGTATCAGTAAGATAGCGGCGGATAGCACGCAATACGGCGTCAGGTTTTTCGGCATGAACCCAGTGTCCGGCACTGGCAATCACATGGGCGCGAGCCTGTGGGAATTGTGCCAGCAGCGTGTCGCGGTACGCGTCGGTGACGTAAGGAGAGTTACCGCCACGGATAAAGAGGGTAGGGTGCGGCCAGGCGGGGACAGTTTCCCAGCCCACGATATTATTGTACTGGTCCCACAGCACTGGTACGTTAAAACGCCATTGCCCCTCAACAAATGATTTCAGCAGGAACTGAACCACACCTTCTTCATCCAGATGCTCGCGCATAATGGCCGCAGCCTGCTGGCGAGTAGAGACACCGGCGTCGGTTACCGCATTGATCGCGGCAAAAATTTCGTCGTGGCGACGCACGTCGTAATTCACAGGCGCAACATCTATGACGACCAGGCCAGTTATTCGTTCCGGTGCCAGCGCGGTTAACGCCATGACCGCTTTGCCACCCATTGAATGCCCAATCAGCGTCACCTTCTGCAGGTTGTGGTCATCCAGCGTATCGAGCAGATCCTGCGCCATCGCTGCGTAGGTCATCTCCTCTGAACGCCCGGAAAGACCGTGATTTCGCATATCGACCTGCAAAATATCGTGGTCGGTAACTAAATCGCGTGCCAGGACGCCCAGGTTATCCAGGCTGCCAAAAAGCCCGTGAACCAGGACGACGGGAGAATTATTGTTCGGCGATTGTGCAGATTGCGCTCGGGAATTCAATTTCATGGCAAAGTTCTTTTTTTACGTATGTCAGGTTAGGGTATCATGTTGACCATTCTGCCGCCCGGCTGCAAGAATCCAGTTTAATCTGACTTTTGCCGCCAACCTGGTTTGACGCTATCCGCTGTTGGGATTTGACCTTATAATCCCAACGACTTGTATTCAGATAAGATATCGCACTGGATTAAGATGAAAACAATCGAAGTTGATGACGAACTCTATCAGTATATCGCCAGCCAGACGCGGCATATCGGGGAGAGCGCGTCCGACATTTTACGGCGCATGCTTAAAATTTCCGCCGCTTCACAGCCTGCTACTCCAGCCACAAAAGATGTCGTGTCTCAGCCGAGCGTTGTTGCACAGGCAAAACCTGCCGTGACGCCAGCAAAAGATAAAGTGCGCGCGATGCGCGAGCTGTTGCTGTCTGACGAATATGCAGAGCAGAAAAAGGCGGTTAACCGCTTTATGCTGGTGCTGTCTACACTCTATTCACTGGATAACAACGCGTTTGCTGAAGCGACCGAGTCGCTGCATGGTCGTACTCGCGTTTATTTCGCGGGCGACGAGCAAACGCTGCTGCAAAATGGCAATCAAACCAAACCTAAACATGTTCCCGGCACGCCGTACTGGGTCATCACCAATACCAACACGGGCCGCAAGTGCAGCATGGTTGAACACATCATGCAGTCCATGCAGTTCCCGGCGGAATTGATTGAAAAGGTTTGCGGTACAATTTAACCCTTGCATCAGAAGGACCAGGCAATGGCAAATCACAGCCGTGCAGGCCAACCTGCACAACAAAGCGATTTGATTAACGTCGCTCAACTGACCGCACAGTATTACGTGCTGAAACCGGTCGTGGGCAACGCAGAACACGCAGTGAAGTTTGGTACATCTGGCCACCGTGGCGGCTCAGCTCGCCACAGCTTTAACGAACCGCATATTCTGGCCATTGCTCAGGCCATCGCGGAAGAGCGCGCGAAAAATGGTATTACCGGTCCGTGCTATGTAGGGAAAGATACTCACGCGCTGTCAGAGCCTGCATTTATTTCTGTGCTGGAAGTGCTGGCCGCAAACGGTGTCGACGTGATTGTTCAGGAAAATAACGGTTTTACCCCGACGCCTGCGGTCTCGAATGCGATTCTGGTGCACAACAAAAAAGGCGGACCGCTGGCCGACGGCATCGTTATTACGCCGTCCCACAACCCGCCAGATGACGGTGGTATCAAATACAATCCACCGAACGGTGGTCCGGCGGATACGAACGTCACGAAAGTGGTGGAAGACCGCGCAAACGCCCTGCTGGCGGATGGACTGAAAGGCGTCAAACGCATTTCTCTGGATGCTGCCATGGCTTCTGGTCATGTAAAAGAGCAGGATCTGGTGCAACCTTTCGTGGAAGGGCTGGCGGATATCGTCGATATGGCGGCGATCCAGAAAGCCGGTCTGAAGCTGGGTGTTGATCCGCTGGGCGGCTCCGGTATTGAATACTGGAAACGCATCGCCGAGCATTACAAACTGGATCTGACCATCGTGAACGATCACGTCGATCAGACCTTCCGCTTTATGCACCTGGACAAAGACGGCGCGATCCGTATGGACTGCTCCTCTGAGTGCGCAATGGCGGGCCTGCTGGCGCTGCGCGACAAATTCGATCTGGCGTTTGCTAACGACCCGGATTATGACCGTCACGGTATCGTCACGCCTGCGGGCCTGATGAACCCTAACCACTATCTGGCCGTTGCCATCAACTACCTGTTCCAGCACCGCCCACAGTGGGGCAAAGAGGTCGCTGTCGGTAAGACGCTGGTTTCCTCGGCGATGATTGACCGCGTAGTTGACGCGCTGGGGCGTAAGCTGGTGGAAGTACCGGTCGGCTTCAAATGGTTTGTTGATGGGCTGCACGATGGCAGCTTTGGCTTCGGCGGTGAAGAGAGCGCGGGGGCATCCTTCCTGCGTTTCGATGGTACACCGTGGTCAACCGATAAAGACGGCATCATCATGTGCCTGCTGGCGGCGGAAATCACCGCAGTCACGGGTAAAAATCCACAGGAACATTACAACGAGCTGGCCGCACGTTTTGGCGCACCAAGCTATAACCGTATTCAGGCTGGCGCGACCTCTGCGCAGAAGGCGGCGTTGTCCAAACTCTCTCCGGAGATGGTGAGCGCAAGTACACTGGCAGGCGACCCGATCACCGCGCGTCTGACGGCTGCACCGGGTAACGGCGCGTCTATCGGTGGTCTGAAGGTGATGACCGAAAACGGCTGGTTCGCCGCGCGTCCATCCGGTACGGAAGATGCGTACAAAATCTACTGTGAAAGTTTCCTCGGCGACGAGCATCGTAAGCTGATTGAGAAAGAAGCGGTAGAGATCGTGAGTGAAGTGCTGAAAAACGCATAAGTGCGGTTTGTGTGCCGGGCGGCACTGCGTTTGCCCGGCCTACAACAACGCGCACAGGCCCGGTAAGCGCTAGCGCCACCGGGCTTTTTTTTAACTATGTTTATTCTTCAACTCAAACCTCGGTGACACCAGCCCGTACAGCGTCCAGCCCATAAAGGTCACCATCGCGCCATAGAGCATCGCTTCCTGGCCGGAAGAGTAGAGCGCGTAGAAGCTGTAAATTGCCCCAATCAGCGCCACGATATTTGCCGCCCGCGCTTTGCGTGGATCGACCTTCGCCACCTTCTGAATGATCACCAGCGCCGCCATCGACAAAATGTACGGAATGATATTGGTCACCACCGCCAGATTAACGAGCACGTTGAACTGACTGTTCAGCGACGGGCTGATGGTCATCAGCGACAAACCACTCTGGAAGATGACAATCGCCAGCATCCCCTGCACCGGTGCATCCGCTTTGGTCACGCGGGAGAAGATTTTCGGGAAATAGCCTTCGTCAGCCGAGGATTTAAACACCTGAGCAATGGTGAACTGCCAGCCGAGAAGTGAGCCGCAGCAGGACATCACCATTAGCCCCATGATCACTTTCCCGACTTCCGGGGTGAACATCTGCGCAAACGCCAGCCCGAACGGTGCGGTGGAGTTAGCAAGATCCATGTTTGGCACAATTCCCGCAATCACGTTGGTCGAGACGATATAGATCACCGCCGCCCCCAGCGTTCCGCCGAGTACCGCGATCGGTACGTTCTTCTCCGGGTTCTCCACCACTTCTGCGTTTGCACAGGCCGATTCCAGGCCGAGGAAAGCCCACAGCGTCATGGCGATGGACGAGCCTACCGCCGTGAAGAACGGCACATGGTGTGGGTTCCAGGAGTTTGCATACAGCGTCGGGCTAAACCAGAACCAGCCGATGATGCACAACCCCACGACCGGGATAATCACGCCCCAGACGGTAATGCTGCTGATCTGCCCGGTGATGCGCGCCCCGCCAAAGTTGGCGACGGTGCAAATCCACAGCACGCCAATGGTCGCCAGCCCAATTTGTACCGGGCTGAGCGTCGCACCAAACAGTTCCGTACCGTAACCGACCGCTGAAATGGCAATCGCCACGTTGGCGATCAGCAGTGACACGCCGTAGGTATAGTTGGCCATAAAGTTGCCGGACTTACCGAACGCATACTCCGCATAGCCACCCATCCCGCCGGACTTGCGGCTGAACATTCCGCATTTGGCGAAAGCCCATGCCAGCGCCATTGAGCCCACGGCGGTCACCAGCCAGGAGATAATCGAAATCGTTCCGACTTCAGCCAGCTTGGTGGGCAGCATAATGATCCCGGACCCCATCATGTTCACCATGGTGAGGATGGTCAGTTGCACTACGCCCATCTTATTAGATTTGCTCATAATTTTTCTCCTTTCAGCAGCGATGGCTGAGCGGCGGGTTGCTTAATGACGTAGCAGCGAACCTGTTTGCGACCGTCGCACTCTTCGACGTAGACCCCCTGCAGTTCCGGTGCAAATCCCGGCAGCAGGTTGATGCCTTCTTCCAGCGCCGCAAAGTAGCGCAATACTGAACCGCCCCAGACTTCACCAGGAACTACACACAGCACACCCGGTGGGTAAGGAAGCGCGCCTTCGGCGGCAATTCTGCCTTCTGCATCTCGCAGTGAAACCAGCTCCACTTCGCCACGCAGATAGGCATAGTTCGCCTCCTGCGGACTCATCACCACGCGTGGGAAATGAGACTTACGGAACATCTCTTTCTGCAGCTGTTTAACGTTGTTGCGGGCATACAGGTCATGCATCTCCTGGCAAATCTGGCGCAGGGTGTAATCGGCATAACGTTCCGGATGCTGTTTGTAGAGAGAAGGCAGAACGTCTTTCAGCGGCACATCGCTCTGGAGCAATTTTTCGAAGCGCACCAGTTGGGCAACCAGCTGCTGCAGCTTGCCCATATCCTCTGCAGGCGTGAGCAGGAACAGGATGGAGTTGAGATCGCATTTCTCCGGTACAATGCCGTTTTCACGCAGGAAGTTGGCGAGGATGGTGGCGGGCACGCCGAAATCTTCATACTCACCGGTACGGGCGTTAATGCCCGGCGTGGTCAGCAGCAGCTTGCACGGGTCGATAAAATACTGGTGCTCGGCGTAGCCTTCAAAAGCGTGCCAGCGTTCACCCGGCACAAAGTGGAAGAAGCGCAGATCGGTTGCAATCTCCGCCGTGTCCCAGCTTTCCCACGCCCGGCCATCTACCGTCTCCGGCACAAACGGACGGATAAACTGGCAGTTCTGCAGGATCAGCTTGCGCGCCTCAATGCCCGTGACAACACAATCCATCCACATGTTGCGCCCGCTCTGGCCTTCATGCATACGGGCGTTGATGTCCAGGGCGGCAAACAGCGGATAGAACGGGCTGGTAGAGGCGTGCATCATAAAGGCGTTGTTGAGACGCTTGTGGGGGACATAGCGCTGCTGGCCTTTGATATGGCTGTCTTTTTTGTGGATCTGCGAGGTTTGTGAGAAACCGGCCTGCTGTTTATGCACAGATTGCGTGACCAGAATGCCCGGATCGTTCTCGTTCAGCTCCAGCAACAGCGGCGAGCAATCGGCCATCATCGGGATAAATTGCTCGTAACCCACCCAGGCGGAGTCAAACAGGATGTAATCACACAGATGACCAATCTTATCCACCACCTGACGGGCGTTATAGATTGTGCCATCGTAGGTGCCAAGCTGGATCACCGCCAGACGGAACGGACGTTCATCGCGTGCGCGCCCTGGCGCGACTTCTGACACCAGCTCGCGCAGGTAGCTCTCTTCAAAGCAGTGGGCGTCGATCCCGCCGATAAAGCCATACGGGTTGCGCGCGGTTTCCAGATAGACGGGCGTTGCGCCCGCCTGCAGCAGTGCGCCGTGGTGGTTGGATTTATGGTTGTTGCGATCGAACAGCACCAGGTCACCGGGCGTCAGCAGGGCATTGAGTACCACTTTGTTGGAGGATGACGTCCCGTTCAGCACAAAGTAAGTTTTATCGGCATTAAAAACTTTCGCCGCATGCTGCTGCGCGATGCACGGTGCGCCTTCGTGAATCAGCAAATCACCCATTGCCACATCGGCGTTACACAGGTCAGAGCGGAAAAGCGTTTCGCCAAAGAAATCGACGAACTGGTTACCGGCAGGATGACGGCGGAAGAACTGGCCCCCCTGATGCCCAGGGCAGTCAAACGCGCTGTTGCCCTGTTTAACGTAGTCGACCAGGGCGCGAAAGAACGGCGGGCGAAGCTGGGTTTCATACTTCAGCGCTGCCGCTTCCAGCTGGCGTCCATAGAAATCGTTGCTGGTGTCAGAACACTCAAAAACGCCATGAATACGCGACAGGTACTCTGCCGGGACAATTTCTTCTTTATGTGTGGCAATAAAAACAGGAATATCGAATCCGGTTGCTTCAATTTCGTCTATCGCACCATGGGAAATATCGCTGACCGCCAGCACTACGGCGGCAACATCAATATAATCTGTTGCGCTGAGATCCACCATTTCACGATGCGTGGTAAAGCAATCAGGGCAGGCACGACTGGCGGCAATTTTTAAATTTTTCATCTTTATCTCTTTATTTAAGGCAATATGAGTCCCTCGATTTCTCGTAAAAAAGAAATCGATATTTTTACCGGGAAAAAAGCAAAGCGTGGCCGCTGATCCGAAAATCAGAGAATGGCATTTGCAGAGTAAAATCCAGTCCGCCCGGTTACAGATAAGTCTGGATCAAGAGAAATGAGCGCACGAGTTCACAGGCAATTGCCTGTAAAATAAAACGTTTCAGGATGACCTGTAAGCAGATGCGCCAGAAGTCGAAGGACTACCGGGCGTTGAAGAGATGAAAGTCAAAACAGTTACGGTGGGCAAACATCATAATATGCGTTGTTCGCCTTATATGGGGCATTAAACGATTGTTGTTTTCCATGCTTATTTTCCTTTCAGTAATTGAAAGCATGGTCATTTTATCCAGGAAAAGGCGATTAACTGTGAGGCAGATCACCATTAACCGATCATTTCAGAAATAAATATTCGTTTATGATGAATATCTCAGATCAAAATGCTGTTTTGTTTGGATTGTGTTAATGATGTGTTTTTTTAATGTTTTTTATGCGGAGAAATAAGGCCTGAGATAATCAGTTGATTTATTTTGTGGATATTTTAAATCGGTTTAAATTATTATTTAGCGCAGAAGTGAATAATTATTCAAAGCATAAACCGATAACCGATACCGGTTTCAGTTAATAAATGGCGAGGGCGCGCGGGGTCGACTTCGAGTTTCTGACGAAGGTGTCCCATATAAATGCGTAAATAATGACTATGCTCGACAGCATTAGGCCCCCATACCTGGCTTAGCAGCTGGCGTTGGGTGAGCACTTTACCGTGG
Organism: Enterobacter oligotrophicus; assembly: GCF_009176645.1. NCBI lineage: Bacteria > Pseudomonadati > Pseudomonadota > Gammaproteobacteria > Enterobacterales > Enterobacteriaceae > Enterobacter > Enterobacter oligotrophicus. The sequence continues at coordinate 3,858,990 of NZ_AP019007.1, forward strand.
TTGTTAAGCAGAACGGCAAGCAGACGAAACTCGATAGGGGTCAGGTGGATCTCTTCTTCACCACGGGCGATGCGCCGCGCGGCGAGATCGACCCGAATGTCACCAAATGTATAAACCGGATCGGATGACACTATTGCGTTGTGGCGGCGTAATGCTACGCGAAGACGCGCCTGCAGTTCACCAATGCCAAAAGGTTTGATCAGATAATCATCTGCTCCGGCATCCAGCGCGGCGATTTTATCCGTCTCTTCGGTACGGGCTGAGAGCACCAGAATCGGCATCTGACTCCACTGACGCACTTCGCGAATAAAATCGATACCGTCACCATCCGGTAGTCCCAGATCGAGGATAACCAGGTCCGGCTTGCGGGTAGCGGCCTCGATCAGCCCCCGCTGCAGCGTCCCCGCATCATGAACGCGCAAACCGTCGCCTTCCAGCGCAGCACGCAGAAAGCGACTAATGGCGAGTTCATCTTCAACAATCAGAACGTTAATCACAAATCCTCTGATAATTCATCAAGTTCTGGCGGGGCATCCAGTGGAAGTGTAACACAAAAACGCGCGCCGCCTTCCGGGCGGTTTTCCGCTGAAATGGTCCCGCCGTGTACATCGACGATGGCCTGGCAAATCGCCAGACCCAGCCCGACGCCAGGGATAGCGGACTCTTTATTTCCACGGGCAAACTTCTCAAAAATAGCGTGCTCCTGCCCGGCCGGAATGCCAGGGCCAGTGTCCCAGACTTCCAGCTGTAACGCCTGCTTTTGCACTGTCGCATTGATACCAATCTGCGCCTTCGCTCCCGCATATTTGCCAGCATTTTCCAGCAGATTAATCAGGACGCGCTCAAACAGCGGACCATCTACGTGAATCAATGTCAGCGGTTCAGGCATATTCAGCGCGATATGGCGGCCGCCCAGTCCAGGCTCCAGCATTTTTAATGCGCTGCCGACGACTTCCTCCAGCGTCAGCCACTCTTTTTTGAGGTTGAAACCGCCCGACTGAATGCGTGCCATATCCAGCAGGTTGTTCACCAGACGCGTCGTGTTCAGCACATGCTGGCGGATCTCGCTGGCCTGCATTGCATGTTTTGACCCTTCAGCCGCCAGATCCAGCGTCAGAATTTCAGACTGACCAAACAGCACGGTGAGCGGGGTGCGCAGGTCGTGAGAGAGCGCCGCCAGCAAGGCGTTACGAATACTTTCGCGCTCGCTCGCCAGCCGCGCCTGCTCTTCGCTGGCGGTGAGTGCCAGCCGTTCAAGGGCGTTGGCGACCAGCAGGGTAAAGGTCTCCAGCAGACGTTGCTGCTCGGGGATCATCAACTGGCGCAAATTGGCGGGCTCCACAATGACCAGCCCCTGAATTTTGTCTGCGCTGCGTAGCGGCAGGATTTGATAAGGCACGCCCGGCAGGGTGTCCGTACCTGCGCCTGCGGGCAGTCCTTTATCAAAACTCCAGCGCGCAATGGCTTCATCCCAGGGCGTCATACCGGAGGCGGAAGTCAGTGGACGAAGATTGCCCTGCTCGTCAGGGAGCAAAATGAGGTTACTGGCGTGAAACGTTGAGCGGATAAATTGCTCGCTTGTGTGCACGATATCCAGCGGCGTTCGACCCACCGCCAGCGATTTGGACATCTCATACAGATGGCGCGTGCGCTGTTCGCGGTAGCGGGCGATACGAGCCTGATAACGCACGCCAGCCGTCAGATTCCCGATCACCAGCCCGACGGTGAGCATCACACCAAAGGTAAGAATGTACTGCACATCCGACACGGCAAGTGTCCCGCGCGGGGCAATAAAAAACAGATCGAAACTGATGACGTTAATCACCGTAGCCAGTACCGACGGCCAGCGTCCGTAAAAGAGCGCGACCACGACCACGCCCAGCAGGTAGATCATCACCAGATTGGCGGCATCGAAAGCGATCAGCCACTGGCTGGCAATCACCGTAATCAGGGCGCAGAGCACTACGGCGACCAGACAGCCGCGGATCTGAATGCGCCATTTCTCGCCAAAGGCGCGGGCGTCCGGCGCACGGTTTGGCAGGGGCGTTGGTTTATCATCCAGCGCGACGATCACCAAATCCAGATCGGGCGCGCGGCGGGCCAGCCTGTCGGCAAAAGATTCACGGCTAAACCAGCGGCGATGCTGACGACGGCCAATGACAATCTTGCCCAGATTATGCTCACGGGCGTAACGCAGGATGGCTTTATCTTCCGCAGGATCGGAGAGCGTGGCGGTTTCGGCCCCCAGCTCCTGCGCCAGGCGTAGCGATGCCAGAATGGCGCGGCGCTGGTTTTCAGGCAAAGCGTGGAGCTGCGGCGTTTCAACGTACACCGCATGCCAGACGCTGCCGAATTTCGCGGCAAGCCGGGCGGCGGTGCGGACCAGTTTTTCATTGCCGCTGCCGTGACCAATGCATAACAGAATGGCATCCCGCGTATGCCAGACGCGTTCCTGCCCCTGCAGATCACGCCAGGCTCGCATCTGGTCATCAACGCGATCGGCGGTGCGGCGTAAGGCCAGCTCGCGCAGGGCGATGAGGTTGCCTTTGCGGAAAAAATGTTCGATGGCGCGTTCGGCCTGGCCTGCGATATAGACTTTGCCTTCATGCAGGCGCTGGCGCAGGTCGTCTGGCGGCAGATCGACCAGTACCACTTCATCGGCAGAATCAAAGAACGGATCGGGCACGGTCTCCCGCACCTGAATGCCGGTCACGCCGCTGACCACGTCGTTCAGGCTTTCCAGATGCTGAACATTCACCGTGGTGAAGACGTCAATGCCAGCTTCAAGTAACTCTTCAACATCCTGCCAGCGTTTCGGGTGGCGCGAGCCTGGCGCGTTGCTGTGCGCCAGTTCATCCATCAGGATAAGGGCAGGACGGCGGGCAAGGGCAGCGTCGAGATCGAACTCCGCCACCAGCCGACCACGATGGTTAATTCGGCGGGGCGGCTGCGTGGCAAGTCCCGCCAGCAGCGCCGCCGTCTCTTTGCGGCCGTGGGTTTCCACTACGCCGATCAGAATATCAAGCCCCTGCGCCCGTAGCCGCTGTGCTTCCGTCAGCATGGCGAACGTTTTACCGACACCCGCACAGGCACCGAAGAAGATTTTCAGTTTGCCGCGATGGGCTTCAGCCGTCTGTTCGAGCAGCCTGTCCGGGTCCGGGCGCATGGGCTCGTCGGTCATTTAGTTTTTCCTTAGCGCGTCCAGCGCCAGATTCAGCTCAACAATGTTCACTACCGGCATGCCGATGAAACTGACCAGCGGTTGTTGCGTATGCTCTGCGACCAGCTGGCTCACCTGTTCGGTGGTTAACTGACGGGCCACAGCGACGCGCGGAATTTGCCAGGCCACAGCGTCGGGCGTCAGGCTATAGTCCAGCCCGCTGGCTGAAGCGGTCACCAGCTCCACAGGCACCTCACGGCTGGCCTGCGGATTGGCAGCGCGCAGGGACGCTACGCGCTCAGCAATGGCGTTGTCCAGTTCCGGGTTGCTGCCCGCAAGATTACTGCCGCCCGATGCCATCGGATTATACGGGCTTTCGGCAGTGGCGGAAGGGCGTCCCTGGAAGTAGCGGGCATCCGTAAAGTTCTGCCCAATCAGGCGCGAGCCGCGGTTCTCTCCATTCTGGATAATCAGCGAGCCGTTTGCCTGGTCCGTGAACCACCACTGACCCAGCATGGTGGTCACCAGCGGGTAAAGTCCGCCGGTTATCAAAGACAGCAGAATAAACAAAAGTATAGCGGGGCGTAACATCGTCATTTGCTTCACCTTTTAAACCAGCCCGAACAGCGTCAATAACACATCGATAGCCTTGATCCCAATGAAGGGAACCACCAGCCCGCCCAGACCATAAATCCACAGGTTGCGGCGCAGCATGGCAGCGGCAGTAAGCGGTTTATAGCTCACGCCTTTCAGCGCCAGTGGGATCAGAAAGACAATAATCAGTGCGTTAAAGATCACCGCACTGAGAATGGCCGACGCGGGAGAATGCAGATGCATCACGTTCAGCGCATTCAACTGCGGCCAGGTGGCGGCAAAGGCGGCCGGAATGATGGCGAAGTATTTCGCCACGTCGTTGGCGATACTGAAGGTGGTCAGCGAGCCGCGCGTCATCAGCATCTGTTTTCCGATGTGCACCACTTCAATCAGCTTGGTTGGGTTAGAGTCGAGATCGACCATGTTGCCCGCCTCTTTTGCCGCCTGCGTACCGGAGTTCATTGCCACCGCCACGTCGGCCTGCGCCAGGGCAGGGGCATCATTGGTGCCATCCCCTGTCATCGCGACCAGACGGCCTTCCGCCTGATACTGGCGGATCAGCGCCAGTTTCGCTTCCGGCGTCGCCTCGGAGAGAAAATCATCCACGCCCGCTTCAGCGGCAATCGCGGCGGCAGTCAGGCGATTATCTCCGGTGATCATCACCGTTTTGATCCCCATTTTGCGCAACTGGGCGAAGCGCTCTTTGATGCCGCCTTTCACGATATCCTTCAGGGCAATCACCCCCAGCACGTTTGCCCCCTCGGAGACAACCAGTGGCGTAGCTCCCTGACGGGCGACGCTCTCAACCAGTTTGTCTACATCTGACGGGAAATGACCATTATTGGCGTCGATATGGCGACGGATAGCGTCCACGGAGCCTTTACGGATCATTCGGTCCTGAATGTTTATCCCGCTCATACGGGTTTGCGCCGTAAACGGCACGAAAGTGGCATGCAGGCTCTGAACGTCGCGCTGGCGCAGGTTAAAGCGCTGTTTGGCGAGAATCACGATACTGCGACCTTCCGGGGTTTCATCGGCAAGCGAAGAGAGCTGTGCTGCATCCGCCAGCGTTTTTTCGTCCACGCCCGGTGCCGGTAAAAACTCAGAAGCCTGACGGTTGCCGAGCGTAATCGTCCCGGTTTTATCCAGCAGCAGCACGTCTACATCGCCTGCGGCTTCAACGGCACGTCCGCTGGTGGCGATGACGTTTGCACCCAGCATGCGGCTCATCCCCGCGACACCGATGGCGGAAAGCAGGCCGCCGATGGTGGTGGGGATCAGGCAGACCAGCAGCGCCACCAGCACGGTGATGCTCACCGCCGTACCGCCGTAAGCGGTGAAGGGCCAGAGGGTAGCAGTTGCCAGCAGAAAGACGATGGTCAGGGCCACCAGCAGTATGGTCAGGGCAATTTCATTTGGTGTTTTACGACGCTGCGCGCCTTCCACCATGGCGATCATCCGGTCGAGGAACGTTTCGCCGGGGTTGACGCTGCACTGGATCACCAGCCAGTCAGAGAGGATGCGCGTCCCGCCTGTGACCGACGCAAAGTCACCGCCTGATTCCCGGATTACTGGCGCGGATTCCCCGGTGATGGCGCTTTCGTCCACCGATGCGCCCCCTTCAATCACTTCGCCGTCGCAGGGGATGATGTCACCCGCTTCGACAAGCACCACGTCGCCTTTACGTAGCTCGTCTGCCGGAACGTGGTCCATCGGCGCACCGTATTTGGCTTCACGCAATTTGCGCGCGAAGGCGGTCTTTTTCACGCCTTTCAGGCTGTTGGCCTGCGCTTTACTGCGCCCTTCCGCCAGCGCTTCGGCGAAGTTGGCAAACAGCACGGTAAACCACAGCCACAGGCTGATTGCGCCAGTAAACAGCGTATTTCCCGGAAGGTGACCTGTTCCCATAGCAATTGCCAGTGCGGTGGTCAGTAAACTGCCAATCCAGACGATAAACATCACCGGGTTGTGCCACTGCACGCGCGGGCTCAGTTTTTTCACCGCATCCATGAGGGCCTGACGAACTAACGACGGTTCGAACAGGGCCATTTGTTTACGACTCATGACAAATTCTCCGCAAAATCAGCGTAAAGAGAGGTGTTCCGCGACCGGGCCTAACGCGAGGGCGGGGATAAAGGTCAGGGCACCAACGAGTAAGACGGTGCCAGTCAGCAGGCCGACAAACAGTGCGCCGTGGGTGGGTAACGTACCGGTGGTGGTCGGCTGGATTTTTTTACTTACCAGCGATCCGGCGATTGCCATGATCGGCACAATGACGCCGAAACGACCCACAAACATGCAAAACGCCAGCAGACAGTTCCAGAACGGGGAGTTGGCGCTTAAGCCCGCAAAGGCGCTACCGTTATTATTGGCAGCAGACGAGACGGCATATAACACTTCGCTAAAGCCGTGGATGCCAGGGTTAAAGATGCCGCTGCGTCCGGCTTCGGTCATTAGCGCCAGCGCGGTGCCGAGCAGCACAAGGGCAGGGGTGACCAGGATCGCCAGGGCGGTCAGCTTCATTTCCCTGACATCGATTTTTTTACCGAGATATTCCGGCGTGCGGCCAATCATCAGGCCCGCGATAAACACCGCCAGCAGCACGAACAGCAGCATGCCATACAGCCCGGAGCCAACGCCACCGAATACCACTTCGCCAATCTGCATCAGCCACATGGGGATCATGCCGCCGAGTGCGGTGAAGGAGTCATGCATCGCGTTCACCGCCCCGCAGGAGGCTGCGGTCGTCACCACTGCATAGAGGCTGCTGGCGAGAATACCGAAGCGGCTCTCTTTGCCTTCCATATTGATGTTGCTGTTAGCGCCCAGCGGCATGAAGTGGCCGTTACCACTCCACTCGGCCCACATCACCAGTGCGACGCAAACCACAAAGATAAGAGACATGGTCCAGAGCAGGGTGCGCCCCTGACGGCGATCGTTCACCGCATCGCCAAACGCGAAGCAGAGCGCCGCAGGGATCAGGAATATCGCCAGCATCTGCACAAAATTGGTCAGCGCCGTTGGGTTTTCAAACGGGTGTGATGAGTTGGCATTGAAGAACCCGCCGCCATTTGTACCGAGCATTTTAATGGCTTCCTGCGACGCCACAGGTCCCATCGGCAGGAGCTGTTTTGCCCCTTCAAGCGAAGTATAAGGTGCGTAAGGCAGCAGGTTTTGCAGGGTGCCCTGCTGGATAAAGAACAACGCAATAAGCAGCGAAAGAGGAAGTAAAACCCACAGGGTGATGCGCGTCAGGTCGGCCCAGGCGTTGCCCAGCGTGGTGACATTCTGGCGGGCAAACGCGCGTGTCAGCGCGAAGATCACCGCAATGCCGCTCGCCGCAGAAAGGAAGTTTTGCACGGTTAACCCGGCCATCTGGCTGAAATAGCTCAGCGTGGTTTCACCGGCGTAGGATTGCCAGTTAGTGTTACTGACGAAACTGACCGCGGTGTTTAACGCAAGATGCCAGGACAAACCGGGTAACTGTTGTGGGTTCAGCGGCAGTATGCCCTGCAGCATCAGCATGGCAAAGAGGATGACCAGCCCCGTGATATTCAGCAGCAGAATAGCCAGCAGGTACTGACGCCAGTTCATCTCCCGATCGCGTATCCCTAAAACGTGCCATATCCCTTTTTCAATGTGATCCGTGCCCGGCAATGGGACGTTGTTGATCAGACGCGCAAGCCAGGTTCCCAGTGGCCTTGCCAGTATAAACAGCACCAGTAAAAAGCTGGCGATAAGCAAAAACGCCTGAGCAGCCATCAGAATGCCTCCGCATTAACCAGGGCATAAACCAGATAACCCAATAACAGGAACACCAGCACGATGCCGGTAATCAGACCTGCACTCACAATCCACCTCCGGGTGACAGTTGTATTTGTGCTAACGGTAGGATTTATGGCGCAAAGATTTCGCAAAAATCGGGCGGGGAGGTGTAAAAAAAGTATAAAAATGAAAAGCCCACAATTTAACTATTGATAAGTAAATTGTTAACTTTCTTGTAACTTAATTACGGCGTGAATGTAAATATTCACTAAATGGATAAAAATAAGTGGTCGGATGAGTAGTAAAATTACAAACAAAGCGATATTATTTTAGCCAGGTCACAGATTTTGAATTTTCCGGAGAATGTTTCCGGCCAACTACAGGGGAGAAAAAATATGGATCTGTATAAAGCGTATCCGGCTCATATCGTTTTCATGCGTCGTACTTTCGCCGTAGTGGCTGGCGTGCTGGCCCTGCCGGTGATGCTGTTCTGGAAAGATCGCGCACGTTTTTACAGCTATCTGCACCGTGTCTGGGCGAAAACCAGCGAGAAACCAGTGTGGATGGATCAGGCCGAGAAAGCGACCTGCGATTTCTATTAATACTACGACTATGCCGACGCTGTGAATCCCCAGGAGCGGATATCAGTACGTAACTGAGGCGAGCGAGGAAAGCCAACGCGCAGGCTGCTTGAAGTGTGACGGGTATACACACAGCAATAAAAAAACCGCCAACAGCAATGTGGCGGTTTTTTTGTCCCTCAGGATTCGCGGTCCGTTGGGTGGTTTTACAGGCTCCTACCAGAGGATTACTAGCATACTTCTGCACGCTGATGAATCAAACGTTTAAATCCTAAATATATTCTTAAACACGTGTTCGATGGATTACGCTTTGAACTCGTGGTGATTACTATGCAGCGTCCCTTTCCGCCATCTCGCAAATGGGCACCGGTCCGGGGAAAGGAGTAACCACAACCGTGAAACAGGTTCTTACCAGAGCTTGTGTCCACCGACTTATCACCGGTGGTGAACGGTGGAGCGGTTAGCTGCAGGGACCGCATGATGAAACGCTATTTTTGCATTGCGTTCATTGTCGCCAGCGTACTCGTTATTAAAAGTGATGAACCGACCAGGTTTGTTGCATTTACCACGATAGCGCAGGACAAGTAGCGTTAAGGCCGCCTCGGGCGGCCTTTTTTAGTTCATCCCGTCTACACTTCATGGCAAAGTAGTTCTATGTGTGCCTTTTTTCCTTTAACGGCATACCCTTACGGACATAATGGACAACTGCCTGGAGTTTTATGCCCACCCATCTGGTTTGGTTTCGTGCAGATTTACGTATACACGACAACATCGCCCTGGCGGCGGCCTGCCGCGCTAAAGATGCCAACGTGCTGGCTCTGTTTATCGCTACGCCCGAACAGTGGCAGCAGCATGATATGGCACCCCGGCAAGCGGCCTTGCTCCGTTCATATCTGAATGACCTGCAACGCTCGCTCGCTGAAAAAGGCATTCCACTGATTTATCAGGAAGTGCGTGACTTTACCGCACAGCTCCAGACGGTGCAGGAGACCTGTAAGCAGCACAACGTCACGCATCTTTTTTATAACTACCAGTACGAATTCAACGAGCAGCAGCGCGACCGTCAGCTGGAGAAGATGATGGAAGACGTGGTCTGTGAAGGGTTTGATGACAGCGTAATGCTGGCTCCGGGTAGCGTGATGACCGGCAACCATGAGATGTATAAAGTGTTTACGCCGTTTAAAAATGCCTTTATCAGACGCCTGAAAGAGGCGTTACCGGAGTGCGTGGCCGCGCCAGCCGTGAGGGAAGAGGCATTAACGGATCTACCTGAACTGACATTTAACTATCCGCAACAAGCGTTTGATGACACGCTATTCCCGGCCAGTGAGCAGGCTGCAATCGCCCGGTTACGCCACTTTTGTAAACAGGGGGCGGCCGAGTATGAAGCGTGTCGGGATTTTCCTGCCACCGAAGGTACCAGCCGTTTGTCGGCCTGTTTAACGCTGGGTGTGCTCTCTCCGCGCCAGTGTTTACATCGCCTGCTGGCTGAACAGCCGCAGGCGCTGGACGGAGGTGCAGGTTCCGTCTGGCTGAATGAGCTTATCTGGCGTGAATTTTATCGCCATTTGATGACGTATCACCCTGATTTATGTAAACATCGTCCCTTCATCCGCTGGACGGATAATGTAAAGTGGCAATCGGATAATGAGCGGCTCAAAGCCTGGCAAACCGGGCAGACAGGCTACCCGATTGTCGATGCCGCGATGCGCCAGCTCAATGAAACCGGTTGGATGCATAACCGTCTGCGAATGATTACCGCCAGCTTTCTGGTGAAAGATCTGCTTATCGACTGGCGTATCGGAGAGCGCTATTTTATTTCTCAGCTGATCGATGGCGATCTCGCGGCAAATAACGGCGGCTGGCAGTGGGCTGCCTCTACCGGAACCGATGCGGCTCCTTATTTTCGAATTTTTAATCCGACGACCCAGGGACAACGATTTGATGCTGACGGCGAGTTTATTCGTCAATGGGTGCCTGAACTTAGCAATGTGCCGGTAAAAGCGCTCCACGAACCCTGGGCCTGGGCGGATAAACAGGGCGTGACGCTTGATTATCCCCGCCCGGTTGTCGACCATAAACAGGCGCGCGTCGCCACGCTGGCGGCGTATGAAGCCGCCCGCAAAGCATGAGAGAATGATGATGAAAAACACTGAACTGGAAAGCCTGATTAACGAAAAACTGAACAGCGCCTCCTTCAGCGACTACGGCCCGAATGGTCTGCAGGTTGAAGGTCGTGAGACGGTGCAGAAAATTATCACCGGCGTCACGGCAAGCCAGGCGTTGCTGGATGAGGCCGTGCGTCAGCAGGCGGATGCGGTCATTGTCCATCATGGATACTTCTGGAAAAACGAATCGCCGATTATTCGCGGCATGAAGCGCAACCGCCTGAAAACGCTGCTGGCAAATGATATCAACCTCTACGGCTATCATCTGCCACTGGATGCGCACCCTGAACTGGGCAATAACGTGCAGCTCGCACAGCTGTTGGGTATCACGGTGATGGGCGAGATTGAGCCGCTGGTCCTGTGGGGCGAATTGGCCATGCCGGTTCCGGGCCTGGAACTGGCTTCGTGGCTTGAAGCGCGTCTGGGGCGTCGACCGCTGTGGAGTGGTGATACGGGGCCGGATCAGGTGAAACGCGTTGCCTGGTGTACCGGCGGCGGTCAGGGCTTTATCGACAGCGCGGCACGTTTCGGCGTGGATGCCTTTATCACAGGCGAAGTTTCTGAGCAGACCATCCATTCTGCCCGTGAGCAGGGGCTGCATTTCTACGGCGCGGGGCATCACGCGACGGAACGCGGTGGTATCCGCGCGCTCAGCGAATGGCTGACGGAAAATACCGATCTGGATGTGACCTTTGTGGATATCCCTAACCCGGCCTGATGAGAGGTGGTTAAGTGCAGCGAGCGCGTTGTTATCTTCTGGGTGAAACTGCAGTCGTTCTGGAGCTTGAACCACCAGTTACGCTTGCCACGCAAAAGCGTATCTGGCGGCTGACGCAGCGTCTGGCCGACATCCCGGAAGTGGTTGAAACCATTCCGGGTATGAATAATATCACCGTCGTGCTGCGCAATCCGCACACGAAGGCGCTGGATGCCATCGAACGTCTTCAGCGTTGGTGGGAAGAGAGCGAAGCGCTGGAGCCGGAATCTCGTGCTATTGAGATCCCCGTGGTGTATGGCGGTTCGGGGGGACCCGATCTGTCCGTTGTGGCAGCACATTGTGGGCTGACGGAAAAGCAGGTTGTCGAGCTGCATTCCTCTGTTGATTACGTTGTCTGGTTCCTGGGGTTTCAGCCAGGATTTCCGTATCTGGGAGGATTATCTCCGCGGTTGCATACTCCACGCCGCGCCGAGCCGCGTCTGAGCGTACCCGCGGGCACCGTCGCGATTGGGGGTGAACAGACCGGGATCTATCCGCTCGCATCGCCCGGCGGCTGGCAGCTTATCGGGCACACCACCGCACCGTTATTCGAACCGGGGCAGGATGCGCCAATACTCCTGCGTCCTGGCGATACCCTTCGCTTTATTCCACAAAAGGAGGGGATATGTTAACGCTTATCCGCGCGGGTCTTTACACCTCTGTTCAGGACGCCGGTCGGTTTGGTTTTCGTCAGTCGGGCCTGAGCTACTGTGGCGCGCTTGACCGACCCGCGCTTGAGATTGCGAATATGCTGGTGGGCAACCCTGGCAGTACGGCGGCGCTGGAGATTACGCTCGGTCAGTGCGTAATTGAGTTCAGCCAGGAGACATGGTTTGCCTTAACCGGTGCTGGCTGTGACGCAACGCTTGATGGTAAAGCGGTATGGACGGGCTGGCGTTTGCGGGCGAAGGCCGGACAGCGCCTGACCCTGAAGCGCCCTTTGCACGGCGTGCGTAGCTACCTGGCCGTCGCGGGCGGCATTGATGTGCCGGAGGTGATGGGCTCGTTCAGTACCGATCAAAAAGCGGGTATCGGCGGGCATGAAGGACGCTTGCTGCGCGACGGCGATCGGCTCACGCTAAAACCCTCAACGCGCCATTTCTCGACGGCGCAGGGCGTAAAGCAGTTGTTATGGGGAAATACCCTCCGCGCCTTGCCGGGGCCGGAATATCATGAATTTGATGAAGTCTCGCAGGCTGCTTTCTGGCGATCGCCGTGGAAGATTAGCCCACAAAGTAACCGTATGGGCTATCGTCTGCAGGGGCAGCCGCTGAGCCGCACGACGGACCGCGAACTGCTCTCCCATGGATTACTGCCAGGCGTGATTCAGGTGCCGTCCAACGGACAGCCCATCGTGCTGATGAATGATGCGCAGACGACGGGCGGTTACCCGCGCATTGCCTGTATTATTGATGCCGATCGCTACCATCTGGCGCAAATCCCGCTGGGGCAGCCGATTCACTTTGTGCAATGCTCGCTGGAAGAGGCGCTGAAAGCGCGGCAGGATCAGCAGCGTTATCTGGAACAACTGGCGTGGAGGCTCGATGGTAAAGATTGATTTAAACGCCGATCTGGGCGAGGGCGGCAGTGCAGATGCTGAGCTGATGACGCTGGTCTCGTCGGTCAATATCGCCTGCGGTTTTCACGCGGGCGACGCGCAAACCATGCTGGTGAGCGTGCAAAATGCCATCAAATATGGCGTAGCGATAGGTGCTCACCCGAGCTTCCCTGATCGGGAAAACTTTGGCCGTACGGCGATGGATCTCCCGCCCGAGACGGTCTACGCCCAGACGCTTTACCAGACTGGTGCGCTGGAGGCGATCGTGCGTTCTCAGCAGGGCGTGTTACGCCACGTGAAACCGCACGGCATGCTCTACAACCAGGCGGCAAAAGATCCCGTCCTGGCGGATGCCATTGCCCGCGCGGTACGGGATTGTAACCCGCAGCTGATTTTGGTTGGCCTGGCAGGCAGCGAGCTTATCCGCGCCGGGGAACGGCTGGGGCTAGCGACCCGTCAGGAGGCCTTTGCCGACCGGGGCTATCAGCCTGACGGCAGCCTGGTGCCTCGCACACAGCCAGGCGCGCTTATTACTGATGAAGAAAAAGCGTTGGCGCAGACGCTGGAAATGGTGCGCTCCGGCCAGGTCACAGCGACTGACGGCACGCTGGCACAGGTCCAGGCTGATACGGTTTGTTTACACGGTGATGGTGAGCATGCGCTGCAGTTTGCGCGCCGCTTGCGGGCGGCTTTTACTGAACAGGGTATTCTCGTCAGCGCCTGATTATCACAAAAAGGACAAAAAAAGATGCCAGAAGGTCCGGAGATCCGTCGCGCGGCGGATAGCCTGGAGGCGGCGATAAAGGGCAAACCCCTGACGGATGTCTGGTTTGCCTTTCCTCAACTGAAACCGTTTGAATCACAGCTGGTGGGGCAGACGGTGACCCATATTGAAACGCGCGGCAAAGCGTTGCTCACCCACTTTTCCCATAACCTGACGTTATACAGCCATAATCAGCTTTACGGTGTCTGGCGTGTGGTGAATGCGGATGAACAGCCACAAACCACGCGCGTGCTGCGCGTCAGGCTGCAAACGGCGGAAAAAGCCATCCTGCTTTACAGCGCGTCGGATATCGAAATGTTAACGCCGGAGCAGCTACTCGTTCATCCGTTCCTGCAGCGCGTTGGGCCGGATGTGCTGGATATGCAGTTGACGGCAAGCGATGTGAAAGCCCGATTGCTATCGCCCAAATTCCGCAACCGGCAGTTTTCCGGTCTGTTGCTCGATCAGGCGTTTCTGGCGGGATTAGGCAACTACCTGCGGGTGGAAATCCTCTGGGAAGTGGGGCTGGCGGCGCAGCATAAAGCCTCTCAGCTAAGTGACATGCAGCTGGAGGCGCTATCTCATGCGCTACTGGATATCCCGCGTCTGTCGTACAACACGCGTGGCGTGGTGGATGATAATAAGCATCACGGGGCGCTGTTCCGGTTTAAAGTGTTTCATCGGGCGGGGGAAAAGTGTGAGCGGTGTGGTGGGGTGATAGAGAAGACAACGCTCTCTTCAAGACCGTTTTACTGGTGTCCAGGGTGCCAGATGTAAAAAAGCCGGGTGGCGGAGGTCAAAGCAAAACGGCAACGAAAGTTGCCGTTTTTAATATTTTCACCCTCTCCCTGTGGGAGAGGGCCGGGGTGAGGGCATCAGGCCGCACCCAACGTCTGTTAACGCTTCAGGTCAGACTTAAAATCACGCTGCTCGTAGCCGGTATACAGCTGACGAGGACGGGCGATTTTCATGCCTTCGCTGTGCATTTCGTTCCAGTGCGCAATCCATCCCACGGTACGGGCCATGGCGAAGATCACGGTGAACATGGAAGACGGAATGCCCATCGCTTTCAGGATGATACCGGAGTAGAAGTCGACGTTCGGGTAGAGTTTCTTCTCGATGAAGTACGGGTCGTTCAGCGCGATGTGTTCCAGCTCCATCGCCACTTCCAGCAGATCGTCTTTGGTGCCCAGCTCTTTCAGCACTTCGTGGCAGGTCTCACGCATGACGGTGGCGCGCGGGTCATAGTTTTTGTAAACACGGTGACCGAAGCCCATCAGGCGGAAGGAGTCATTCTTGTCTTTCGCGCGACGCACGAACTCAGGAATGTGCTCAACAGAGCTGATCTCTTCCAGCATCTTCAGTGCCGCTTCGTTCGCGCCGCCGTGCGCCGGTCCCCACAGGGAGGCAATACCCGCAGCGATACAGGCGAACGGGTTCGCGCCTGACGAGCCAGCGGTACGGACGGTAGAGGTAGAGGCGTTTTGTTCGTGGTCAGCGTGCAGGATCAGAATACGGTCCATCGCACGTTCCAGCACCGGGTTCACTTCATACTCTTCGCACGGCGTGGAGAACATCATGCGCAGGAAGTTGCCGGCGTAGGAGAGGTCGTTACGTGGATATACAAACGGCTGACCGATGGAATATTTGTAACACATCGCCGCCATGGTTGGCATTTTGGACAGCAGACGGTAAGCGGCGATTTCACGGTGACGTGGGTTGTTCACGTCCAGCGAGTCATGGTAGAACGCCGCCAGCGCACCGGTAATCCCACACATCACCGCCATCGGGTGAGAGTCACGACGGAACGCATGGAACAGACGGGTAATCTGCTCATGGATCATGGTGTGACGGGTCACGGTGGTTTTGAATTCATCGTACTGCGCCTGCGTTGGTTTTTCGCCGTTCAGCAGGATATAGCACACTTCCAGATAGTTGGAGTCGGTGGCTAACTGATCGATGGGGAAGCCGCGATGGAGCAGGATACCTTCGTCACCGTCAATGTAGGTGATTTTGGATTCGCAAGATGCGGTAGAGGTGAATCCAGGGTCAAAGGTGAAAACGCCTTTTGAACCCAGCGTACGGATATCAATAACATCCTGACCGAGCGTGCCTTTTAGCACATCCAGTTCAATAGCAGTGTCACCACCCAGGGTGAGCTTTGCCTTTGTATCAGCCATTTACGGTCTCCTTAGCGCCTTATGCTTAAGACTGCGGTTCACCGGATTTGCCTTCAACTGTTAATCACCGTTACCAGATTGTTATTTGGCTTACCGCTCAGCTCACGAGGAGAAACCAGGGTACAGAGCTATGGCGCCTTGCAGGTAAACGAATGAAATATCAGTGAAATAACAGCAAATCAGCGTTTTTGCAGTCCGAATTATTCAAACCTGTATATCACTAATAACTGTCCTGATAACTTCGGTCAATACCATCACACTGTTACATAACTATTTGTCAGGTGAAAGAGAGACCTCATAACTTTTGCGCATTATATGCCTTTTCTGATGACGTTTGTAACAATATTGTTTAACATTTGTCAAATCAGATGATTAAAAATTAAAAATATGTTGTTATCGTGACCCTGATCACTGTTCCAGAGAAAACCCGACAAACTGTATGTAGGTTAATTGTAATGATTTTGTGAACGGCCTATACTGCCGCCAGGTCTCCGGAACACCCTGCAATCCCGAGCCACCCAGCGTTGTAACGTGTCGTTTTAGCATTTGGAAGCAATGTTTTGCATGACGCGCAGTTATAGAAAAGGAACGCTGCTTGACCCGCATCGCAGTCCGGAGGAAGGAAACAATAAGAACAGCATGTGGGCGTTATTCATGATAAGAAATGTGAAAAAACAAAGACCTGTCAATCTGGATCTCAAAACGATCCGATTCCCTGTAACAGCAATAGCGTCCATTTTGCACCGCGTATCCGGTGTGATTACGTTTGTGGCGGTCGGTATTCTGCTGTGGTTACTGGGAACCAGCCTCTCGTCTCCTGAAGGATTCCTCCAGGCCTCTGCCATCATGAATAGCTTCTTCGTGAAATTTATCATGTGGGGCATTCTCACCGCGCTGGCCTACCACGTTGTCGGTGGTGTTCGCCATATGCTGATGGATTTTGGCTATCTGGAAGAGACTTTCGAAGCCGGGAAACGCTCCGCTAACATTTCATTTGTGATCACTGTCGTGCTTTCACTTCTTGCAGGAGTTCTCGTATGGTAAGCAACGCCTCCGCATTAGGACGCAACGGCGTACATGACTTCATTCTGGTTCGCGCTACCGCCATCGTCCTCACCCTTTACATCATCTATATGATCGGTTTCTTCGCGACCAGCGGGACGCTGACGTGGGAAATCTGGAGTGGGTTCTTCGGATCTGCCTTCACCAAAGTGTTCACCCTGCTGGCCCTGTTCTCCATCCTTATTCATGCCTGGATTGGCATGTGGCAGGTGTTGACCGATTACGTTAAACCGTTGGCGATTCGCCTTCCTCTGCAGCTGGCTATTGTCGTTGCTCTGGTGGTTTACGTTATTTATGGATTCGTTGTGGTGTGGGGTGTGTAATGAAACTGCCAGTCAGAGAATTTGATGCTGTTGTGATTGGTGCGGGTGGCGCAGGTATGCGCGCCGCACTGCAAATTTCCCAGAGCGGCCAGTCCTGTGCGCTGCTCTCTAAAGTATTCCCGACCCGTTCCCACACTGTGTCTGCGCAGGGCGGTATTACCGTTGCGCTGGGTAACTCCCATGAAGATAACTGGGAATGGCACATGTACGACACGGTAAAAGGTTCCGATTACATCGGTGACCAGGATGCCATCGAATATATGTGTAAAACCGGCCCGGAAGCGATTCTGGAGCTGGACCACATGGGGCTACCGTTCTCCCGTCTGGAAAATGGCACTATCTATCAGCGTCCGTTTGGTGGCCAGTCGAAAAACTTCGGCGGCGAGCAGGCGGCACGTACTGCGGCAGCGGCTGACCGTACCGGCCACGCGCTGCTGCACACGCTTTATCAGCAGAACCTGAAAAACCACACCACCATTTTCTCCGAGTGGTATGCGCTGGATCTGGTGAAAAACGCCGATGGCGCAGTCGTAGGCTGTACCGCGCTGTGCATCGAAACCGGTGAAGTGGTCTACTTCAAAGCCCGCGCAACCGTGCTGGCAACCGGCGGCGCTGGCCGTATTTACCAGTCCACCACCAACGCCCACATCAACACTGGTGACGGCGTCGGTATGGCTATCCGCGCGGGCGTGCCGGTGCAGGATATGGAAATGTGGCAGTTCCACCCAACCGGTATCGCCGGTGCAGGCGTTCTGGTAACAGAAGGCTGCCGTGGTGAAGGTGGCTACCTGCTGAACAAACACGGCGAGCGCTTCATGGAGCGTTATGCCCCGAACGCGAAAGACCTGGCGGGTCGTGACGTGGTGGCACGTTCCATCATGATCGAAATCCGTGAAGGCCGCGGCTGTGACGGCCCGTGGGGTCCACACGCCAAGCTGAAACTCGACCATCTGGGTAAAGAGGTGCTGGAATCCCGCCTGCCGGGCATTCTGGAGCTGTCCCGCACCTTCGCTCATGTTGACCCGGTGAAAGAGCCGATTCCGGTTATCCCAACCTGCCACTACATGATGGGCGGTATTCCGACCAAAGTGACCGGCCAGGCGCTGACCGTGAACGAGCAGGGCGAAGACGTGGTGATTCCTGGCCTGTTCGCGGTAGGTGAAATTGCCTGCGTATCCGTACACGGTGCGAACCGTCTGGGCGGCAACTCCCTGCTGGACCTGGTGGTGTTTGGTCGTGCAGTCGGTCTGCATCTGCAGGAGTCCATTGCCGAGCAGGGCGCGCTGCGTGACGCGACCGACGACGAAATTGATGCCTCTCTTGAGCGCCTCAACCGCTGGAACGGAAACCGTAACGGCGAAGATCCGGTGGAAATCCGTAAAGCGCTGCAGGAATGTATGCAGCACAACTTCTCGGTATTCCGCGAAGGTGACGCGATGGCCAAAGGTCTTGAGCAGCTGAAAGCGATCCGCGAGCGTCTGAAGAATGCCCGTCTCGACGACACCTCCAGCGAGTTCAACACCCAGCGCGTCGAGTGTCTGGAGCTGGATAACCTGATGGAAACCGCCTTCGCGACCGCGATGTCGGCAAACTTCCGTACCGAAAGCCGTGGCGCGCATAGCCGCTTCGACTTCCCGGATCGTGATGATGAAAACTGGCTGTGCCATTCCCTGTATCTGCCAGAGTCGGAAACCATGACGCGTCGTAGCGTCAATATGGAACCGAAACTGCGTCCGGCGTTCCCGCCGAAGATTCGTACTTACTAATGCGGAGACAGGATAATGAAACTCGAATTCTCAGTTTATCGTTATAACCCGGATGTTGATGATGCTCCGCGCATGCAGGATTACACCCTGGAAGCGGAAGAAGGTCGCGACATGATGCTGCTGGATGCCTTAATCCAGCTGAAAGAAAAAGATCCGACACTGTCGTTTCGTCGCTCCTGCCGTGAAGGGGTTTGTGGCTCTGACGGTGTGAACATGAACGGCAAAAATGGCCTGGCCTGCATCACGCCAATTTCCGCGTTGCAGCGTCCTGGTCAGAAAATTGTTATCCGTCCTCTGCCAGGCCTGCCGGTCGTGCGTGATTTGGTGGTAGACATGGGGCAATTCTATGCACAATATGAGAAGATTAAGCCTTACTTATTGAATAATGGGCAAAATCCACCCGCTCGTGAGCACTTACAGTCTCCTGAGCAGCGTGAAAAACTCGATGGGTTGTATGAGTGTATTCTCTGTGCATGTTGTTCGACGTCCTGCCCGTCGTTCTGGTGGAATCCGGACAAGTTTATCGGCCCGGCCGGTCTGCTGGCTGCCTATCGCTTCCTGATCGATAGCCGCGACACCGAAACCGATAGTCGTCTGGAAGGATTAAGTGACGCTTTCAGCGTATTCCGCTGCCATAGCATCATGAACTGCGTCAGTGTGTGTCCTAAGGGGCTAAACCCGACGCGCGCCATCGGCCATATTAAGTCGATGTTGTTGCAGCGCAGTGCGTAAGTAACAACGCCGGATGGCGCTGCGCTTATCCGGCCTACGTAACAGTAGGCCCGGTAAGCGCAGCGCCACCGGGCAAATTGCAGAAACCTTTAAAAACTGCCAGATAAGTAAATAATCGAGACGTTCAGCGCGAGATAAGGCGCGGTTGAATGAATCCCCTGGAGCATAGTTAACTATGTGACTGGGGTGAGTGAAAGTCGCAACGCAGTCGCAGCCGGAACGACGAAGATTATTTAGACAGTTTCTAAAGGTTCCTTCGCGGGCCACAAAGAGCTCGCAGGTGAACCCCGGCACGTACACGTGGTGTGCGTGGTAGTTTCTACGGCGAAAGTAAGCATATAAATGCTTAAGGGATCACGATGCAGAACGGCGCAATGAAAGCCTGGCTGGACTCTTCTTACCTCTCTGGTGCTAACCAGAGCTGGATAGAACAGCTCTATGAAGACTTCTTAACCGATCCTGACTCAGTGGACGCAAACTGGCGTTCCATGTTCCAGCAGTTGCCTGGTACAGGGGTCAAACCGGATCAATTCCATTCCAAAACACGTGATTATTTCCGTCGTCTGGCGAAGGATGCCTCACGTTACTCTTCTGCGATTTCCGACCCTGACACCAATGCGAAGCAGGTTAAAGTCCTGCAGCTTATCAACGCTTATCGCTTCCGTGGTCACCAGCATGCGAATCTCGATCCGCTGGGACTGTGGCAGCAAGATCGTGTAGCGGATCTCGATCCGGCGTATCACGATCTGACCGAGGCCGATTTCCAGGATAGCTTTAACGTAGGTTCCTTTGCCATCGGCAAAGACACGATGAAGCTGGGCGAGCTGATTGATGCGCTCAAGCAAACCTACTGCGGTTCCATCGGCGCGGAATACATGCACATTACCTCTACGGAAGAGAAACGCTGGATACAGCAGCGCATCGAATCCGTAGCAGGCCACGCGACATTCTCTGCTGAAGAGAAAAAACGCTTCCTGAGCGAACTGACCGCAGCAGAAGGCCTGGAGCGCTATCTGGGGGCGAAATTCCCTGGCGCGAAACGCTTCTCGCTGGAAGGCGGTGACGCGTTAGTCCCTATGCTGAAAGAGCTGATTCGTCATGCCGGTAAAAGCGGGACGCGTGAAGTGGTGCTGGGTATGGCGCACCGTGGTCGTCTTAACGTGCTGGTCAACGTACTGGGTAAAAAACCACAGGACCTGTTCGACGAATTCGCGGGCAAGCATAAAGAACACCTCGGCACCGGTGATGTGAAGTACCACATGGGCTTCTCATCTGATATCGAAACTGAAGGCGGTCAGGTACACCTGGCGCTGGCGTTTAACCCGTCTCACCTCGAAATCGTCAGCCCGGTGGTGATCGGTTCCGTGCGTGCGCGTCTGGATCGTCTGGACGAGCCGAGCAGCAACAAAGTGTTGCCGATCACCATCCACGGTGATGCGGCGATTACCGGTCAGGGCGTGGTGCAGGAAACCCTGAACATGTCCAAAGCACGTGGTTACGAAGTGGGCGGTACCGTTCGCATCGTGATTAACAACCAGGTGGGCTTTACCACGTCGAACCCGCTTGATGCGCGTTCCACACCGTACTGCACCGACATCGGAAAGATGGTACAGGCACCTATCTTCCACGTGAATGCGGATGACCCGGAAGCGGTGGCCTTTGTCACTCGTCTGGCGCTGGACTTCCGTAACACCTTCAAACGCGACGTGCTGATCGACCTGTTCTGCTACCGCCGTCACGGCCACAACGAAGCTGACGAGCCAAGCGCAACCCAGCCGTTGATGTACCAGAAAATCAAAAAACACCCGACGCCGCGCAAAATCTACGCTGACAAGCTGGAAGGCGAGAAAGTGGCGACGCTGGAAGATGCGACCGAGATGGTCAACCTCTACCGCGACGCGCTGGATGCGGGTGAATGCGTGGTGAAAGAGCTGCGCCCGATGAACATGCACTCCTTTACCTGGTCGCCATACCTCAACCACGAGTGGGATGAGAGCTACCCGAACAAGGTCGAGATGAAGCGCCTGCAGGAGCTGGCTAAACGCATCAGCACCGTGCCTGAGGCGATCGAGATGCAGTCTCGCGTGGCGAAAATCTATGGTGACCGTCAGGCCATGGCTGCGGGTGAGAAACTGTTCGACTGGGGTGGCGCGGAAACGCTGGCTTACGCAACGCTGGTTGATGAAGGCATTCCTGTTCGTCTTTCCGGTGAAGATGCGGGCCGTGGTACCTTCTTCCACCGTCACGCGGTGGTTCACAACCAGACTAACGGTTCAACCTACACGCCGCTGCAGCACGTGCATAACGGTCAGGGCCAGTTCAAGGTCTGGGACTCCGTGCTGTCTGAAGAAGCGGTACTGGCCTTCGAATACGGCTACGCCACTGCTGAACCTCGCACCCTGACCATCTGGGAAGCGCAGTTCGGCGACTTTGCCAACGGTGCGCAGGTGGTGATCGACCAGTTCATCTCCTCCGGCGAGCAGAAATGGGGCCGCATGTGTGGTCTGGTGATGCTGCTGCCACACGGTTACGAAGGGCAGGGGCCGGAGCACTCCTCCGCGCGTCTGGAGCGTTATCTGCAACTCTGCGCCGAGCAGAACATGCAGGTTTGTGTGCCGTCTACTCCAGCTCAGGTTTACCACATGCTGCGTCGTCAGGCGCTGCGCGGTATGCGCCGTCCGCTGGTGGTGATGTCGCCGAAATCGCTGCTGCGTCATCCGCTGGCGGTTTCGAGCCTGGATGAACTGGCCAACGGCACCTTCCTGCCTGCTATCGGCGAGATTGACGAGCTGGACCCGCAGGCCGTGAAGCGTGTGGTGATGTGTTCTGGTAAGGTTTATTACGACCTGCTGGAACAGCGCCGCAAGAACGATCAAAAAGATGTCGCCATCGTGCGTATCGAACAGCTTTATCCCTTCCCGCACCAGGCGGTGCAGGACGCGCTGAAACCGTATGCTCACGTACATGATTTTGTCTGGTGCCAGGAAGAGCCGCTCAACCAGGGCGCATGGTACTGCAGTCAGCATCATTTCCGTGAAGTGATTCCATTTGGGTCTGCTCTGCGTTATGCAGGTCGCCCGGCCTCCGCCTCTCCGGCGGTAGGGTATATGTCCGTTCACCAGAAGCAGCAACAAGATCTGGTCAATGACGCGCTGAACGTCGATTAATTAAAGGATACATAATGAGTAGCGTAGATATTCTTGTTCCCGACCTGCCTGAGTCTGTAGCAGATGCAACCGTCGCCACCTGGCACAAGAAACCAGGCGATGCGGTTACCCGCGACGAAGTGCTGGTAGAAATCGAAACTGACAAAGTGGTACTGGAAGTACCGGCTTCAGCGGATGGCATTCTGGATGCAGTCCTGGAAGATGAAGGCACGACCGTGACCTCTCGCCAGATCCTGGGTCGCCTGCGTGAAGGCAACAGCGCGGGCAAAGAGTCCAGCGCGAAATCTGAAGAGAAAGCCTCCACGCCAGCGCAGCGCCAGCAGGCCTCTCTGGAAGAGCAAACCAACGATGCACTCAGCCCGGCGATCCGTCGCCTGCTGGCTGAGCACAGCCTTGACCCAGCAGCCATCAAAGGCACTGGCGTCGGCGGCCGTCTGACCCGTGAAGATATCGACAAGCATCTGGCGAAAGCGCCTTCGGACGCGAAAGCAGAAGCCAAAGCGCCTGCGGCAGCTCCAGCAGCACAGCCTCAGCTTGGCGCACGCAGCGAAAAACGCGTGCCGATGACGCGTCTGCGTAAGCGTGTGGCCGAGCGTCTGCTGGAAGCGAAAAACTCCACCGCGATGCTGACCACCTTCAACGAAGTGAACATGAAGCCCATCATGGATCTGCGTAAGCAGTACGGTGACGCGTTCGAAAAACGTCACGGTATCCGTCTGGGCTTTATGTCCTTCTACGTGAAAGCAGTGGTGGAAGCGCTGAAGCGCTACCCGGAAGTGAACGCCTCTATTGACGGCGATGACGTGGTTTATCACAACTACTTCGACGTCAGCATGGCGGTATCTACCCCACGTGGCCTGGTGACCCCGGTTCTGCGTGATGTGGACACCCTGGGTATGGCTGATATCGAGAAGAAAATCAAAGAGCTGGCCGTGAAAGGCCGCGACGGCAAGCTGACCGTAGACGACCTGACCGGCGGTAACTTCACCATTACTAACGGCGGCGTATTCGGTTCACTGATGTCTACCCCAATCATCAACCCGCCGCAGAGCGCGATCCTGGGTATGCATGCCATTAAAGATCGCCCGATGGCGGTAGACGGTAAAGTTGAGATCCTGCCAATGATGTACCTGGCGCTCTCTTACGACCACCGCCTGATCGACGGCCGCGAGTCCGTGGGCTTCCTGGTCGCCATTAAAGAGCTGCTGGAAGATCCAACGCGTCTGCTGCTGGACGTTTAGTTTTTGCAGTCTTGCCCGGCGGCGCGTTGCTTGCCGGGCCTACAAAAGCACTACCTAACGATTACCTGAAGGATGGATAGAACACATGAACTTACATGAATATCAGGCCAAACAGCTGTTTGCCCGGTATGGCTTACCGGCTCCGGTGGGTTATGCCTGTACTACCCCGCGTGAAGCAGAAGAAGCCGCATCTAAAATCGGTTCCGGCCCGTGGGTAGTTAAATGTCAGGTTCACGCTGGTGGCCGTGGTAAAGCGGGCGGTGTGAAGGTTGTTAAGAGCAAAGAAGAAATTCGTGCGTTTGCTGAACATTGGCTCGGCAAGCGTCTGGTGACCTACCAGACAGATGCGAACGGCCAGCCGGTTAACCAGATCCTGGTGGAAGCGGCAACCGATATCGCGAAAGAGCTGTACCTGGGTGCGGTCGTTGACCGTAGCTCCCGTCGCGTGGTGTTCATGGCGTCTACCGAAGGCGGCGTGGAAATCGAAAAAGTGGCGGAAGAGACCCCGCACCTGATCCACAAAGTGGCTATCGATCCGCTGGCGGGCCCAATGCCTTACCAGGGGCGCGAGCTGGCGTTCAAACTGGGTCTGGAAGGTAAACTGGTTCAGCAGTTCACCAAGATCTTCATGGGCCTGGCGACTATCTTCCTGGAGCGCGATCTGGCGCTGATCGAGATCAACCCGCTGGTGATCACCACCCAGGGCGACCTGATCTGCCTCGACGGCAAACTGGGCGCTGACGGCAACGCACTGTTCCGCCAGCCGGATCTGCGCGAAATGCGCGACCAGTCTCAGGAAGATCCGCGTGAAGCACAGGCTGCACAGTGGGAACTGAACTACGTAGCGCTGGACGGCAACATCGGCTGCATGGTTAACGGTGCGGGCCTGGCGATGGGCACCATGGACATCGTTAAGCTGCACGGCGGTGAGCCAGCAAACTTCCTCGACGTGGGCGGTGGCGCAACCAAAGAGCGCGTCACCGAAGCGTTCAAAATTATCCTCTCTGACGACAACGTGAAAGCCGTTCTGGTGAACATCTTCGGCGGGATCGTCCGTTGCGACCTGATTGCTGACGGTATCATCGGTGCGGTGGAAGAAGTGGGTGTTAACGTTCCGGTTGTGGTTCGTCTGGAAGGGAACAACGCTGAACTCGGCGCGAAAAAACTGGCTGACAGCGGCCTGAATATTATTGCAGCGAAAAGTCTGACGGATGCAGCTCAGCAGGTTGTTGCCGCAGTGGAGGGGAAATAATGTCAGTTTTAATTAATAAAGATACCAAGGTTATCTGCCAGGGCTTCACCGGTAGCCAGGGGACTTTCCACTCCGAACAGGCGATTGCCTACGGTACGCAGATGGTTGGCGGCGTAACGCCAGGTAAAGGTGGCACCACGCATCTGGGCCTGCCGGTGTTCAACACCGTGCGTGAAGCCGTAGAAGCCACGGGCGCAACCGCGACGGTGATCTACGTTCCGGCTCCGTTCTGCAAAGACTCCATTCTGGAAGCGATCGACGCAGGCATTAAGCTCATCATCACCATCACTGAAGGTATCCCGACTCTGGATATGCTGACCGTGAAGGTGAAGCTGGATGAAGCAGGTGTGCGCATGATCGGCCCGAACTGCCCAGGTGTAATCACCCCAGGCGAATGCAAAATCGGCATCATGCCAGGCCACATTCACAAGCCGGGCAAAGTGGGCATCGTCTCCCGTTCCGGTACGCTGACCTATGAAGCGGTTAAGCAGACTACCGACTACGGTTTCGGCCAGTCTACCTGCGTGGGCATCGGTGGTGACCCGATCCCTGGCTCTAACTTCATCGATATCCTGAAGCTGTTCCAGGAAGATCCGCAGACCGAAGCGATCGTGATGATCGGTGAGATCGGCGGTAGCGCGGAAGAAGAAGCGGCAGCGTACATCAAAGAACACGTGACCAAGCCGGTTGTGGGTTACATCGCAGGTGTGACCGCGCCGAAAGGCAAGCGTATGGGTCACGCAGGTGCGATCATCGCCGGTGGTAAAGGTACGGCAGATGAGAAATTCGCAGCGCTGGAAGCCGCAGGCGTGAAGACCGTTCGCAGCCTGGCGGATATCGGCGAAGCACTGAAATCCATCATTAAGTAAGTCCTCTCTGCTCTCTGAAAGGGGGGCGTTGATATAAAAAAATGTCCGTTTCGACATGGTTGGCCGCTGAAAAGCGGCCTTTTTTATTGCCTGCGTTTGGCGATGAGGGTGAATTTGTAATCGTCGCTATTGAACACATTGCGGCTGTATTCAAAGACTCTGCCGTCTTTCAGAAATCCGCGTGACACTTTTTCCAGAATCGGCTTTGCCGGATCGAGCGCCAGCGCGGCGATCGCCTCCTGCGATGGCATGACTGGCACCAGTTCCTGCTCGCTGCGATCGATTGCCATCTTTTTGATCTGCTCAATATAGTGGTATTTGGAGTTCTCCATGACCTCCCAGGTGAGATCGGCAAACATTGCCAGCGGCATCCACGTCTCTTCCAGGTTGACCGGTTTTTGCTTGATAAAACGCACGCGCTTCACGTGCCACACTTTGTCATCCGGGTTGAGGTCTAACTTTTCTGCCAGACGGGCATCCGCTTTGATCACTTCGAAAATTTTCACGTCGCTGTGGGTATCGACATTTCGATCGGCCAGCTTTTCGTAAAAACCGGTGAGCTGGTAAATGTCGTAGTTGACGCGCTCCTCTTTCACATAAGAGCCGCTGCCCTGAATGCTCTCAATAATCTGCTCTTCCGTGAGTAGCTTTAACGCCTGCCTTACCGTTACGCGGCTGACGCTGAACGCCTCCTGAAGACTGGATTCTGTAGGCAATGCATCACCCGGTTTTAAAACACCCGCATTAATTTTCTCGCGGAGCGTATCGGCTATCTGCCGGTACATCGGTTTATTGCTCATTTTGTATTGCCTGCTTAATACCTTTTCAGGGAATTATGCCTTCACGCGCAGGTTTGTAAATAATACAATTTAAATACAAATTATCGTTGTTAGTGAAAATGATCACATAAATGTATTATTTTGTCTGCCACAATCCTCCCCGGACAATAACAACGTAAGTGTGAGGATCTTTATGAACCTGACGACTCTGACCCATCCCCGCGCGATCTGTGTACAGGCGCGGTTTTCCAGCCGTGATGAGGCAATCCGCCAACTGGCAACGCGACTGGCAGCGTTAGGCTGTATTACTGACTGTGATAAATTTTTAACGGAGGTTTTCCACCGTGAATCGCTGGGACCGACGGCATTAGGTGAAGGGCTGGCGGTGCCGCATGGTAAATCGGCAGCCGTGAAAGAAGCGGCATTTGCGGTAGCCACGCTAAGCGAACCGCTGGAGTGGGAAGGCGTGGACGGCCCGGAAAACGTCGGGCTGATTTTCCTGCTTGCCATTCCACCTGCCGAAGCGGGTTCAACGCATATACAGGTATTGACGGAACTGACTTCTCGCCTGGCGGACGATGCCCTTCGGGCGCGGGTGATGGCTGCGACGACCGCAGAAGCGCTGCTTGCGGCGCTGGACGATGCACCGCAGGACGTAACCGTTGCTGCGTTAGCGGATGCACCTACCATCGTCTGTGTGACCGCCTGCCCGGCCGGGATTGCCCATACCTATATGGCGGCTGAATACCTGGAAAAAGCGGGACGTAAGCTCGGCGTAAACGTGGTGGTCGAAAAGCAGGGCGCGAACGGTATCGAAGGGCGTCTCACTCCACAGCAGTTACAGGAGGCAAAAGCGTGTATTTTTGCAGCAGAAGTGGCGATCAAAGAGAGTGAACGCTTCCAGGGTATTCCCGCTATTTCTGTGCCGGTTGCCGAGCCGTTGCGTCATGCTGAAGCCTTGATTGAGCGCGCGCTGGCATTGCAGCCTTCTTCGGCTACGCGCCCTGCGCAGGTTGAAACGGAGGCGAAAAAGAGCGTCAAAACGGAACTCAAGCAGGCGCTTCTCAGCGGTATCTCCTTTGCGGTGCCGCTGATTGTCGCCGGGGGCACGGTGCTGGCTGTGGCGGTGCTACTGGCACAGATTCTGGGCTTGCAACATCTGTTCGATCAGGAGAATTCGTGGCTGTGGATGTACCGTAAACTCGGCGGCGGCATGCTCGGCATTTTGATGGTGCCAGTTCTTGCTGCCTATACCGCATATTCACTCGCAGATAAACCCGCGCTGGCACCCGGTTTCGCGGCCGGTCTTGCTGCCAATATGATCGGCTCCGGTTTTTTGGGGGCCGTTGCAGGCGGGTTAATCGCTGGTTACCTGATGCGCTGGGTGAAAAATCATATTCGCCTTAATAACCGCTACAACGGTTTTTTAACTTATTACCTCTATCCGGTTATCGGCGTGTTGGGCGCAGGGAGCCTGATGCTGTTTGTGATTGGTGAGCCGGTGGCCTGGATTAATAACTCGCTGACCGCCTGGCTTAACGGACTCTCCGGCGCGAATGCGCTGTTGCTCGGAACCCTTCTTGGTTTTATGTGCTCGTTCGATTTGGGCGGGCCGGTCAACAAAGCGGCATATGCGTTCTGTCTCGGGGCGATGGCTAACGGCGTTTACGGGCCGTATGCCATTTTTGCCTCCGTCAAGATGGTGTCGGCCTTTACCGTTACGGCGTCAACCATGCTGGCTCCGCATCTCTTTAAGCAGTTTGAAATTGAAACTGGTAAATCAACCTGGCTGCTGGGGCTGGCGGGTATCACCGAAGGGGCGATCCCGATGGCGATTGAAGATCCGCTGCGGGTCATTGGCTCGTTTGTGCTTGGCTCAATGGCGACGGGCGCGATTGTTGGCGCAATGGGTATCGGGTTGTCCACGCCGGGGGCGGGCATTTTCTCCCTCTTTTTACTTCACGATGCCGGAATGGGGGGCGTGACAGCGGCGGCGGGCTGGTTTGGCGCGGCGCTGGTGGGAACCGCTATCTCTACGCTCATTTTACTGTTCTGGCGTCGTCAGGCTGTAAAGCGCGGTAAGTACGTCACAGAAGATGTTATGCCATAAACACTCACACAGGAAACGAAGATGAAAGCTGTATCTCGCGTTCATATTACGCCGCATATGCACTGGGACCGTGAGTGGTATTTCACCACGGAAGAGTCGCGTATTCTTCTCGTCAATAATATGGAGGAGATCCTCTCCCGCCTGGAACAGGACGACGAGTACAAATACTACGTCCTCGACGGTCAGACGGCGGTGCTGGAAGATTATTTTGCGGTAAAGCCGGAAAACCGTGAGCGGGTGAAAACGCTGGTGCAGGCCGGTAAGCTGATTATTGGCCCCTGGTATACCCAGACGGACACGACCATTGTCTCCGGCGAATCGATTGTGCGTAATCTGATGTACGGCATTCGCGACTGCATGGCGTTTGGCGAGCCGATGAAAATTGGCTACCTGCCGGATTCGTTTGGCATGTCCGGCCAGCTACCGCATATCTACAACGGATTTGGCATCACCCGCACGATGTTCTGGCGTGGCTGTTCCGAACGTCACGGCACAGATAAAACCGAATTTCTGTGGCAGAGCCGGGACGGCAGTGAAGTGACGGCACAGGTGCTGCCGTTGGGCTACGCGATTGGTAAGTACTTACCGGAGGATGAAGCCGGGCTGCGAAAACGGCTCGACAATTACTTCGAGGTGCTGGAAAACGCCTCCGTCACCAAAGAGATTTTGCTGCCTAATGGTCATGACCAGATGCCGCTACAGCAGAACATTTTTGCGGTGATGGATAAGCTCCGTGAAATCTATCCGCAGCGTAAATTTGTGATGAGCCGCTTCGAGGAGGTCTTTGAACATATCGATGCTCACCGCGGTGAACTGGCGACGCTGAAAGGGGAGTTTATCGACGGGAAATACATGCGCGTGCACCGGACGATCGGCTCCACGCGGATGGACATCAAAATTGCCCATGCCCGTATTGAGAACAAAATCGTCAATATTCTCGAACCGCTGGCAACGCTCGCCTGGACGCTGGGCTTTGAATATCACCACGGCCTGCTGGAGAAAATGTGGAAAGAGATCCTGAAGAACCACGCCCACGACAGTATCGGCTGTTGCTGCAGTGACAAAGTGCATCGTGAGATTGTCTCCCGGTTTGAGCTGGCCGAGGACATGGCCGACAACCTGACGCGTTTTTATATGCGCAAGATTGTCGACAATATGCCGCAAAGTGATGAAGACAAGCTGGTGCTGTTCAATCTGATGCCCTGGCCACGAGAAGAGGTGATTAACACGACCATACGTCTGCGCGCCAGCCAGTTCCGCTTGCTGGATGATAAAGGTAATGAAATCCCGTATTTCATCCGCAGCGCGCGTGAAATCGACCCAGGACTGATTGACCGGCAGATTGTGCATTACGGTAATTACGATCCATTTATGGAGTTTGATATTCAGATCAACCCGATCCTGCCGTCGATGGGCTACCGAACGCTGTATATTGAGCCGCATGTTGCCGGTAAGGTGCGTTCATCGCCGGGCACCACGGAGGCTTTGCTGGAAAATGCCTTCTGGCAGATGGCGTTAAACGACGACGGTACGCTGCGTCTGCGCGATAAAGAATCCGGGCGTATTTATGACCGCGTGCTGGAAATAGAAGAGAGTTCCGATGACGGCGATGAGTACGACTATTCACCTTCGCGTGAAGAGTGGCGACTCACTTCTGCGCAAGGGCAGCATGATGTTGAGGTGACGCATGAAGGCTGGCAGAGCAGGGCGGTTATTCGTCATCATATGGCCGTTCCGGCGAATCTGGCCGAACGCTCGGCGCGCCAGCAAAACGGCTCACTTGACGTTGAAATTGACGTGACGCTTAGCCACAACAGCAGACGCATAGACGTTGAAGTGCGTCTGGACAACCAGGCGGATGACCATCGTGTACGCGTTTTAATTCCAACGCCGTTCAATACGAAAGAGGTACTGGCTGATACGCAATTTGGCTCCGTAACGCGCCCGGTGTACGACGAAGCGATGGCAAACTGGCAGGAAGAGGGCTGGAAAGAAGCGCCAGTCCCTGTCTGGAATTTACTCAGTTACGCGGTTCTGCAGGAAAGACGTAATGGCCTGGCGCTGTTTACAGAGGGTCTACGCGAATTTGAAGTGGTGGGTGAGGATAACAAAACGTTCGCGTTGACCTTACTTCGCGGTGTAGGGCTATTAGGGAAAGAAGATTTGCTGCTGCGTCCAGGCAGACCGTCCGGCATTAAAATGCCTGTGCCTGACTCACAGATGCGGGGCCAGCTTCGCTGCCGTTTTAGCCTTTTCAGCTTTAGCGGATCGCCGGACAGTGCGGGCATTGCTCAGCAGGCGAAAGCGTGGCTTACGCCGGTCTACTGCTACAACAAAATCCCCTGGGATGCGATGAAACTTAATCGTGCTGCATGCACGACGCCGGACCACTACAGCCTGTTAACGTTGTCGCCGACAGAGTGCGTGTTGAGTGTGCTGAAAAAAGCGGAAGATCGAGACGAGCTTATCCTTCGCCTGTTTAACCCGTCTGAGTCCGGCTCTTGCGAGGTCGCTTTGGCGGTCAGTCAGGGGATTAAACGGTGTCGCGAAACGGACCTGAATGAAAAAATAAAAGGGGACGGGCATGACGGCACGGGGATTGAGGGCGCATTTCGTCCGGGTCAGTCACGCACCTTTAGTATTCAGATAGCGTAGTAGATGCAAAAACATGTCAAAGGGCTGCCGTAATGCAGCCCTTTTTCATTAGATAGTCACATAAGGGTGTTAATTTTAAGAGGGGTAAAAGTAAATTAAATGTAATTTCATGGCGCACCCTTAGCGTAATGGAAAAATACGATGATGCGACATATCCTTATAAGTTTACCCGGTTGTGAAAATGCTTTGTCCGGACCGGTTAATAAAAATCACTTTTATTTATATTAATGCCCGCATTTGATAACCATTCACGCCTTCTCAAACACATATTTTTAACATGGGATTTACCATTCTTACCATGATGAAACATGGTTAACAATGATGTTTGTTTTTGATTTAAATCAATGTTTAATCCTTGGAAAAAGCCGACAAAAGGCGTTAAATTGTCCCCGATCAAAATGGCTGAAAAGCGGTAATTTTGCTATAAATTGATCACCGTCGAAAAACGTAAAAGTGATTCAATAAAAACCTGTTTATTGTAAGGGTTTTGCAGCGTATTATATTTACGGGATCAATTTGGGTTTTTTATTAACGTATTTGTAACCTTTCATCACTGTTTTTTCCTCCAGTAGAGAATAAGCAACGAAGAAAGTCTGCAGATAACTTTGTATTGGGGCATGCGTGTGAATCCTTATCTAACGGGGTTCACTCTCGGAGTCTTCATGCGATGAGCAAGGAGTCATGATGTTAGATATAGTCGAACTGTCGCGCTTACAGTTTGCCTTGACCGCGATGTACCACTTCCTGTTTGTGCCACTGACGCTCGGTATGGCGTTCCTGCTGGCCATAATGGAAACGGTCTACGTCCTCTCCGGCAAACAGATTTATAAAGATATGACCAAGTTCTGGGGCAAGTTGTTTGGTATCAACTTTGCGCTGGGCGTGGCGACCGGTCTGACCATGGAGTTCCAGTTCGGGACTAACTGGTCTTACTATTCCCATTACGTAGGGGATATCTTCGGCGCGCCGCTGGCCATTGAAGGTCTGATGGCCTTCTTCCTCGAATCCACCTTTGTAGGTCTGTTCTTCTTCGGTTGGGACCGTCTGGGCAAAGTCCAGCATATGGCGGTCACCTGGCTGGTGGCATTAGGCTCTAACCTGTCCGCACTGTGGATACTGGTAGCGAACGGCTGGATGCAGAACCCCATCGCGTCTGATTTCAACTTCGAAACCATGCGTATGGAGATGGTCAGCTTTGCCGAGCTGGTCCTGAACCCGGTTGCACAGGTTAAATTCGTTCACACTGTGGCCTCTGGCTATGTGTGCGGCGCGATGTTTGTACTGGGTATCAGCTCCTACTATATGCTGCGTGGTCGTGACTTCGCGTTCGCAAAACGCTCCTTTGCTATCGCAGCAAGTTTCGGTATGGCGGCAATTCTGTCCGTTATCGTTCTGGGTGATGAATCCGGTTACGAAATGGGCGACGTTCAGAAAACCAAGCTGGCCGCTATCGAAGCCGAATGGGAAACCCAACCGGCTCCGGCTGCGTTTACGCTGTTCGGTATTCCCGATCAGGATGCGCAGGAAAACCGCTTCGCCATTCAGATCCCTTACGCGCTGGGCATTATTGCCACTCGCTCCGTCGACAAACAGGTCACTGGCCTGAAAGAGCTGATGGTGCAGCATGAAGAGCGTATTCGTAACGGGATGAAAGCCTACTCGCTGCTGGAACAGCTGCGCGCCGGTTCAACCGACCAGGCGGTTCGCGACCAGTTCAACGATGTGAAGAAAGACCTGGGCTACGGTCTGCTGTTGAAACGCTATACCCCGAACGTCTCTGATGCGACGGAAGCGCAGATTCAGATGGCAACCAAAGACTCCATTCCACGCGTTGCACCGCTGTACTTCGCGTTCCGTATCATGGTGGGCTGCGGCATCATCATGCTGCTGATCATCGCGGCGTCCTTCTGGTCCGTGATTCGCAACCGCATTGGTGAGAAAAAATGGCTGCTGCGCACGGCGCTGTACGGTATCCCGCTGCCGTGGATTGCTATCGAATCCGGCTGGTTTGTGGCGGAATATGGCCGTCAGCCGTGGGCGATAGGTGAGGTGCTGCCAACGGCAGTAGCAAACTCCTCCCTGACCGCGGGCGACCTGATCTTCTCTATGCTGCTGATTTGCGGTCTGTACACCCTGTTCCTGGTGGCTGAACTGTTCCTGATGTTCAAGTTCGCGCGCCTTGGCCCAAGCAGCCTGAAAACCGGTCGCTATCACTACGAGCAGTCCACTGCGACTACTCAGCCGGCACGCTAAGACAGGAGTCATCAAATGATCGATTATGAAGTATTGCGTTTTATCTGGTGGCTGCTGGTCGGTATTCTGCTGATCGGTTTTGCGGTCACCGACGGTTTCGACATGGGGGTGGGCATGCTCACCCGTTTCCTCGGTCGTAATGACACCGAGCGTCGAATCATGATCAACTCAATCGCCCCGCACTGGGACGGTAACCAGGTGTGGCTGATCACCGCAGGCGGCGCGCTGTTCGCTGCCTGGCCGATGGTCTACGCGGCTGCGTTCTCCGGCTTCTATGTGGCGATGATTCTGGTGCTGGCCTCTTTATTCTTCCGTCCGGTCGGTTTCGACTACCGTTCCAAGATTGAAGATACCCGCTGGCGTAACATGTGGGACTGGGGCATCTTTATTGGTAGCTTCGTTCCACCGCTGGTGATTGGCGTGGCGTTCGGTAACCTGCTGCAGGGCGTACCGTTCCACATCGATGAGTACATGCGTCTTTATTACACCGGTAACTTCTTCCAGTTGCTGAATCCGTTTGGTTTGCTGGCGGGTGTGGTGAGCGTGGCGATGATCATCACTCAGGGCGCGACTTATCTGCAGATGCGTACTGTGGGTGAACTGCACCTGCGCTCCCGTGCTACGGCTCAGGTTGCTGCGCTGGTAACACTGGTTTGCTTCGCACTGGCCGGTGTCTGGGTGATGTACGGTATTGATGGTTATGTGGTGACGTCTGCAATTAACCATACTGCGCCGTCTAACCCGCTGACCAAAGAAGTGGCGCGTGAGGCGGGCGCATGGCTGGTGAACTTTAACACTACCCCTGCGCTGTGGGCTATTCCGGCTCTGGGTGTACTGCTGCCGCTGCTGACTGTGCTGACCTCGCGTCTGGAAAAAGGTGCTCTGGCGTTCGTGTTCTCTTCACTGACCCTGGCGTGCATCATCCTGACGGCGGGCATTGCGATGTTCCCGTTCGTGATGCCTTCCAGCACCATGATGAATGCCAGCCTGACCATGTGGGATGCAACCTCCAGCCAGCTGACGCTGAACCTGATGACGTATGTCGCGTGTGTATTCGTACCGATTATTCTGCTCTACACCGCCTGGTGTTACTGGAAAATGTTCGGTCGTATCACCAAAGAACATATCGAAAGCAACACCCACTCTATGTACTAAGTAAGGAGCTGAATATGTGGTATTTCGCATGGATTTTAGGGACGCTTCTTGCCTGTGCATTTGGTGTCATTACCGCCCTGGCGCTGGAGCACGTTGAAGCGTCCAAAGCGGGTGAAGAAAAACACTGATGAACATTATCGCAACGTTATATGCGGTAATGGATAAGCGCCCGTTAAGGGCGCTTTCTTTAGTGATGGCATTACTGCTGGCAGGCTGTATCTTCTGGGACCCGTCGCGCTTCGCGGCTAAGACCAGTGAGCTTGAGATCTGGCACGGCTTCCTCATCATGTGGGCGGTGTGTGCAGGTGTGATTCACGGCGTCGGCTTTCGTCCGAAAGCCCTCCACTGGCAGGGCATTTTCTGCCCGCTGATCGCCGATCTCGTTCTCCTGGCAGGTCTGATTTTCTTCTTCTTCTGAATAAGAAATGTCCGTTAACGATATGGGCTTACCTGAGCCCATAAAAATTTACTCTCCGTTTACTTTCTCCCATTCCAAACCATCATTCCCGCGCGTATAGTAGCGAAGTTTGAAAGCTCCAACTTTTCTTGTATTACCGGGATGTAAAGTGAATACAACGCTGTTTCGATGGCCGGTTCGTGTCTACTACGAAGATACCGATGCCGGTGGTGTGGTCTACCACGCCAGCTACGTTGCTTTTTATGAACGGGCACGCACAGAGATGCTGCGCCATCATCACTTTAGCCAGCAGGTGTTGTTGGCTGAGCGAGTTGCCTTTGTGGTACGCAAGATGACGCTTGAGTATTTTGCGCCTGCCAGACTCGACGATATGCTCGAAGTCCAAACTGAAATTACATCAATGCGCGGAACTTCACTGGTTTTCACGCAGCGGATAGTCAATGCAGAGAACGCCGTACTGAACTCAGCTGAGGTACTGATTGTCTGTGTTGATCCAACCATAATGAAGCCTCGTGCGCTTCCTAAGTCTATTGTCGCGGAGTTTAAGCAGTGACTGACATGAATATCCTTGATTTGTTCCTGAAGGCAAGCCTTCTGGTTAAACTTATCATGTTGATTTTGATTGGTTTTTCAATCGCATCCTGGGCCATCATCATCCAGAGAACGCGTATTCTCAATGCCGCAGGCCGTGAAGCTGAAGCGTTTGAAGACAAGTTCTGGTCTGGTATCGAGCTTTCTCGTCTGTATCAGGAAAGCCAGGGACGCCGTGATAGCCTCGCAGGCTCCGAACAGATTTTCTACAGCGGTTTCAAAGAGTTTGCCCGCTTGCATCGTGCTAACAACCATGCACCGGAAGCCGTCGTTGAAGGTGCGTCGCGTGCGATGCGCATTTCCATGAACCGCGAGCTGGAAAATCTTGAAACGCATATTCCTTTCCTCGGCACGGTTGGTTCCATCAGCCCGTATATCGGTCTGTTTGGTACCGTGTGGGGGATTATGCACGCCTTTATCGCGCTGGGCGCGGTGAAGCAGGCGACGTTGCAGATGGTTGCACCGGGTATCGCAGAAGCACTGATCGCGACCGCTATCGGTCTGTTTGCGGCTATTCCGGCAGTTATGGCGTACAACCGTCTGAACCAGCGCGTGAACAAACTGGAACTGAACTACGACAACTTTATGGAAGAGTTCACTGCGATTCTGCACCGTCAGGCGTTTACCAGCACCGAGAGCAACAAGGGGTAAACCATGGCCAGATCCCGTGGACGAGGTCGTCGCGAGCTTAAGTCCGAAATTAATATCGTTCCACTGCTGGATGTACTGCTGGTACTGCTGCTGATTTTTATGGCGACAGCGCCCATCATTACTCAGAGTGTGGAAGTTGATCTGCCGGATGCGACAGAATCACAAGCGGTAAGCACCAATGACGACCCTCCGGTCATCATTGAAGTTTCCGGCGTAGGGCAGTACAGCGTGGTGGTCGAGAAAGATCGTATGGATCAACTCCCGCCAGAGCAGGTGATTGCTGAAGCGCAACGTCGTCTGGAGTCAAATCCGAAGACGGTCTTCTTGATCGGTGGCGCGAAAGATGTGCCATATGATGAAATTATTAAAGCGCTGAACTTGCTACATAGCGCGGGCGTTAAGTCGGTTGGCTTAATGAC
This sequence comes from Enterobacter oligotrophicus, assembly GCF_009176645.1. Taxonomy (NCBI): domain Bacteria; kingdom Pseudomonadati; phylum Pseudomonadota; class Gammaproteobacteria; order Enterobacterales; family Enterobacteriaceae; genus Enterobacter; species Enterobacter oligotrophicus. The sequence continues at coordinate 3,895,959 of NZ_AP019007.1, forward strand.
TCAGCCTATTTGATCATCTGCGTAGTTTTTGGGAACCGATAGTGTCAAAGGCAACCGAACAGAACGACAAACTTAAGCGAGCGATAATCGTCTCCGCAGTGCTGCACGTCATTCTTTTTGCAGCGCTGATCTGGAGTTCGTTCGACGAGCACATTGATGCATCTGCGGGCGGCGGTGGAGGCTCTTCCATCGACGCCGTCATGGTGGACCCTGGTGCGATCGTTCAGAACTATAATCGCCAGCAACAGCAGCAGGCGAGTGCAAAACGCGCTGAAGAGCAGCGTGAGAAACAGGCGCAACAGCAAGCCGAAGAACTGCGTGAAAAGCAGGCCGCAGAGCAGGAACGTCTGAAGCAGCTTGAGAAAGAGCGTTTGCAGGCGCAGGAAGCGGCGAAAGAGCAGGCGGAGCAGCAGAAGCAGGCTGAAGCCGCAGCGAAAAAAGCCCAGGAACAGCAAAAGCAAGCAGAAGAGGCGGCAGCAAAAGCCGCTGCTGATGCCAAAGCCCAGGCTGACGCGCAGGCGAAAAAAGCAGCCGCTGACGCTCAGAAGAAAGCAGAAGCGGAGGCCGCGAAAAAAGCCGCTGCTGATGCTCAGAAGAAAGCGGAAGCCGAGGCCGCGAAGAAAGCTGCTGCTGATGCTCAGAAGAAAGCGGAAGCCGAAGCCGCGAAGAAAGCGGCGGCAGCAGAAAAAGCCGCTGCTGCTGAGAAAGCGGCCGCAGACAAAAAAGCTGCCGCTGAGAAGGCCGCTGCCGATAAGAAAGCTGCAGCTGAAAAAGCCGCAGCGAAAAAGGCAGCAGCAGAAAAAGCTGCTGCCGCCGCGGGTGTTGACGATCTGCTGGGCGACTTGAGTTCTGGTAAGAATGCGCCGAAAACGGGCGGTGGGGCGAAAGGAAACAACGCAGCGCCGACCGGAAGTGGTAACACTAAGAGTAACGGTGCTTCTGGCGCTGAAATCAACGGCTATGCCGCGCAGATTAAATCCGCTATTGAAAGCCGGTTTTATGATGCGTCTTCCTACACCGGTAAAACGTGTACGCTGCGTATAAAACTGGCACCGGACGGCATGTTGCTTGATATTCAGTCTGAAGGTGGCGACCCGGCCTTATGTACTGCGGCACTGGCTGCAGCGCGTCAGGCGAAGATGCCTAAACCACCGTCACAGGCAGTCTACGAAGTCTTTAAAAATGCACCACTGGACTTCAAACCTTAAGTTACATTTTCCCCGTGCAAACGGGGGAAAATAGACCAGGTTTAGTCACAGGGTTCTGGTAGTTTTGTCTATTTGAGTTTGTTAACATTCTGCTAAATTATCGTGGGTAAGGTTACCCGGATAAGGGAGATATGATGAAGCAGGCATTACGTGTAGCATTTAGTTTTTTAATGCTGTGGGCAGCTGTGCTGCACGCAGAAGTACGTATCGAGATCACCCAGGGGGTGGACTCGGCGCGCCCAATCGGTGTTGTTCCGTTCCAGTGGGCAGGCCCTGGCGCTGCGCCTGAAGATATCGGCGGCATCGTTGCGGCTGACCTGCGTAACAGCGGCAAATTCAACCCATTAGATCGTTCTCGTCTGCCACAGCAGCCGGGCACTGCGCAGGAAGTTCAACCTGCAGCATGGTCCGCGCTGGGCATTGATGCCGTTGTCGTTGGTCAGGTAACGCCTGCTCCAGACGGTGGTTACAACGTGGCTTACCAGCTAGTGGATACCGGCGGTGCGCCAGGCACTGTTCTGGCTCAGAACTCTTACAAAGTGAACAAGCAGTGGCTGCGTTATGCTGGCCACACCGCAAGTGACGAAGTGTTTGAAAAGCTGACCGGAATTAAAGGGGCATTCCGTACCCGTATTGCTTACGTTGTTCAGACCAATGGCGGTCAGTTCCCGTATGAGCTGCGCGTCTCTGACTACGATGGCTACAACCAGTTCACCGTTCACCGTTCACCGCAGCCGCTGATGTCTCCGGCGTGGTCGCCTGACGGCTCCAAACTGGCATACGTAACGTTTGAAAGCGGCCGTTCTGCGCTGGTTATCCAGACGCTGTCTAACGGTGCTGTGCGTCAGGTTGCGTCGTTCCCACGTCACAATGGTGCGCCAGCGTTCTCTCCGGACGGCACGAAACTGGCCTTTGCGCTGTCTAAAACCGGTAGTCTGAATCTGTATGTGATGGACATTGGTTCGGGTCAGATCCGCCAGATCACTGACGGTCGTAGTAACAACACCGAACCAACCTGGTTCCCGGACAGCCAGAATCTGGCCTTTACGTCTGACCAGGCGGGTCGCCCACAGGTTTACAAAGTAAATATCAACGGCGGAACACCGCAGCGTATCACCTGGGAAGGTTCACAGAACCAGGACGCCGATGTCAGTGCCGATGGTAAAACGATGGTAATGGTCAGTTCTGCTGGTGGTCAGCAGCACATTGCCAAACAGGATCTGGTAACGGGTGGCGTGCAAGTTCTCTCGTCAACGTTCCTGGATGAAACGCCAAGTCTGGCACCTAACGGCACTATGGTAATCTACAGCTCTTCTCAGGGGATGGGATCTGTGCTGAATCTGGTTTCTACAGATGGGCGTTTCAAAGCGCGTATTCCGGCAACTGATGGACAGGTAAAATCACCTGCCTGGTCGCCGTATCTGTAAATAATAATTAATTGATTACTAAAGGAATCTTAGAAATGCAACTGAACAAAGTGCTGAAGGGGCTGATGATCGCTCTGCCTGTAATGGCAATCGCAGCGTGTTCTTCTAACAAGAACGCAAGCAATGACCAGAGCGGCGAAGGCATGATGGGTGCTGGCACCGGTATGGACGCTAACGGCAATGGCAACATGTCTTCTGAAGAGCAAGCGCGTCTTCAGATGCAGCAGCTGCAGCAGAACAACATCGTTTACTTCGATCTGGATAAATACGATATTCGTTCTGACTTCGCTGCAATGCTGGATGCGCACGCTAACTTCCTGCGTAGCAACCCGTCTTACAAAGTCACCGTAGAAGGTCACGCGGACGAACGTGGTACGCCTGAGTACAACATCTCCCTGGGTGAACGTCGTGCTAACGCTGTTAAAATGTACCTGCAGGGTAAAGGCGTTTCTGCTGACCAGATCTCCATCGTTTCTTACGGTAAAGAAAAACCTGCAGTGCTGGGTCATGACGAAGCGGCTTACTCCAAAAACCGTCGTGCCGTACTGGTTTACTAAGAGAATTGCATGAGCAGTAACTTCAGACATCATCTCATGAGTCTGTCGTTACTGGTTGGAATAGCGGCCCCCTGGGCCGCTTTTGCTCAGGCACCAATCAGTAGTGTCGGCTCAGGCTCGGTAGAAGACCGGGTCACCCAACTCGAGCGTATTTCTAACGCTCACAGTCAGCTTTTAACCCAACTCCAGCAGCAACTTTCCGATAACCAGAATGATATTGATTCTCTCCGTGGTCAGATCCAGGAAAGTCAGTATCAACTCAATCAGGTTGTGGAACGTCAGAAACAAATCTTGCTGCAGATAGATAGCCTGAGCAGTGGCGGTGCAGCAGCACAACCCGCAGCGGGCGATCAAAGCGGTGCGGCGACAGCTCCAGCAGCTGATGCTTCTGCCTCGGCTGGTGCGCCTGTACAGAGCGGTGACGCGAATACGGATTACAACGCGGCCATTGCTCTGGTGCAGGATAAATCGCGTCAGGACGATGCTATCGCTGCGTTCCAGAACTTCATTAAAAAATACCCTGATTCCACCTACCAGCCAAACGCGAATTACTGGTTGGGTCAGTTGAATTACAACAAGGGTAAAAAGGATGATGCGGCGTTTTATTTTGCCTCAGTGGTGAAAAATTACCCGAAATCGCCAAAAGCGCCGGATGCGATGTTCAAAGTCGGCGTGATCATGCAGGACAAAGGTGACACGGCGAAAGCCAAAGCGGTTTATCAGCAAGTGATCACAAAATTCCCTGGTACTGACGGTGCCAAACAGGCACAAAAACGTCTGAATTCGATGGGTTGATTATCACACGACCAGAAATCGCGTTATTTCTGGTCGTGCCGCATGATTCGTAAGCAGTTAAGTGATCTTCATCGAAATTTTTGTTGCGCAGAATTCTTAAATCAGTAATATATGCCGCCGTTGCCACGGGATATCAAACAACGTGAAAACAGCGTAAAAGTGGGTCGTTAGCTCAGTTGGTAGAGCAGTTGACTTTTAATCAATTGGTCGCAGGTTCGAATCCTGCACGACCCACCACTTAACGCACACCAGCAGTACAGAGTGGGTGATTAGCTCAGTTGGTAGAGCATCTCCTTTACACGGAGGGGGTCGGCGGTTCGAGCCCGTCATCACCCACCACTCGGGTCGTTAGCTCAGTTGGTAGAGCAGTTGACTTTTAATCAATTGGTCGCAGGTTCGAATCCTGCACGACCCACCAATTTTATTGGTTCCGAGTGATAATTCAGGCGACGCCCAAACGGGTCGTTAGCTCAGTTGGTAGAGCAGTTGACTTTTAATCAATTGGTCGCAGGTTCGAATCCTGCACGACCCACCAGCCTGAATAAATTGAATTAAATCCCGCAAGGGGTCGTTAGCTCAGTTGGTAGAGCAGTTGACTTTTAATCAATTGGTCGCAGGTTCGAATCCTGCACGACCCACCAATGTAAAAAAGCGCCCTAAAGGCGCTTTTTTGCTATCTGCAGATCCTGAGCCTAAAACACCCTGCCTGATGGCGCTGGGCTTATCAGGCCTACGGAGTAAAGTAGGTTAGGTAAGGCGAAGCCGCCATCCGACAAATGCTGGCGGTATCAATTCCCGATGACATTCCGCAGTAAATTCGCTATCTTGTTTAGTATACAAAACACAATTGCCGCACCTTTTGCTATCTCAAGCAAAACAAAGGCAATATTGTTAAGCCAGTAAAACGAGAAGCCATAATGAGCGTGATGTTTGATCCTGAAGCCGCAATCTATCCCTTCCCGCCAAAGCCTGTCCCACTGAGCCAGGATGAAAAGCAGTTCTACCGTGAAAAGATCAAGCGTCTTCTCAAAGCGCGCGATGCGGTGATGGTGGCGCATTACTACACTGACCCGGAAATTCAGCAGCTGGCGGAAGAGACCGGAGGCTGTATTTCCGACTCTCTGGAGATGGCGCGCTTTGGTGCAAAACATCCGGCCTCGACGCTGCTGGTCGCGGGCGTGCGTTTTATGGGCGAGACGGCAAAAATTCTCAGCCCTGAAAAAACCATTCTGATGCCGACATTACATGCCGAATGTTCGCTCGATCTTGGCTGCCCGATCGATGAGTTCACCGCCTTTTGCGATGCTCATCCTGACCGTACCGTTGTGGTCTACGCCAATACTTCTGCCGCCGTAAAAGCGCGGGCTGACTGGGTGGTGACCTCCAGCATCGCCGTTGAACTGATTGAGCACCTCGACAGCCTGGGTGAGAAAATCATCTGGGCACCGGATCGCCATCTCGGTAATTACGTTCAGAAGCAAACCGGTGCGGATGTGCTCTGCTGGCAGGGGGCCTGTATCGTTCACGACGAGTTTAAAACACAGGCGTTGACGCGCATGAAAGGGCTATACCCGGATGCCGCTATTCTGGTGCACCCGGAGTCGCCGCAGTCGATCGTTGATATGGCGGATGCGGTTGGTTCAACCAGCCAGCTTATCAATGCGGCCAGGACCTTGCCACACAAGCAGCTTATCGTGGCGACCGATCGCGGTATTTTCTATAAGATGCAACAGGCCGTGCCGGAAAAAGAACTCCTTGAAGCGCCTACTGCGGGAGAAGGGGCGACCTGCCGAAGCTGTGCTCACTGTCCGTGGATGGCGATGAATGGCCTGAAAGCGATTGCTGAAGGGCTGGAAACCGGTGGTGCAGCCCATGAAATACATGTTGATGCTGCGCTTCGTGAAGGTGCGTTAATTCCGCTTAACCGCATGCTGGATTTTGCGGCTACACTACGTACTTAATTCAATACGCACTGGGGCAAAGATGGATTTTTTTAGCACGCAGAACATCCTGGTTCATATACCGATTGGTACGGGCGGCTATGACCTGTCATGGATTGAGGCCGTTGGTACACTGGCCGGTTTACTCTGTATCTGGCTGGCCAGCCTTGAGAAGATCAGCAATTACGCGTTTGGGCTGATAAACGTTACGCTCTTTGCGATCATCTTTTTCCAGATCCAGCTCTATGCCAGCCTGCTTTTGCAGCTGTTTTTCTTTGCGGCAAATATTTATGGCTGGTATGCCTGGTCACGACAGAACAGCCAGCAGGAAGCTGCCCTCCAGATCCGCTGGCTACCCTTGCCGAAAGCCATCGCCTGGTTTGTTGCCTGCGTTGTCGCGATTGGGTTGATGACCGTCTTTATCAATCCGGTATTCGCTTTCCTGACTCGTGTAGCGGTGGCGGTTATGTCTGGCGTCGGTTTAAACGTCACGATGCCCGAACTTCAGCCCGACGCCTTCCCGTTCTGGGATTCTTGCATGATGGTGCTGTCGATAGCGGCGATGATCCTGATGACCCGCAAATACGTCGAAAACTGGCTACTGTGGGTCATTATTAACGTTATCAGCGTGGTGATATTTGCTCTGCAGGGCGTCTATGCGATGTCGCTGGAGTATATGCTGCTGACCTTCATTGCGCTCAACGGTAGCCGCATGTGGATTAACAGCGCGCGTGAGCGCGGCTCTCGCGCGCTTTCCAGCTAATGGTGGTGATGGTGTGAATGGCCGGACTGCGCCTCGTTAAGGTGGCAGTCCGGCCCGTTACAGGGCTGATACTCCATCTGAATGGTAGCGTGTGCAACCTCATAGTGATGTTCAAGAAAGTGCTGGATACGTTCCAGCAGCGCGTCGTGGTCATGCGGCGGGATCACCTGAACATGCAGCGTCATAATCGGTTTTTCGCCTACCAGCCAGACGTGAACATGGTGAACGTTGCGTACTTCGGGAATTGAACGGCAAAGATTGCGCTTCAGTTCCCCGATATTCAGCGAGGACGGTGCGCCTTCCAGTAATTCATTAACGCTCTCCTTCAATAGCCGCCAGGCACTGCGCAGAACCAGGCACGACACCAGAACAGAAAGAATCGGGTCGATGGGGGTCCAGCCGGTATAAAGGATCACCAGAGCGGCCACAATTGCCCCGACAGACCCCAGTAAATCCCCCAGAACATGAAGCGCCGCTGCACGCACATTCAGGTTTTTTTCACCGCTGCCGCGATGCAAAATCCAGAATGCCAGGATGTTAGCAAGCAGGCCCGCAATGGCAATAACCATCATCGTCGCCCCGGCAACGGGTTGCGGATGTCTGAAGCGCTGGAACGCCTCCCAGACAATAAGAATGGTAATCACCACCAGTGCGATGGCGTTGACGAAAGCGGCGAGGGTGGTCAGCCTGAGCCAGCCAAAAGTGTGTCGGGCATTCGGCGGCCGACGTGCAAACTGCACGGCCAGCAGGGCGAAAAGCAGGGCGGCGGCATCTGTAAGCATATGTCCGGCATCAGCCAGCAGAGCCAGCGAACCTGAAATTAACCCGCCGATAACCTCGATAACCATAAACGTGGCAGTGACACCAAACGCCAGCGTCAGCCGTTTTGCGTTGTCATCGCCGGTGGCGTGTGAGTGAGCATGCGTGTGCGCCATTTCATCTTTCCTGATTTGTTATTATCGTAAGTGTAGCGTTTTTAATATCTTACACAAAAAAGAAAGGAGAGCATCGGCTCTCCTTTTGGGTGTCAGATTACAGGGCTATTACTGAGTTGTACCGTCAGTTTTGGTGTCGGCGTCGCTACCCACTTTATCATTGGTATCAGGACATTTACCGTCTTTACACATTGAATTTTTGTGAACTTCATCGGTGGTCATCCCGTCATGATTCATGGTTCCCGAATTCGTTCCGTCCGGGTGCAACATCGTACCGCCGGTATTGGTATTACCCGTGTTGATATTGCTGTTATCAACATTATTAGGCGCAATATTCTGTTTCGCATCCGGCGCGACCTGACCCGCTGCGGCAGCGGCATTCGCGTCACCGTTGCTGTCAGAAGAGCCCGTCTCCGCCGCAAGGACGCTGCCGCTTGCCAGAGAAAGGGTTGCCGTAAGTAATAGGGTTGCCAGTTTCGTCATTTTCATCGTGTTGCTCCTGTTCTTATCGTTACGCTGGATAACATTTTCCAACAGTGCATCTCATTCAGTGGCGAAAGATTCCAGTATTCCTGCTTATGTCAGGATGGAATCGTGTTTAAGATATAAAATTCAGTTGTTACATTTAAAAAGTTTAGGGCAGATCTCATTTTTCGCTATTTTGTGGCGTTTATTAGGTGAATTCCAGGAATTATCTGCGTGAAGTGTAAAAGCCCGTTTACACTTCCGGGCCGACAAGTTAGATTGAAAGGATTGCTTTCATTACAAAAGATATGGCAGAGCTGGAAAGAAAATGAATTATCAGAACGACGATTTACGTATCAAAGAGATCAATGAGTTATTACCGCCTGTAGCGCTCCTTGAGAAATTCCCCGCCACTGAAAACGCCGCCAACACGGTGTCTCATGCACGTAAAGCGATCCACAAAATCCTGAAAGGGAATGACGATCGTCTGTTAGTGGTCATTGGCCCATGCTCTATCCACGATCCGGCAGCGGCAAAAGAGTACGCGGCCCGTCTGCTCACCCTACGTGAAGAGCTGAAAGACGAGCTGGAAATCGTGATGCGCGTGTATTTTGAAAAACCGCGTACCACCGTGGGCTGGAAAGGGCTGATTAACGATCCGCACATGGATAACAGTTTCCAGATCAACGATGGCCTGCGCATTGCGCGTAAGCTGCTGCTTGAGATCAACGACAGCGGTCTGCCCGCTGCCGGTGAGTTCCTGGACATGATCACCCCGCAATATCTGGCTGATCTGATGAGCTGGGGGGCAATCGGCGCGCGTACTACTGAATCACAGGTACACCGTGAGCTGGCGTCTGGTCTCTCTTGCCCGGTTGGGTTTAAAAATGGCACGGACGGCACCATTAAGGTCGCGATTGACGCTATCAACGCGGCAGGAGCACCGCACTGCTTCCTGTCTGTGACGAAATGGGGCCACTCAGCCATCGTCAACACCAGTGGTAACGGTGACTGCCATATCATTCTGCGCGGTGGTAAAGAGCCAAACTACAGCGCAAAACATGTCGCGGACGTGAAAGCGGGCCTGGAAAAAGCGGGTCTGCCACCGCAGGTGATGATCGACTTCAGCCACGCCAACTCCAGCAAGCAGTTCAAAAAGCAGATGGAAGTCGGGGCGGATGTTTGCAAGCAAATTGCCAGCGGTGAAAACGCGGTGATTGGCGTGATGATCGAGAGCCATCTGGTTGAAGGCAATCAGAATCTGGAAGGCAGTGAGCCGCTGGTGTATGGCAAGAGCGTCACGGATGCCTGCATCGGCTGGGACGATACCGACACTATCCTGCGTCAGCTCGCCGATGCGGTAAAAGCCCGTCGCGGGTAATACGATTCCGCAAATAAAAAAGCGCGGATTGCTCCGCGCTTTTTTTATGTCCGGCGAAAATTACTTCGCTTTACCCTGGTTCGCTACTGCCGCCGCTTTTGCCGCGATTTCATCAGCGTTGCCCAGATAGTAATGTTTGATTGGTTTGAAGTTTTCGTCGAACTCATACACCAGCGGTACGCCAGTTGGAATGTTCAGTTCGAGGATTTCGTCTTCACCCATGTTGTCCAGGTATTTCACCAGCGCACGCAGGGAGTTACCGTGCGCGGCAATGATGACGCGCTCACCGCTTTTCAGACGTGGCAGAATGGTTTCGTTCCAGTAAGGCACAACGCGGTCGATAGTCAGCGCCAGGCTTTCGGTCGTTGGTAGCTCAGCGTCAGTCAGTTTCGCGTAGCGCGGGTCATGGCCCGGATAGCGCTCGTCATCTTTGGTCAGCTCTGGTGGTGTCACAGCAAAACCACGACGCCACTGTTTAACCTGCTCGTCACCGTATTTTTCCGCGGTTTCCGCTTTGTTCAGACCCTGCAGCGCACCGTAGTGACGCTCGTTCAGTTTCCAGGATTTCTCAACCGGCAGCCAGGCCTGATCCAGTTCATCCAGAACGTTCCACAGAGTATGGATGGCACGTTTCAGCACAGAGGTGTAAGCAAAATCAAAGGAGAAGCCTTCTTCCTTCAGCAGCTTGCCTGCTGCTTTTGCTTCGCTTACGCCTTTCTCGGACAGATCAACGTCGTACCAACCGGTGAAACGGTTTTCGTTGTTCCACTGGCTTTCGCCGTGGCGTACCAGGACCAGCTTAGTTACAGCCATATCATACTCCTTATAAACTTTATTGAATGATAACAATTCTCATTATATTGCCGTGGCCGTGCCAGCAGCAACGCTTAACCCTAACCATAGCGAAAATAGTCCCGGAGTGTAAGATGCTTGTGAATTCAGGGTTATGATTTTGTCTGCGATCGGCGCTATTTTCAGCAATACGGGCAGAAAAAAGCCCTCGTTATGAGGGCCTGGTTTTTTTGCCGGATGACGCTGCGCTTATCCGGCCTACAGGTAGGCCTGTGCAAGCGTAGTGCCGCCGGGCGTTAAGCGCACGGAGTGAAATGATACTCGGTGATGCTGACGTACTCTTCACCTGGTCGCAGCACGCAGTCCGGCTGCGGCCATTCCGGATGGTTTGGACTGTCCGGGAGGAACTCACTCTCCAGCGCCAGACCCTGCCAGTCGCTGTATTCCTCATGTTCACGTGCCGTCGTACCGCCGAGAAAGTTGCCTGAGTAGAATTGCAGGGCAGGAGCGGTGGTATAGACCGTCATCTGCAGTTTCTCATCGGCTGACCAGACCTGCGCGGCAGGCTGGCGAATATCCCCTTTTGCCTGCAGCAGGAAGGCGTGGTCGTAGCCGTTCACTTTGCGCTGATCGTCATCGCTGAGAAAATCCTGGGCGATGGTTTTCGCATGGCGGAAATCAAAGCTGGTGCCGCTCACGGACTTCAGCCCCTGATACGGAATCCCCATTTCGTCGACGGGCAGGTACGCATCGGCCAGTATCTGGAGCTTGTGGTTGCGGACATCGCACTGATTGCCATCAAGATTGAAATAGGCATGGTTAGTCAGGTTCACCGGACATGGCTTATCGACCGTGGCGCGGTACTCAATGGCGATACGGTTATCATCGGTCAGCGTAAAACGGGCTGTGGCGTTGAGGTTTCCGGGAAATCCCTGATCGCCATCAAGCGAATCCAGTGAGAACAGCACTTCGCCGTCGTTTTGCTGAACAATCTTCCAGCGGCGTTTATCAAACCCTTGCGGACCGCCATGAAGCTGATTTTCAGCCTGACTGGGCTGCAGCGGGTAGCGCACGCCGTCCAGGTCGAAACTGCTTTTGGCGATGCGGTTCGCGTAGCGACCCACGGATGCGCCGAGATAGGCGGTTTGATTAACATACTGCTCTGGTGATGCACAGCCAAGCAGCGTTTCACGCACGCTGCCGTCAGACACAGGCACGCGCGCAGAAAGCAGCGTGGCACCCCAGTCCATCAGCGTAACCACCATCCCTGCGGGGTTGCGCAGGGTTAACAGGCGATACGGCAGACCATCCGGTGCGAGGGTCGGTGTTTCGTTTAGCACTGTCCGGCTCCTTGTGATGCTTTGCAGACATAGAAGGTTTCTTTAATGCCCGTTTTGGCTTCGTACTGTTTCGCGACGGCGTCCTGCACGGCAGGGACTAACTCTTCTGGTACGAGTGCCACAATGCAGCCGCCAAAACCGCCGCCAGTCATGCGCACGCCGCCTTTATCACCGATGGTTGCTTTGACAATCTCCACCAGAGTGTCGATTTGCGGCACGGTGATTTCAAAATCGTCGCGCATGGAAGCGTGGGATTCAGCCATCAGCTCACCCATACGTTTCAGATCACCCTTCGCCAGAGCGGAGGCCGCTTCAACGGTACGGGCGTTTTCGGTCAACACATGGCGAACGCGTTTCGCCACAATCGGGTCCAGTTCATGCGCCACTTTGTTGAATTCATCAAGTGAAACGTCGCGCAGGGCAGGCTGCTGGAAGAAGCGCGCCCCGGTTTCACACTGCTCGCGACGGGTGTTGTACTCACTGCCCACCAGGGTGCGTTTAAAGTTACTGTTGATGATAATAACCGCAGCACCTTCTGGCAGCGGAACGGCTTTGGTTCCCAATGAACGGCAATCAATCAGCAGCGCATGCTCTTTTTTACCGAGCGCGGAGATCAACTGGTCCATGATGCCGCAGTTGCAGCCCACGAACTGGTTTTCCGCTTCCTGACCGTTCAGCGCGATTTGCGCACCGTCCAGCGGCAGATGATAAAGCTGCTGGAAAACAGTACCCACTGCCACTTCCAGTGATGCCGACGAGCTTAAGCCTGCACCCTGTGGCACATTGCCGCTAATCACTAAATCGGCACCGCCAAAGTTCTTGTTACGCTTTTGCAGATGTTTCACCACGCCGCGCACATAGTTGGACCACTGCTGGCTGTCGTGGGTCACTATCGGAGCATCGAGTGAAAACTCATCTACCTCGTTGCCATAATCGGCAGCGATCACCCGGACGTTGCGATCGTCGCGCTTTGCGCAGCTAATAACCGTCTGATAATCAATGGCACAGGGCAGAACGAAACCGTCGTTATAGTCGGTATGTTCGCCTATCAGGTTAACGCGACCAGGTGCCTGAATAACGTGGGTGGCAGGGTAGCCGAATTTTTCAGCAAACAGGGATTGTGTTTTATCTTTCAGACTCATTTTTTAGACTCCTGATTCGCGATAATGGACGTCGCTAACGGCACGCAGACGTTCTGCTGCCTGTTCCGCCGTCAGGTCACGCTGGGTTTCCGCCAGCATTTCATAGCCCACCATGAATTTACGTACCGTCGCGGAGCGCAGCAGCGGCGGATAGAAATGGGCGTGTAGCTGCCAGTGTTGATTCTCTTCACCGTTGAATGGCGCGCCGTGCCAGCCCATGGAGTACGGGAATGAGCACTGGAACAGGTTGTCATAACGGCTGGTCAGCTTTTTCAGTGCCAGAGCAAGGTCGTCGCGCTGTGCGTCGCTGAGTTCGGTGATGCGCTGAACATGTGCTTTCGGCAGCAGTAGCGTTTCAAACGGCCAGGCTGCCCAGTATGGCACCACGGCCAGCCAGTGTTCGGTCTCAACTACGGTACGGCTGCCGTCAGCCAGCTCACGCTGCGTGTAGTCCAGCAGCATCGGTGAACCGTTTTGCGCGAAATACGCTTTTTGCAGACGATCCTCACGCTCGGCTTCGTTTGGCAGGAAACTGTTCGCCCAGACCTGGCCATGCGGATGCGGGTTAGAGCAGCCCATCGCCGCGCCTTTGTTTTCGAATACCTGCACCCACGGGTAGCTCTGGCCCAGTTCGGCGGTCTGTGCCTGCCAGGTACTCACCACCTCTTTCAACGCGTCGATGCTCAGCTCCGGCAGCGTTTTGCTGTGATCCGGCGAGAAGCAGATCACGCGGCTGGTGCCCCGCGCGCTTTCACAGCGCATCAGTGGGTCGTGGCTTTCCGGTGCGTCCGGCGTGTCGGTCATCAGGGCAGCGAAATCGTTTGTGAAAACGTAAGTGCCTTTGTAGTCAGGGTTTTTATCACCAGTCACGCGCGTGTTGCCCGGACACAGGAAGCAATCCGGGTCGTGCTGTGGCAGCGTCTGCTGCGCAGGCGTTTCCTGCGCCCCCTGCCAGGGGCGCTTGGCGCGGTGCGGAGAAACCAAAATCCATTGCCCGCTTAACGGGTTAAAACGACGATGCGGATGATCAACGGGGTTAAATTGCGTCATGACGGGTCCTTAGTCCGGATAACCCTGCGGATGGCGTGACTGCCAGTGCCAGGTATCCTGTGCCATTTCATCAAGCGTGCGGGTCACACGCCAGTTAAGCTCTTTATCGGCTTTGGTCGCATCGGCCCAGTAAGCGGGGAGGTCGCCATTGCGACGCGGCGCGAAGTGATAATTCACCGGCTTACCGCAGGCTTTGCTGAAGGCATTTACCACATCCAGCACGCTGCTGCCGATCCCGGCACCGAGGTTATAAATATGTACGCCTGGTTTGTTAGCCAGCTGCTGCATCGCCGCAACGTGGCCGTCGGCCAAATCCATTACATGGATGTAGTCGCGCACGCCGGTGCCATCTGCGGTGGGGTAGTCATTGCCAAAAATAGCCAGCGATTCGCGACGCCCCACGGCAACCTGAGCGATATACGGCATCAGGTTGTTTGGAATACCTTGCGGATCTTCACCCATATCGCCTGACGGATGCGCGCCAACCGGGTTGAAGTAGCGCAGCAGCGCGATGCTCCACTCCGGCTGCGCTTTTTGCAGATCGGTCAGGATCTGTTCCACCATCAGCTTGCTTTTGCCGTATGGGCTTTGCGGCGTGCCGGTCGGGAAACTTTCAACGTAAGGGATTTTTGGCTGATCGCCGTAGACGGTGGCAGACGAACTGAAAATAAAGTTCTTCACGTTCGCGGCGCGCATCGATGAAATTAAACGCAGCGTGCCGTTGACGTTGTTATCGTAATACTCGAGGGGTTTTGCCACGGATTCGCCAACCGCTTTCAGACCCGCAAAATGGATCACGGTCTCGATCGCATGGTCGTGAAGGATTTCGGTCATCAACGCTTCATTGCGGATGTCGCCTTCCACGAAAGTGGGTTGTTTACCGCCAAGACGTTCAATCACAGGCAGCACGCTGCGCTTACTATTGCACAGGTTGTCGAGGATGATGACATCATGGCCGTTTTGCAGCAGTTGCACACAGGTATGACTGCCTATGTAACCGCTACCACCTGTTACCAGAACTCGCATATTTCGCTCCATTGGGCTTATGGTATGAATTAACCATAGCATAACAGAGACGCGAAAAGTGTGACACGGGATAAAATAGTGGAATCGTTTACACGGCTGTTCAACGCCGTTTTTTGGATGCCTGAGAGCATTCTAGATCAAAGAGATAGGGATGTAATGCTGCAGGTTATCTGAAAAGAGGAGGGCAGCGCCCTCCACGGGTTAATCGATTTTACTCAGCAGATAGTGATAGTGCTCCCCGTCGGGAACAAACTCCAGCCGGTGCGTGATGCAGGAGGGCGCATCTTCCGCATGGTGGGAAACAAACAGCAACTGCGTTTCACCTTCACCAATCAGCACATCCACGAAGCGGCGGATCAACTGACGGTTAAGCGGATCAAGTCCCTGCAACGGTTCATCCAGGATCAACAGCGTAGGATGCTTGACCAGCGCGCGAACGATCAATGCCAGCCGCTGTTGCCCCCACGACAGGCTATGGAACGGTGCATCGGCCACCTGATTGTCCATCCCCAGAATATCCAGCCATTGCTGCGCCAGCTTGTGCTGTTTATCCGATACCGCCTGATAGATGCCGATGGAATCGAAGAAGCCGGACAGGATCACGTTACGCACCGTAGTGCTGACGCGGTAATCCAGATGCAGGCTGCTGCTGACGTAACCGATATGCTTTTTGATGTCCCAGATGGTTTCGCCGCTGCCGCGACGGCGGCCAAACAGGGTCAGATCGTTACTGTAGCCCTGGGGATGGTCGCCGGTGATCAGGCTTAGCAGTGTGGATTTTCCTGCACCGTTGGGGCCGGTGATTTGCCAGTGTTCGCCTGGGTTTACCGTCCAGCTCAGTTGATTCAGTATCGGACGATCGTTATAGGAGACAACGCCGTTACGCAGCACTATGCGGGGCAGGGCAGGATCTAAACCGTGGCGGGCGGATGGCGCATCGGGTTCCGGCAGGGTAATCCCGTCCAGTTTTTCACTGTGCGCCAGTTGCGCAATCAGCGCTTGTTGAAGCAACGCCGCTTTCGCACCGGTTTCGGTCAGGCTACAGTCCGCCAGCACCCCCGCGTTTTGCACGAAATTCGGGATTTCATCGAAGCGGTTGAGGACCAGGACAACGGTATAACCCTGCTGGTTAAGTGTACCCAGCAGTGCCGACAACTGGGCGCGGGATTGCACATCCAGCCCGTCGAACGGCTCATCCAGGATCAGCAGTTCCGGCTCGCTCATCAGCGCCTGACAAAGCAGCGTTTTACGCGTCTCACCGGTAGAGAGGTACTTGAAGCGTCGATCCAGGAGGGCGGTGATACCGAACTGTTCCGCCAGGTGCTGACAGCGCACGCTGTCCTTGATCTCATCCTGAATGATTTCTGCGGTGGTGCGGCCGGTATCTTCTTCGCCAGGGCTGAGTAAATCGGTGTTGTTGCGCTGCCACTCGTCGCTGACCAGCTTTTGCAGTTGTTCAAACGAAAGGCGTGTCAGGCGGGTGAAGGTGCAGCGGCGCTCGCCTTTAAGCTGAGTGAGCTCTCCGGCCAGTGCGCGGGCCAGCGCCGATTTTCCGCTGCCGTTTGTGCCAACAAACGCCCAGCTCTCTCCCGCGCGTAATGTTAAATCAGGCAGCGACAGTGTTCGGGTGTCGCTAAGACGAAACGTGCCTTGCGAAATATGCAATGATGACATGATTTATCCCATTTTTTGCAGCAATTGATGTCAGGGATACTCACTGTCGGCACGATTGTCAATGCGCTTAGCACAATGTGGCGATAATCACCCGGTCAGCGTTGAAATATGCGGTCACTGCAGCACCTTCTTCTAATTCTGTCGCCTCGTTCACCGGAACCGTCGCGCAGAGCAGTTGCCCGTCCGGCAGCGTCATCAGCACTTCGCACTGTTCTGTCCCGCGCTCAATATGGCTGATTGCACCGGCCAGTTGATTATCGGCTTCTCTGGCCTGGTCCGGGTTACGGGTGATGCTGACCCACGGTGCTTTCAGTAACACCAGTACCTCTTTACCTTCGTTCAGCCCGAGTCGCTGCCCGCTTTGTGCAGTAATAGCAGCTTTGAGGCGCGTGGTGCCGTCGGCAAGAAGGATGTCGATATGCTGCTGCACCTGCGAGTTATCGCGGGCGGTTACCGTGCCGAACCACTGGTTGCGGGCGCTGGTCTGTAATGAGAAGCGCGAAATTGCTCCCAGAAGGCTGTCCAGCGGAACGTTATCGTCATCGCTCAGGACATCAAACGCTTTCTGCTGGATCTGCGCCAGCAGATCGTAAAGCTGGATCAGGCGCTGACCGTAGCGCGTCAGCACTGCACCCCCACCGCCTTTCCCGCCTGTTGCGCGCTCAACCAGCGTCTGTTCGCTCAGGGTGTTCATTTCGTTAATCGCATCCCATGCGCTCTTGTAGCTGATGCCCGCGTTTTTTGCCCCCTGGCTAATAGAGCCCGTTTGTTCTATTTGTTTAAGCAGGGCGATACGTCGCGGATCGGCGAAAAGTTTCTGCTGAAGTCGTAAGGTGAGGAGAATTTCGGCCTGCATAACAGTGTCCTGGCAAAAAGCGTATTGTGACCCAAATGCGCTGGTGCGCAAAGGGCACCGCACAAAAGGGGATGTTTTTCTTACTTTTCAGGGTAGAATAAGCCATTCACACTATCTGGAGAAAACCATGTTAGAGTTGTTGAAAAGTCTGGTATTCGCTGTGATCATGGTGCCAGTCGTGATGGCTATCATCCTCGGCGCTATCTACGGCCTGGGTGAAGTGTTCAACGTCTTTTCGAACATTGGTCACAGAGACCAGCCTAAAAAGCAGCAATGATTCCCTACAAAACGCCCGGCCAGTCCGGGCGTTTTGCTCTCAAGTTTATGCCTTTCTCGCCGATATTATTGACAGTATCGGGCCGCTTTACTCATTAATCGGTACGATTTAACGCTGGGATATTGCTGGAGTTATCGTTATATTTGTAGGTATATAACGACACTCAAAGGAGCTACACATGGCACGTACCTGGATACGCCTTTTCGCAGGGGCAACGCTGACACTTTCACTTGCCGGACACGCGCTGGCTGACGACGGTAAAATCACGGTCTTTGCGGCGGCATCGCTAACTAACGCGATGCAGGATATCGCAGCGGTTTACAAGAAAGAGAAGAACGTTGATGTGGTCTCTTCTTTTGCTTCCTCTTCGACGCTGGCACGCCAGATTGAAGCGGGCGCACCTGCCGATCTGTTCATTTCCGCTGACCAGAAATGGATGGATTATGCAGTTGAGAAGAAATCAATTGATACGACAACCCGCGAAACGCTGCTGGGAAACAGCCTGGTTGTTGTGGCACCAAAAGCCAGCGCGCAGGGTGATATCACTATCAACAAAGAGACAAAATGGACCAGCCTGCTGAACGGTGGCCGCCTGGCGGTTGGCGATCCGGAGCACGTCCCTGCGGGTATTTACGCCAAAGAAGCGCTGCAAAAACTCGGCGCGTGGGAGACGTTATCTCCGAAACTGGCTCCGGCGGAAGATGTTCGCGGCGCACTGGCACTGGTTGAGCGTAACGAAGCCCCGCTGGGGATTGTGTACGGCTCCGATGCTGTGGCCAGCAAAGGCGTGAAAGTGGTTGGTACGTTCCCGGAAGACTCCCACAAAAAAGTGGAATATCCTGTTGCGATTGTTGATGGACATAAAAATGCGACCGTGACGGCCTTCTATGATTACCTTAAAGGGCCGGAAGCGTCTGCAATCTTTAAACGTTACGGATTTACGACTCACTAATGATATTGACCGATCCCGAATGGCAGGCCGTGCTGCTGAGCCTTAAAGTCTCTTCCCTCGCGGTTGCGCTAAGTTTACCCTTTGGGATCTTCTTTGCCTGGTTACTGGTTCGCTGTAAGTTTCCAGGCAAAGCCTTGCTCGACAGTGTTCTTCATCTCCCTCTCGTTTTACCGCCGGTTGTGGTCGGTTATCTGTTGCTCGTTTCCATGGGACGACGCGGTTTTATCGGTGAATGGCTCTACGACTGGTTCGGGCTGACGTTTGCCTTTAGCTGGCGTGGCGCGGTACTGGCCGCGGCGGTGATGTCGTTTCCGCTAATGGTGCGGGCGATCCGCCTGGCGCTGGAAGGTGTCGATATCAGGTTCGAACAGGCAGCCCGCACGCTGGGGGCAGGGCGCTGGCGGGTGTTTTTTACGATTACGCTTCCGCTCACACTGCCGGGCATTATTGTCGGTACGGTGCTGGCCTTCGCCCGTTCACTCGGGGAATTCGGAGCCACCATCACCTTTGTGTCGAATATCCCCGGCGAGACACGCACGATCCCCTCTGCGATGTATACCCTGATCCAGACTCCGGGCGGTGAAGGCGCGGCAGCACGGTTATGTATTATCTCAATTGTACTGGCGCTGGTCTCGCTGCTGGTGTCTGAGTGGCTGGCACGGCTTAGCCGCGAACGGATGGGGAAATAATCATGCTGGAACTCAATTTCACCCAGACGCTGGGCAACCACTGCCTGACGCTAAACGAAACGCTGCCGGCGAGCGGCATTACTGCCATTTTTGGCGTATCCGGCGCGGGGAAAACATCACTCATCAATGCGATTAGCGGCCTGACGCGTCCCCAGTCCGGGCGCATTGTGTTGAATAACCGCGTCTTAAATGACGTAGAGCACAAGATTTACCTGTCACCGGATAAACGCCGTATCGGGTATGTATTTCAGGATGCGCGATTATTCCCGCACTACAGCGTGCGCGGCAATCTGCGTTATGGCATGGCGAAAAGTATGGCCGGGCAGTTTAATAAGCTGGTGGCGCTGCTGGGCATTGAATCTTTGCTCGACAGGCTGCCATCCTCGCTTTCCGGCGGTGAAAAACAGCGTGTGGCGATTGGCCGTGCGCTGTTGACCGCGCCGGAATTGTTGCTGCTCGATGAACCGCTGGCCTCGCTGGATATTCCGCGTAAGCGAGAGCTGCTGCCGTATCTTCAACGTCTGGCGCGCGAAATCAATATCCCGATGCTGTATGTCAGCCACTCGCTGGATGAAATTTTGCATCTGGCCGACAAGGTACTGGTGCTGGAGAACGGCAACGTTAAGGCGTTCGGTAATCTGGAAGAGGTATGGGGCAGCAGTGTGATGCATCCGTGGCTACCCAAAGAGCAGCAGAGCAGCATACTGAAGGTGAATGTGCTGGAGCACCACCCGCACTACGCCATGACCGCACTGGCGCTGGGCGATCAGCATTTGTGGGTAAATAAGATTGATAAACCGCTGCAATCTGCGCTGCGCATTCGCATTCAGGCATCAGATGTCTCTCTGGTGTTGCAGCCACCGCTGCAAACCAGCATCCGAAATATTCTCCGCGCCAAAGTTGCGCAATGCTTTGATGACAATGGCCAGGTCGAAGTGCAACTGGAGGTCGGCAGCAAGACGCTCTGGGCGCGCATCAGCCCGTGGGCCAGAGATGAGTTAGGGATCAAACCTGGCCTGTGGCTTTACGCGCAAATCAAGAGCGTCTCCATTACCACCTGATTACAGCAGGTGCGTATAAATATACTGTGCGATGCTGTCGGTAGTGTTATCGCCAATCACCACGTTAGCGCGCGCTTTCACTGCGTCATCGGCGTTGCCCATCGCCACGCCTGTACCGGCGGCTTCCAGCATGCTGATGTCGTTATAGTTATCGCCAAAGGCAATCACGTCCTGCATCGACCAGCCCTGTGATTCCACAAACTGCGTCAGGCGTTTGCCTTTGCTGTTGCCTTTGCGGGCAATATCGACCTGATCGTGCCAGGACCACTCACACTCCAGGCCCAGCGTCTGCTCCACATGTTTCGCGAAGATATTCAGTTTGGTGGTGTCTTCATCCGTCAGGGCAAATTTCCAGATAGCCTCGACGTCTTCAGCCGCCTGGCGCAGAGAAGAGACCTGAGTAAAGACCGGACGCTGCGCTTCCGGCAGTGACAACGCCCAGTTGCTGGTGCGGATCACATGGCCCGTTGGGCGCTCATACACCATTGCGTTATCCACATACATCAGGCCGTGAATGGCGTGTTCATCGAGCAGATCAATCAATTGCAGCGCCTGAGGAACCGGCAGCGGATCGGACTCTAAAACCTTTTTTGCCTGATAATCATACAAATAGGTGCCATTACAACAAATTGCAGGTGTATCCAGCGCCAGTGCCTGATAAAAAGGATGAATGGCAACGTGATGTCGACCCGTTACGATAAGGAGTTGATATCCCACTTCCTTTGCGCGCTTAAGCGCTTCGAGAGAAGAGGGGAGCAGGGTTTTCTGAGGCGTAAGCAGTGTTCCGTCTAAATCCAGTGCAATCACACGCGAGGTCATTTGTTCTTCCGGGTTAATGTTGAATTTAAGGTCTGATGGGATGGTACACCGAGAGAAGATCGCTGCAAAATTCCAGACTACAATTCAGCATTCGCCGTTAAAAATAATCACTATCACGCGCAGTGAGGAAAGGAGTATTCATGAAACAAACCGTTTATACCGCCAGTCCTGAAAGTCAGCAGATCCACGTCTGGCGTTTGAATGCAGAAGGTTCACTCACGCTGGTTCAGGTTGTTGATGTTCCGGGGCAAGTTCAGCCAATGGTCGTCAGCCCGGATAAACGTTTTCTCTATGTTGGCGTGCGCCCGGAGTTCCGCGTGCTGGCATACCGCATCTCCCCGGATGATGGCGCGCTGGCATATGCCGCAGAAGCGCCACTGCCGGGCAGCCCAACCCATATTTCTACCGATCATAAAGGCAACTTTGTCTTCAGCGGCTCTTATAATGCCGGTTGCGTGAGCGTGACACGTCTTGATGACGGCATTCCGGTAGAAACCGTTGACGTGGTGGAAGGGCTGGAAGGCTGCCACTCTGCCAATATTTCCCCGGACAATCGCACGCTGTGGGTGCCTGCGCTGAAGCAGGATCGCATCTGTCTGTTTACCCTGAGCGATGATGGACACCTGGTGGCGCAGAATCCTGCTGAAGTGACCACCGTTGAGGGGGCTGGCCCGCGCCATATGGTTTTCCATCCGAACCAGCAGTATGCCTACGTGGTGAATGAGCTGAACAGCTCAGTGGATGTGTGGGAATTGCGCGATCCGAACGGCCAGATTGAGTGCGTGCAGACGCTGGATATGATGCCATCTGATTTCTCAGATACCCGCTGGGCAGCGGATATTCACATCACGCCGGATGGCCGTCACCTGTATGCCTGCGACCGCACCTCCAGCCTGATTACGGTGTTCAGCGTCTCCGAAGACGGTAGCGTGCTGGCGATTGAAGGATTCCAGCCAACGGAGACTCAGCCACGTGGCTTTAATATCGATCACAGCGGTAAGTTCCTGATTGCGGCGGGGCAAAAATCTCACCATATCGCGCTGTACGAAATCAAGGGCGAGCAGGGCTTGCTGGAAGAGAAAGGACGCTATGCTGTCGGTCAGGGACCAATGTGGGTGGTGGTTAACGCGCACTAAGCGGCTTAAAACAAAAAACCTCGCGAATGCGAGGTTTTTTATGCCCGGTGGCATTGCGTTTACCGGGCCTACGGTTTGTGTAGGCCGGATAAGGCGAAGCCGCCACCCGGCAAAAGGGCATCTTACTGCTTCGGCTCAGCAACCACTTTGCTACCCAGACCGCGGTTGTTGTATTCCCACATGCGGTTAAAGTTAGCGTCGTTCAGGTTGCGCTGCACGTTACCTTTGTCATCCACCGCGCCGGTATTGCCGGAGAAAGGACGTTTGGAGATTGCAGCATCTGCCCACGGCTTCGCCAGGTTGAAGCCTTCGTTGATCACGCTGTCGCGGATCACAACCTGTCCGTTAGTGGCAGAGTCCACATCCAGAGAGCGACCCAGTTGCGCTACACCCTCACCGGAAGCGTTAAAACGGCTGTTGACCGCGAGGAAGCCATAGAAGAGGTTAGACTGGGTTGCCGGCGCAAACACATAACCTTCCTGCTGGGTACGCGAATTCACCACGCGGAAATCGGTGTTATCAAATACCACCGCGCCACGACCAGACACGAGGTCCACGTCGCCTTCAACATAGCTGTTGGTCACCAGAGTACGCGTCAGACGGTTGTTCTGCAGGGTATTCTGCACGCCGCTGTTGGTCACAAAGAAGGTGTTCTGGCGACCCAGAATGTTCACGTTGTTAATCTGCACTTTGTCGCCATCGCTACGCAGCGCCACAGCCTGGTGGTTGCCTGCGTCAACGCTGTCGCCCAGGGTATTCTGGATGGTCAGGTTCTGCAGTTGCAGGCCGTTGTTTTGTGACCAGAAGACAGCAGAGCAGAGTAGGCCCACGGTCGCGGTGCGCTTGCTCTGGCAGTTATCAAACATATACCACGCCGGTTTACCAGGCATGTATTTACCCGCCGGGTTCACCAGACGACGCCAGGTGGTGCTGTCGATTTCAGAATCAATCGCCAGGCCAATTTTCACGTCGATCGCTTTTTCGCCCAGACCGTACAGAGTAATACTGCCCGGCGCGGCAGGCACGTAAACGGTCCCTTCATATTCACCTGGCAGAATTGCGATGTACTGACGAGATGCGCTGTGTTTGGTGATCGCCGCATCAACCGCCGCCTGAATGGAGGTATGCGTCACGCCCTGTGTCCCTGCCGGTCCAACCACGAAGTCAGGTTGCTTAGGCAGGTTAACAGAAGACGGCGTCCACGGTGCAGCGTTCGGGTCCATCGCCGTAAAGTAGCGCGCCTGGGTGAAGTTTTTTGCTTCATCAGCGGACAAAATCGGGCGGGATGCTGTACCCGGAGCAACCTGCTCAGACGGCCGCTGATCCGGTGGTGTTGAGCTGCAAGCGGATAAAGTCACGCCAAAGGCGAGTGCCAACGCCAGACGGGAAATCCTGGAAATGTTCAAGATAGAGCTCCTGGGTATGCAAGTCTTATTGGGATAGACGAAATAGCCTGCTTTTTTATACTAAGTTGAGCGAAACGGGAAGATAAAAAGGGTAAAAGTTGCATTTTCCCGCCGGGGAGGCGGGAAAGTCATCACAAATAAATAACATTTTCCACAAAGGCGGTTGACAGCAACGGGCAGATGAAAATAAATGTCTATACAACCCATGACAAGTGGAAGGCTCATGCAGCAGCTTCATCCGGACGATCTGATATGGCGCAACGCGCGACTGGCAACGATGGACCCCGCCCATACCGCCCCTTACGGAATGGCAGAGTCGTCTGCCATTGTCGTTCGCGGACAAACCATCCTGGCCGTTCTTCCTGAGTCTGACGTTCCTGCCGGGCACAGCAAGGTTGTTGACCTTCAGGGACGGCTGGTGACGCCAGGACTTATCGACTGCCACACCCATCTGATTTTTGGTGGCAACCGCGCAGCAGAATGGGAGCAGCGGCTGAACGGCGTCTCTTATCAAGCTATCAGTGCGCAGGGCGGAGGGATTAACGCCACCGTAACGGCCACCCGCAGCAGTTCGCCGGACACCTTGCAGGAGCTGGCACAGCGTCGTCTGCAGCGTCTGATGAACGAGGGTGTGACAACCATTGAAATTAAATCCGGATACGGACTGAACGCCGATGCCGAAGAGAAAATGCTGCAGGTGGCGCGCCAGCTTGCCCGGAACAATCCGGTGGAAATCAGCCCAACGCTGCTTTCCGCCCATGCCGTACCGGCAGAGTATCGTCACGATCCGGATGCGTACCTTACGCTGGTGTGCGAGCAGATCATGCCTGCCCTCTGGCAAAAAGGGCTGTTCGACGCCGTAGATGTCTTTTGTGAAAACGTTGGTTTCACGCCATCGCAAACCGAGCGTGTTTTTCAGGCTGCCACGGCGCTAGGTATTCCTGTGAAAGGACATGTGGAGCAACTGTCGAATCTGGGCGGTGCGGCGCTGGTCAGCCGCTTCAAAGGGCTTTCCGCCGATCATATTGAATATCTCGATGAGGCTGGCGTACAGGCGATGGCGCAAAGCGGCACGGTCGCGGTGCTGCTACCCGGCGCGTTCTACTTTCTTCAGGAGCGCCAGCGGCCACCGGTTGAACAGCTCAGAAAGCAGGGGATACCCATCGCCGTTGCCACCGACTACAACCCCGGCACCAGCCCGTTTGCCAGCCTCCATCTGGCGATGAACATGGCCTGCGTGCAGTTTGGCCTGACGCCGGAAGAAGCCTGGGCTGGCGTGACGCGGCATGCCGCACAGGCGTTAGGGCGCGGAGCGACGCACGGGCAATTAAAGGCCGGATACGTGGCTGATTTTATCGTCTGGGATGCGCACCATCCGGTTGAGATGGTCTACGAGCCGGGACGTAACCCACTTTATCAACGCATTTTCCGGGGAGAAGCCGTATGAATTTATGGCGGGCGACTGCCGATCTGGTCTGGCAGGGGCGTGACGACAGCGTGGAAGGCAGCAATACAAAACGTATCTTCCAGACGATACAGCGCCGTGAGTCGTTTTCACCCGCGTCGTCAGGCATTGCGCTGATTGGTTTTGAGTCTGATGAAGGCGTAAAGCGCAACCACGGCAGGCCCGGTGCCATGCATGCGCCGGATGTGTTGCGTAAGGCGCTGGCGAATATGGCGAGCCACCAGGGGCACGAGCAGCTTGCGGATATGGGATCAATTTACGTTGAGGGCGATAATCTCGACGCTGCACAGCGGGCGTTAAGCGATGCGGTAACGTCGTGCCAGCAGTCCGGTATGCGTACACTGGTGTTCGGTGGTGGACACGAAACGGCCTGGGCACATGGCCGTGGTGTGCTGGATGCGTTCCCGGACGACCGCGTTGCAATAATCAACCTTGATGCGCATCTTGACCTGCGCAACGCTGAACGCGCGACCTCCGGTACGCCGTTTCGCCAGCTCGCACAATACTGCGCTGCCCGGTCGCGTGAATTTCAGTACGCCTGCTTTGGGGTAAGCCGCGCGGCGAATACGCAGGCACTGTGGGACGACGCTGAACGGTTGAAGGTTACGCTGGTGGACGATCTGCATTTCAGGCGCGATGCGTTATCTTCCCTTGAGGATGTCTTAGCCCAGGCCGATCGCGTCTACCTCACCCTCGATCTGGATGTACTGCCCGCCGCGGAGATGCCCGCCGTTTCAGCACCTGCAGCGTTAGGTATTCCGGCACTGGATTTAATGCCGGTTATCGAACGCATCTGTCGCAGCGGAAAACTGCAGGCGGCCGATCTGGTAGAATTTAATCCGCACTACGACCGGGACGGACAAGGGGCACGGCTTGCCGCCCGCCTGGCCTGGCAAATTGCTCACTGGTGGGCATCACACATTTAAGGAGTCACGATGTTTTCACGCTCACCGCAGGAACAACCCGGCCCGCCTGCACCTTTTTATGAAAAGGTGAAACAGGCGATCAGCGAAAAAATCGCAACCGGCGTCTGGCGTCCTCATGACCGCATTCCGTCGGAAGCCGATCTGGTGGCGCAGTTTGGCTTTAGCCGGATGACTATCAACCGGGCGCTGCGCGAACTCACCGATGAAGGGCTACTGGTACGTCTGCAGGGGGTGGGGACGTTTGTGGCGGAGCCAAAAGGACAGTCGGCACTGTTTGAGATCCGCAGCATTGCCGATGAAATTGCCGCCCGAAACCATCAGCACCACTGCGAAGTGCTGGTGCTCGAAGAGACGCAGGCCAGCGCTGAACAGGCCGTAGAGCTGAACGTCAAAGAGGGAACCCGCATCTTTCATTCCGTGATGGTGCAT
Organism: Enterobacter oligotrophicus; assembly: GCF_009176645.1. Classification (NCBI taxonomy): domain Bacteria; kingdom Pseudomonadati; phylum Pseudomonadota; class Gammaproteobacteria; order Enterobacterales; family Enterobacteriaceae; genus Enterobacter; species Enterobacter oligotrophicus. The sequence goes on from NZ_AP019007.1 coordinate 3,922,470, forward strand.
TTTGAGAACGACATTCCGGTGCAGATTGAAGATCGCTGCGTCAACGCGATTAGCGTGCCGGAGTATCTGGAGCAGGATTACACCCAGACCACGCCGCATGCGTATCTCTCGCTCGTCGCGCCGCTGACGGAAGGGGAGCATATTGTGGAAGCGGTGCTTGCCACGCCGCTGGAGTGCGAACTGTTGCGCATTAAGGAGCACGACCCGTGCCTGCTGATCCGCCGTCGCACCTGGTCTGCGTCACAGATTGTCTCTCACGCGAAACTCCTTTTCCCTGGTAACCGCTACCGGCTACAAGGCCACTTTATGTCATAAGTTTTTAAAAGCGTGATAGCTAACGCAATATAACAAAATTGTATCTTTTTTGTTAAATTCAGCCTTGTGTGTGCTTGTCTATACAAGTATATCTTAATACACCATCTGTCCCGTATGAGGAGCACACAATGTCGTCAGGTAAATACCGCCAGCAGGATGTCCGCGCCCCGCGCGGCACCACGCTTACCGCAAAAAGCTGGCTCACTGAAGCACCGCTGCGCATGTTGATGAACAACCTTGATCCTGAGGTGGCGGAAAATCCCCATGAACTGGTGGTCTATGGCGGCATCGGCCGCGCCGCGCGCAACTGGGAATGCTATGACGCCATTGTAGAAGCGCTTACCCGTCTGGAAAACGACGAAACCCTGCTGGTGCAATCCGGCAAACCGGTCGGCGTGTTTAAAACCCACAACAACGCACCGCGCGTGCTGATTGCTAACTCTAACCTGGTGCCGCACTGGGCAACCTGGGAACACTTCAACGAGCTGGACGCCAAAGGGCTGGCGATGTACGGCCAGATGACGGCGGGGAGCTGGATCTACATTGGCAGCCAGGGGATTGTGCAGGGCACCTACGAAACCTTCGTGGAAGCCGGTCGCCAGCACTATAACGGCTCGCTGAAAGGCCGCTGGGTGCTGACTGCGGGCTTAGGCGGGATGGGCGGCGCACAGCCGCTGGCTGCAACCCTCGCCGGAGCCTGTTCACTGAATATTGAGTGCCAGCAGAGCCGCATCGATTTCCGTCTGCGAACTCGCTACGTGGACGAACAGGCGGATAATCTGGATGACGCACTGGCACGCATTCAAAAATACACGTCTGACGGTAAAGCGGTGTCGATTGCCCTGTGCGGCAACGCGGCGGACATTCTTCCTGAGCTTGTTGCCCGCGGCGTGCGCCCGGACCTCGTCACCGACCAGACCAGCGCCCACGATCCGCTCCACGGCTATCTGCCAAAAGGCTGGACGTGGGAAGAATACCAGCAAAAAGCGGAAACCGACCCGGAAGGCACGGTACTTGCCGCTAAACGTTCGATGGCGGAGCACGTCTCCGCGATGCTGGCTTTTAGCCAGATGGGCATTCCGACCTTTGACTACGGCAACAATATTCGCCAGATGGCAAAAGAGATGGGCGTGACCCACGCCTTCGACTTCCCCGGATTCGTGCCTGCCTATATTCGCCCGCTGTTTTGCCGCGGCATTGGCCCGTTCCGCTGGGTGGCGCTCTCTGGCGATCCGGAAGATATCTACAAAACCGACGCGAAAGTCAAAGAGATCGTCGCCGACGATGAACACCTGCACCACTGGCTGGATATGGCCCGCGAGCGCATTAACTTCCAGGGCTTACCGGCGCGTATCTGCTGGGTAGGGCTGGAGTGGCGGCAAAAACTGGGCCTGGCCTTTAACGAAATGGTGCGCAGCGGCGAAGTTTCCGCGCCGATTGTTATCGGTCGCGACCACCTGGACTCCGGCTCCGTCGCCAGCCCGAACCGTGAAACCGAAGCCATGCGTGACGGCTCTGACGCCGTGTCCGACTGGCCGTTGCTCAATGCACTGTTGAATACCGCCAGCGGCGCGACCTGGGTATCGCTACACCACGGCGGTGGGGTGGGGATGGGTTTCTCCCAGCATTCGGGGATGGTTATTGTTTGCGATGGAACGGACGACGCGGCCGCGCGTATCGCGCGCGTGCTGCACAACGACCCGGCAACTGGCGTGATGCGTCACGCGGATGCGGGTTACGAGATTGCGATTGACTGTGCCAAAGAGCAGGGGCTAAACCTGCCGATGATCCCTGCCACACAAGGAAAGCATAAATGAACGCGTTAACACTCACTCCCGGATCGCTGACGCTAAAACAGTTGCGTAACGTCTGGCGTCACCCGGTCACGCTTTCGCTTGATGAAAGCGCTCACGCGGCGATTAACGACAGCGTCGCCTGCGTTGAGGGCATTGTTGCCGAAGGGCGCACCGCCTATGGCATCAACACCGGTTTTGGCCTGCTGGCGCAGACGCGTATTGCCACGCACGATCTGGAAAACCTGCAGCGTTCGCTGGTGCTGTCCCACGCCGCAGGCGTCGGTCAGCCGCTGGATGATGACATTGTCCGCCTGATGATGGTGCTGAAAATCAACAGCCTGGCGCGGGGTTTCTCCGGCATTCGTCTGAGCGTGATCCAGGCACTAATGGCGCTGGTGAATGCGGAGGTCTATCCGTGGATACCTGCGAAAGGCTCCGTCGGCGCGTCAGGCGACTTAGCGCCGCTGGCGCATATGACACTGCTGTTGTTGGGTGAAGGGAAAGCGCGCTGGCAGGGGGAGTGGCTGCCTGCAAAAGAGGCACTCGCAAAAGCGGGGTTAGCGCCGATTACGCTCGCGGCGAAAGAGGGGCTGGCGCTGCTCAACGGCACGCAGGCCTCTACCGCCTTTGCGCTGCGTGGCCTGTTTGAAGCGGAAGATTTATTTGCGTCGGCGGTCGTTTGTGGCGCATTAACCACCGAGGCTGTACTTGGCTCGCGTCGTCCGTTTGATGGCCGTATCCACGAGGTGCGCGGCCAGCGCGGGCAGATTGACGCGGCGGCGATGTACCGCCATCTGCTGACCGATACCAGTGAAATTGCCGATTCTCACCATAACTGCGATAAAGTGCAGGACCCGTATTCGCTGCGCTGTCAGCCACAGGTGATGGGGGCCTGCCTGACGCAACTACGCCAGGCGGCAGAGGTACTGCTGGTGGAAGCCAATGCGGTGTCGGATAACCCACTGGTATTTGCGCAGGAGAATGAGGTGGTTTCCGGTGGCAACTTCCACGCCGAGCCGGTGGCGATGGCGGCGGATAATATCGCGCTGGCGATTGCTGAAACAGGGGCGTTGTCGGAGCGCCGCATTGCGCTGATGATGGATAAACATATGTCCCAGTTGCCGCCGTTCCTGGTGCGTAACGGCGGGGTGAACTCCGGCTTTATGATTGCGCAGGTGACGGCAGCCGCGCTGGCAAGCGAGAATAAAGCGCTGTCGCATCCGCACAGCGTGGACAGCCTGCCCACCTCCGCGAACCAGGAAGATCACGTCTCGATGGCTCCGGCTGCCGGGCGTCGTTTGTGGGAGATGGCCGCTAACACCCGCGGCGTGCTGGCGGTAGAGTGGCTGGCGGCCTGTCAGGGGATTGATCTGCGCGAAGGGCTAAAATCCAGCCCGCTGCTGGAGCAGGCGCGTCAGGAACTGCGTGAGCACGTTACGCACTACGATGACGACCGCTTCTTTGCGCCGGATATTGATAAGGCGATGCAGCTTCTGGAAGAGGGAAGGCTTGTAGGGTTGTTGCCTTCAGTGTTGTGATTTTTTGCCCGGTGGCGCTGCGCTTACCGGGCCTACGAGTGCGAAATGTAGGCCGGGTAAGGCGTAGCCGCCACCCGGCTTTGTTTATGAATACATCGCCGTAATCGATGCGCTGCCCAGTGAATGGAAATGAACGTTAAAGCCCACCATCGCACCGCTCGCCCCTTCGTCCACCTCAATCTTATCCACATCCAGCGCATGCACCGTGAAGATATAGCGGTGAGTCTCTCCTTTTGGCGGTGCCGCGCCGCCGTATCCTGCTTTGCCGAAATCGGTTCGGGTCTGAATAGCGCCTTCAGGTAACGCAACCAGATCGGAGCCTGAACCCTGTGGCAGGACGCGCGTGTCCGCCGGAAGGTTCGCGACAATCCAGTGCCACCAGCCGGAGCCGGTGGGAGCGTCCGGGTCGTAACAGGTTACGACGAAACTTTTGGTTCCGGCCGGAACGTCGTCCCACGCCAGATGCGGAGAAATATTATCCCCCTGATAGCCCATGCCGTTGAAAACGTGGCGTTCCGGGAGTTTTTCGCCGTCGCGCAGATCTTTACTGATGATTTTCATACGGTTTACCCTCGTTATTCACTTGTTCAGGAAGTGTAACGCATGGGGTTAAATCGTGAAATGCGCGGGAATGTTAACGGCTGTTACGAGCGCCTCGGTTAATTTACGCAGTTGCTCCGGCGTAATGATATACGGCGGCATCAGGTAGATGAGCTTGCCGAAGGGCCGAACCCACACGCCCCGTTCCACGAAGAACCGCTGTAGTGTCGCCATATTCACCGGATGAGTGGTTTCAATCACGCCGATAGCACCCAGGACGCGCACATCTGCGACGTATTCAGAATCAGCGGCCACGCTTAGCGCTTGTTTAAGCTGCGCTTCTATTGCCGCCACCTGCATTTGCCACTCGCCGCTCTCCAGAATGGCGAGGCTTTCACTTGCGACGGCGCAGGCCAGCGGGTTGCCCATAAACGTCGGCCCGTGCATAAAGCAGCCCGCGTCGCCGTCGCTGATGGTGTCGGCGACCTGGCGGGTCGTGAGCGTGGCGGAGAGCGTCATGGTGCCACCGGTCAGCGCTTTGCCAAGGCACAGAATATCCGGGGTGATACCCGCATGTTCACACGCAAACAGCTTACCGGTGCGGCCAAAGCCGGTGGCGATTTCGTCGGCGATCAGCAGAATGCCCTCGCGGTCGCACATCTTACGAATGCGTTTCAGCCACTCCGGATGGTACATGCGCATCCCGCCTGCACCCTGCACAATCGGCTCCAGAATGACGGCGGCAATTTCGTGGCGGTGCGCCGCCAGCAGGCGCGCAAAACCGACCATATCCATTTCGTTCCACTCACCGTCGAAGCGGCTTTGCGGCGCGGGAGCAAACAGGTTTTCCGGTAGATAGCCCTTCCACAGGCTGTGCATCGAGTTGTCCGGATCGCACACCGACATCGCCCCGAACGTATCGCCATGATACCCGTTACGGAAGGTGAGGAACCGCTGGCGGGATTCGCCTTTGGCATGCCAGTACTGCAGCGCCATTTTCATCGCCACTTCAACGGCCACGGAGCCGGAATCGGCAAGGAACACGCACTCCAGCGCGTCTGGCGTCATCGCCACCAGACGACGACACACATCAACGGCAGGCTGATGGGTGATCCCGCCAAACATCACGTGTGACATTTGGTCAATCTGCGCTTTCATCGCCGCGTTCAGGCGCGGGTGATTGTACCCGTGAATGGCCGCCCACCAGGAGGACATGCCGTCAACCAACGCGTCACCGCTGGCAAGTTTCAGCTCGCATCCGTGGGCTGAGGCCACCGGGTAGACGGGAAGAGGGTGGGTCATGGAAGTGTATGGGTGCCAGATATGCTGCTTGTCGAAGGCGAGATCGTCCTGGGTCATAAGAGACTTGTAAACCATTTTGAAAAGTTTTAGGTTTACAAGTATAAACCGAACCGACAATTAACAAAACCCTTTGGAGAAGCCCAATGGCTCACCACGCACGCTGGACGATGTCGCAAGTCACTGAATTATTCAATAAACCTTTCCTGGAGCTGATGTTTGAAGCTCAGCAGGTCCACCGTCAGCACTTTGACCCTCGCCAGGTTCAGGTCAGCACGCTGCTGTCGATCAAAACCGGTGCCTGCCCGGAAGACTGCAAATATTGCCCGCAAAGCGCGCGTTATAAAACGGGTCTGGAGTCAGAACGTCTGATGGAGGTGGAGCAGGTGCTCGACTCCGCCCGTAAGGCGAAAAACGCCGGCTCGACTCGCTTCTGCATGGGCGCGGCGTGGAAAAACCCGCACGATCGCGACATGCCATATCTGGAGCAGATGGTGAAGGGCGTGAAGGAGATGGGCCTCGAAGCCTGTATGACGCTCGGTACGCTGAACGAGGAGCAGGCGCAGCGCCTCTCGGCGGCGGGGCTGGACTACTACAACCACAACCTCGACACCTCGCCGGAGTTTTACGGCAACATCATCACCACGCGCACCTATCAGGAGCGTCTGGACACCCTGGATAAAGTCCGTGATGCGGGCATTAAAGTCTGCTCTGGCGGTATCGTGGGCTTAGGCGAAACGGTGAAAGATCGCGCGGGTCTGCTGTTACAGCTGGCGAACCTGCCGACGCCGCCGGAAAGTGTGCCAATCAACATGCTGGTGAAGGTCAAAGGCACGCCGCTGGCGGATAACGACGATGTGGATGCGTTTGATTTTATTCGCACTATCGCGGTGGCGCGCATCATGATGCCGACCTCTTACGTTCGCCTCTCTGCCGGTCGTGAGCAGATGAGCGAGCAGACGCAGGCGATGTGCTTTATGGCCGGGGCCAACTCCATCTTCTACGGCTGCAAACTGCTCACCACGCCAAACCCGGAAGAGGACAAAGACGTGCAGCTGTTCCGTAAGCTGGGGCTGAACCCACACCAGACCGAGGTGCTGACGGGCGACAACGAGCAACAGCGGCAACTGGAGCAGCAGATTTTCAACGCCGATACCGAACAGTTCTACAACGCGGCAGCCGTATGACCTGGCAGGCACGTATTCAGTCTGCACTTGATGAGCGTCGTGCGGCGGACGCTTTCCGCGTCCGTAACGTCGTGGAAAACGGCGCGGGTCGCTTTCTTAGCTGCGAGAACCGGCAATTTTGTAATTTCTCCAGTAACGATTATCTCGGCCTCAGCCAGCACCCGCAGATCGTCCGCGCCTGGCAACAAGGGGCGGAGAAATACGGCGTGGGTAGCGGAGGCTCTGGCCACGTCAGCGGCTATACTCCGGCGCATCAGGCGCTGGAAGAGGAGCTTGCCGACTGGCTCGGCTATCCGCGTGCGCTGCTGTTTATCTCCGGTTTTGCCGCCAATCAGGCGGTGATCGCCGCACTGATGGGCAAAGATGACCGCATTGTTGCCGACCGCTTAAGCCATGCCTCGCTGCTGGAGGCGGCAAATTTAAGCCCGGCACAGCTGCGGCGTTTTGCGCATAACGATGTGGCTCAGCTTCGCTCGCTGCTGGATAAGCCCTGTCACGGACAGCAACTGGTGGTGACGGAAGGGGTGTTCAGCATGGACGGCGACAGTGCGCCGCTTCGCGCAGTGCACGAGGCGGCGAAGCAGCAACACGCCTGGTTGCTGGTTGATGATGCCCACGGTATTGGCGTAATGGGCGACGAAGGGCGCGGTAGCGCGTACCAGCAAAACGTGAAGCCGGAACTGCTGATTGTGACCTTCGGCAAAGGGTTCGGCGTCAGCGGTGCCGCCGTGCTGTGCAGTGATTCCGTTGCTGATTATTTGCTGCAGTTCGCCCGGCATCTGATTTACAGCACCAGCATGCCACCCGCGCAGGCCGTGGCGCTGTCAGCTTCAATGGCGGTGATCCGAAGCGCAGAAGGCCGCGAACGACGGGCGCGCCTGGCGGGATACATTCACCATTTTCGTCAGGGCTTACGCCATCTTCCCTTCCTGAGTACCGATTCGCAGAGTGCGATTCAGCCCGTGATTGTGGGCGAAAACAGCCGGACGCTGGAGTTGGCGCAGGCGCTTCGCAGACAGGGTATGTGGGTGACTGCCATTCGCCCGCCAACCGTCCCGTCGGGGACGGCGCGTCTGCGTTTAACGCTCACGGCGGCGCATGAGTTACAGGATATTGATGCACTGCTGGAGGCACTCTATGTCGCCAGTCAATAAACAGGCCATCGCCGCAGCGTTTGGCCGGGCCGCGCAAAGCTATTCGCAGCACGATGAACTGCAGCGTCAGAGCGCGCAGGGACTGCTTGCCACGCTCGGTGAGAGCGCTTTTCTGCGGGTGCTGGACGCCGGGTGCGGTCCCGGTGCCAACAGCCGCTACTGGCGTGAGGCCGGCAGCGACGTTACGGCTATCGATCTTTCAGAGAAAATGGTGGACGAGGCGCGAAAGCGACAGTCGGCAGACCGCTATCTGGTGGCCGATATCGAGGCGATCCCGCTGCCCGATGCGCAGTTTGATCTGGTCTGGAGCCACCTTGCGGTGCAGTGGTGCAGCAGCCTGCCCCTGGCGTTAAGCGAGCTTTATCGTATGGCAAGGCCAGGCGGAAAAGTAGCGTTTACCACGCTGCTGGAAAGCTCTTTACCGGAGCTAAACCAGGCCTGGAAAGCGGTGGATGCACAGCCGCACGCCAACCGATTCTTATCGCAAGAGCAGGTGACCCAGGCGCTGGAAGGCTGGCGCTATCGCTGTACGGTGCAGACCATCACGCTTCACTTCAGCGATGCCTTCAGCGCCATGCGCTCGCTGAAGGGAATTGGTGCCACCCATCTGCATACCGGGCGCGAAAGCACGCCGCTCACCCGCGGGCAATTGCAGCGTCTGGAGCTGGCCTGGCCGCAGCAGCGGGGCGCGTTCCCGCTCTCTTATCAACTTTTTCATGGGATTATCGATCGTGACTGAACGTTACTTTGTCACCGGAACGGATACAGAAGTAGGCAAAACGGTTGCCAGTTCCGCGCTGCTGCAGGCGGCGCGTCGGCAGGGGAAAATCACCGCCGGGTATAAACCCGTGGCGTCCGGGAGTGAGATAACCCCTGAAGGGCTACGCAACACTGACGCGCTGGCGCTGCAACGCAACAGCAGCCTTGAGCTTGCCTATGCCGCGGTCAACCCGTACACCTTCGCAGAACCAACCTCGCCACACATCATCAGCGCAGATGAGGGGCGTCCGATTGATCTGAATGTGTTATCTGCCGGATTAAGAGCGCTGGAAAATCAGGCTGACTGGGTGCTGGTGGAAGGAGCGGGTGGCTGGTTTACACCGCTTTCGGACCAGCAGACGTTTGCCGACTGGGTACAGGCCGAGCAGCTTCCGGTTATCCTTGTTGTTGGCGTGAAGCTGGGCTGTATTAACCATGCCATGTTAACCGCACAGGCCGTTCAGCAGGCGGGATTGCCCCTGGCTGGCTGGATAGCCAATGACGTGGTTGCGCCTGGGAAACGCCACCAGGAGTATCTGGCGACGCTCAGACGGGTGCTTCCTGCGCCATGCCTTGGGGAGATCCCGTGGCTCGCTGACGGCCCGGAACAGGCTGAAACCGGAAAATATCTCGACCTCAGCGTCTTGCGTCCCGCGACATCCAGTGAGCGATAAGCTCATCGTCCAGCTCGTTAACGTGGCCCTGCGCCACGTTACGCCCGCGATACAGCATGCAGAAGCGGTCCGCGACCCGGCGGATAAACGACAGCTGCGGCTCTGCTAACAGCACCGTCATCCCCAGTTCCCGATTTAACCGCGCCAGCAGCTGAGCCAGCTTCCGGGCGATGCTGTGCCCTGCGCCATGCATCGGCTCATCGATGATCAACACGCGAGGACGAGTGACCAGCGCGTTGGCCAGTGCGAGCTGATACTGATCGTCAGGGGAAAGCGTGTTCGCACGCATTTGGCGCAGGGTATAGAGCTGGGGGAGCAGGTCGTAAACATCGTTTTTCGCACCAGACGCCGCCGTCCCCGTTGCCCGCATTGCGATATGCAGATTCTCTTCGATAGTTAACTGAGAAAATATTCGCCTGTCCTGCGGAACATAGCCAATTCCTGGCGCTGGTCGCTGCTCAGACGCCTGGTTCAGCAAATCGCGCGGCGGGGCACCGGCTTCATGCCAGATGATGGTGCCGCTCTCTACGGGCACATTCCCGGTGATGCAATTTATCAGGGTGGTTTTGCCCATTCCTGGCAGACCGACGACGCCCGTGCACATGCCTTGTGGCAAATCTAAATCCACATTCCATAGCGTATGTTGGCTTCCGTAAAATTGATTGACTGCACGCAGACTCAACATCTTTCTCTCCTTAAAAATGTGTTTGGGTAACGCTCCGGCAGGAATGTGCAAAACGCCTGCCAGAACCTATTAGCAGGTTAAAAAAACGTCTTTTTTAGGATTAAGCCCTGGAACAAGGGGCGCAAAATTGTTGAATTGCACAGCGTCAGTGCCTGTCATGCAGAGTTGTGGTGCAGCGAGGGAAGGGCCGAAATGTGAGCAAGATCTCGTCAACGTCTTATGAACTACTTAGCGGTTTATCGTCAAAAAATAGCGATAAAAATTTTTTGTTGCCGCTTCGTGGGAAAAACCGGGAATTTGCTGAGCGGCGGTCTGTACGGGCTGGAAGCAGTTATCCACTATTCCTGTGGATAACCATGTGCATTAGAGTTAGAAAACATGCGATAAGCGAGAGAATACGCGGGTTACGCCCAAATTGATGCGAAACGCGGCTTTATAAAATATCGTTTATATATTAGCAGGTTAGATAAAATCAATGCGCGTAATGAAACTGTCACCCGTTGCCATAAAACTTTCATTACACAGCTTGACAAATGTTAAAAAAGAAAAATTTTTGGGGATAACCTGGTTCAGTGGTGTTTTATTTCGTCACCGTCTACATTTCGACCGTTATCGCGCTAATCTTCCCTGTGTTACGCTAAATATCCTGACACGCTACTGGTTTTTCATCCAGTGTTTTTTACTGGCAATCCTGGCCACAACGAGTAAAATTACTCACCTGCCGCTTAATCCGTCATCAGGTTGTCGTCCATGAGTAAACCGTTCAAATTGAATTCTGCTTTCCGTCCTTCGGGGGATCAGCCCGAGGCTATCCGTCGGCTGGAAGAGGGGCTGGAAGATGGGCTGGCGCACCAGACGCTATTAGGTGTGACCGGTTCGGGTAAGACTTTTACCATCGCCAACGTGATTGCCGACCTGCAACGCCCCACGATGGTGCTTGCCCCGAACAAAACGCTGGCGGCGCAGCTCTACGGGGAGATGAAAGAGTTCTTCCCGGATAACGCGGTGGAGTATTTCGTCTCCTACTATGACTACTATCAGCCAGAAGCCTATGTCCCAAGCTCAGACACGTTTATCGAGAAAGATGCCTCGGTGAACGAGCATATTGAGCAGATGCGTCTGTCAGCGACGAAAGCGCTGCTGGAGCGACGTGATGTGGTGGTGGTGGCGTCAGTTTCGGCTATTTATGGTCTGGGCGATCCGGATCTCTATCTGAAGATGATGCTGCACCTGACGCAGGGGATGATTATCGATCAGCGTGCGATTTTACGCCGTCTGGCGGAGCTGCAGTACACCCGCAACGACCAGGCGTTCCAGCGTGGTACGTTCCGCGTGCGCGGTGAGGTGATCGACATCTTCCCGGCGGAATCGGACGATATGGCGCTGCGCGTGGAGTTGTTCGACGAAGAGGTGGAAAGGCTGTCGCTGTTTGACCCGCTGACAGGACACGTGGAATCGGTGATCCAGCGTTTTACCATCTACCCGAAAACACACTACGTGACGCCACGCGAGCGCATCGTGCAGGCGATGGAAGAGATCAAAGTGGAGCTGGCCGATCGCCGCAAGGTGCTTCTGGCGAACAACAAGCTGCTCGAAGAGCAGCGCTTAAGCCAGCGTACTCAGTTTGATCTGGAGATGATGAACGAGCTGGGCTACTGCTCTGGCATCGAAAACTACTCGCGTTTCCTCTCGGGGCGTGGACCTGGCGAAGCACCGCCAACCCTGTTTGACTACCTTCCGGCGGATGGCCTGCTGGTGATTGACGAATCCCACGTGACGATCCCGCAGATCGGCGGGATGTACCGCGGCGACCGCGCGCGTAAAGAGACGCTGGTAGAGTACGGTTTCCGCCTGCCATCGGCACTGGATAACCGTCCGATGAAATTTGAAGAGTTTGAGGCGCTCGCGCCGCAAACGATCTACGTTTCGGCCACGCCGGGCAACTACGAGCTGGAGAAATCCGGTGACGACGTGGTGGATCAGGTGGTGCGTCCGACAGGGCTGCTCGACCCGATTATCGAGGTGCGTCCGGTTGCCACTCAGGTCGACGATCTGCTGTCGGAGATCCGTATCCGTGCCGCCATCAATGAGCGCGTGCTGGTCACTACCCTGACCAAGCGTATGGCGGAAGACCTCACTGAATATCTCGAAGAGCACGGCGAGCGCGTGCGCTATCTGCACTCGGACATCGACACCGTGGAGCGTATGGAGATTATTCGCGACCTGCGTCTGGGTGAGTTTGATGTACTGGTGGGGATCAACCTGCTGCGAGAAGGTCTGGATATGCCGGAAGTGTCGCTGGTGGCGATTCTGGACGCCGATAAAGAGGGCTTCCTGCGTTCTGAACGTTCTCTGATCCAAACCATTGGCCGCGCCGCGCGTAACGTTAACGGAAAAGCCATTCTGTACGGCGATAAAATTACCCCGTCGATGGCGAAAGCGATTGGCGAAACGGAACGCCGTCGTGAGAAACAGCAGCGCTACAACGAAGAACACGGTATTACCCCGCAGGGGCTGAACAAGAAAGTGGTGGATATTCTGGCGCTGGGCCAGAACATAGCGAAGACCAAAGCGAAAGGGCGTGGCAAGGCGCGTTCAGTGGTGGAAGAAGATACCGTCGCGCTGACGCCGAAAGCGTTGCAGCAGAAAATCCACGAGCTGGAAGGGCAGATGATGCAGCACGCGCAGAACCTGGAGTTCGAAGAGGCGGCGCAAATCCGCGACCAGCTTCATCAGCTACGCGATCTTTTCATCGCAGCATCGTGAGTCAAGGCGATGTGTTCTCCCCCTCTCCCCGTGGGAGAGGGCCGGGGTGAGGGCAACAGGCCGCACAAAACGTACCTAGCCCAGCGCCTGAATCGCCTTCTCCAGCGCGTCGCGCAGCAGATGGCGGTCATGGCGATATTTGATATCGCTCGCTTCCAGCGGCTCCTGCACCACTACACGATCGCCAATACCTGAAACGTCGACTTTTGGCCCTACCACGACGCCATCGATAATTTTCTTACCGACATACTGCTCCATCAGGTTCAGCTTGCCCGCCAGCGACAGGCTCGCTGCTGCTGGGCTCAGTTCACGTCCTAAGTTGCCAATGTACACCATTGGGGCTGGCGTTCTGCGCAGCGCCTGCGCCAGCTCCTTCACCAGCAGAATAGGCATCAGGCTGGTGTAAAAACTGCCAGGCCCAATCAGGATAAGATCGGCTTCGCCAATTGCTTCGACCGCTTCACGGGTGGCAGGAACGCCTGGATAGGTCATCAGCTCTGTCGGTGGCTGGATGAGCTGGTCAATATTCACTTCGCCGTAAACTTCGTGGCCTTCGGCATCTATCGCCATTAAATCGACCGGTTGTTCTGACATCGGGATCAGGAACGCATCAACTTTAAGCAGATTACGGATTAAATTGATGGCCTCAAGAGGGCGCACGCTCAGGTGATCCAGCGCCTTTAACATCAGATTTCCCAGGTTATGCCCGGAAAGTTCTCCGTTACCGCCAAAACGGTACTCAAACATCGCTGACGCGACGCTCGGTTCGGTAATTAGCTGGTTCAGACAGTTGCGCATATCCCCCCAGGCAATCCCGCCTTCGGCGCGGCGAATTCGCCCGGTGGAGCCGCCATTGTCCGTTGTGGTTACGATCCCTGTTAGCCGTGAGCCGAGGGACGATAACGAAGACATAACTCGTCCCAGGCCGTGGCCCCCGCCAAGCGCGACGACACGATCAAGATCCGCAAAAGTGCGATTGCGCATACACATTCCTTATCATATTCACTCTTTGTAACAGTAACCTAACTACCCCTAAAAGACGATGCCTCACCCCACGCAAACTGACGTATATCAATGCGAAAATACAGTTTTTGCGTATTCTGTAGTGAAAATGCACGATCATGTCGCTATATACATAATTATATAGCGTAAAGCGATAATGGCGAAGTGATGATTTCCGCGCTACTATCGCTTTAACCACGTTTTCGAAATTGAAAACATACACTCTAGCCTTAGCGCCTGTGTCGAAAGATATGGCGCTCTGGCCGTGGCGGATTTGCCACCAGGGTACAGAAAGAAATGACTGTGCCTCCCGTATCTGGAAAGGTGTACATGGCTTCACAACTTACTGATGCTTTCGCGCGTAAGTTTTTCTACTTACGTCTGTCGATTACCGATGTGTGCAACTTCCGTTGCACCTACTGTCTGCCCGATGGCTACAAGCCGGGCAAGGTCACCAATAACGGCTTTCTCTCCGTCGATGAAGTGCGTCGCGTCACGCGCGCCTTTTCTGAACTCGGCACCGAAAAAGTGCGTCTGACCGGTGGTGAACCCTCTTTGCGTCGCGATTTCCCTGACATCATTGCCGCTGTGCGGGAGAATGACCGTATCCGGCAAATTGCCGTCACCACCAATGGATACCGTATGGCCCGTGACGTGGTGAGCTGGCGTGAGGCGGGTCTGACGGCGATCAACGTCAGCGTGGATAGCCTCGACGCGCGCCAGTTCCACGCCATTACCGGCCAGGACAAATTCCGTCAGGTGATGGACGGCATCGACGCCGCGTTTGCAGCTGGTTTCGACAAAGTGAAAGTCAATACGGTTCTGATGCGTGATGTGAATCATCATCAACTGGACACCTTCCTGGCGTGGATCAAACCACGCCGCATTCAACTGCGTTTTATTGAGCTAATGGAAACTGGCGAGGGCAGTGAGCTGTTCCGCCGCCACCATATTTCCGGCATGGTGCTGCGCGACGAGCTGCTGAAACGCGGCTGGCTCCACCAGATCCGCCAGCGCAGCGACGGCCCGGCGCAGGTCTTTTGTCACCCGGATTACGAAGGGGAAATTGGGCTTATCATGCCCTATGAAAAAGACTTCTGTGCCAGCTGTAATCGCCTGCGCGTTTCGTCCGTCGGCAAGCTGCACCTCTGCTTATTTGGCGATGGTGGCGTAGAACTTCGCGATCTGCTGGAGGACGATGCTCAACAGGACGCACTTGAAGCGCGCATTTCTGAAGCGCTGATGCATAAAAAGCAGACCCACTTCCTGCATCAGGGCAACACCGGAATTACTCAAAACCTGTCATACATTGGCGGGTAATCCGTCTTAAGAAGGAACCAGAAGATGAGTCAGGTAAGCGCAGAATTTATCCCGACACGCATTGCTATTCTTACCGTTTCCGAACGCCGTGGCGAAGAGGATGATACCTCCGGCCACTGGCTGCGTGATGCGGCACATGACGCGGGGCATAAAATCGTCGATAAAGCGATTGTGAAAGAGAACCGCTACGCCATTCGCGCTCAGGTCTCTCAGTGGATTGCAGGCGACGAGGTGCAGGTGGTGCTGATCACCGGTGGCACCGGGTTTACCGCAGGCGATCAAGCGCCTGAAGCGCTGGTCCCGCTTTTTGACCGCGAGGTGGAAGGCTTTGGCGAAGTGTTCCGTATGCTCTCGTTTGAAGAGATTGGCACCTCCACGCTGCAGTCGCGCGCTGTGGCGGGGGTTGCGAATAACACGTTGATTTTCGCCATGCCAGGCTCCACGAAAGCCTGCCGTACCGCGTGGGAAAACATAATCGCCCCGCAACTGGATGCCCGTACCCGTCCGTGTAATTTCCATCCTCATCTGAAGAAATAAGTTATGTCGCAACTGACCCACATTAACGCCGCTGGTGAAGCGCACATGGTGGATGTCTCCGCCAAAGCGGAAACGGTGCGCGAGGCGCGCGCCGAAGCGTTCGTCACCATGCTGCCAGAAACCCTGGCGATGATTATCGACGGCAGCCACCACAAAGGTGATGTCTTTGCCACCGCCCGTATTGCCGGTATTCAGGCTGCGAAACGTACCTGGGACTTAATCCCGCTGTGCCACCCGCTGATGCTGAGCAAAGTGGAAGTGAATCTGCAGGCGCAGCCGGAGCACAACCGCGTTCGCATTGAATCGCTGTGTCGCTTAACCGGTAAAACGGGCGTTGAGATGGAAGCACTGACGGCCGCGTCTGTGGCCGCATTGACCATCTACGATATGTGCAAGGCCGTGCAAAAAGACATGGTGATTGGTCCGGTTCGCCTGCTGGCGAAAAGCGGCGGCAAATCCGGCGATTTTAAGGTGGACAGCCATGATTAAGGTGCTCTTTTTTGCCCAGGTGCGCGAACTGGTCAATACCGACAGCCTGACGCTGGACGGCTCGTTTGAAAACGTTGCCGCCCTGCGTGCACATCTGGCTACACAAAGCGACCGCTGGGCGCTGGCGCTGGATGAAGGCAAGCTGCTGGCGGCGGTTAACCAGACGCTGGTTGATTTTGACCATCCGCTGACGGCGGGTGATGAGGTCGCTTTTTTCCCGCCGGTTACAGGGGGCTGAGATGGCTGAAACCCGAATTCTGGTCAGTCACGATCGCTTTAACGTCGGTAAAGAATATGACTGGCTGGCAGAGCGCGATGAGGACGGCGCGGTCGTGACGTTTACCGGTAAAGTGCGCAACCACAACCTCGGTGACAGCGTAAAAGCGCTGACGCTGGAGCACTATCCGGGAATGACGGAGAAATCTCTCGCGGAGATTGTGGAAGAGGCGCGAGGCCGCTGGCCGCTCGGGCGCGTGACCGTTATCCACCGCATCGGTGAAATGTGGCCGGGCGAGGAGATTGTGTTTGTTGGGGTTACCAGCGCACACCGCGGTAGCGCATTTGCGGCAGGGGAGTTCATTATGGATTACCTTAAAACCAAAGCACCGTTCTGGAAGCGTGAAGCGACGCCGGAAGGCGACAGATGGGTTGAGTCGCGTGATAGCGACAAACAAGCTGCCGGTCGTTGGTAGTCGGTTTACGTGGATGTGTTAGTCTTAACGTGTGTGTCAATTTAATCAGGAGTGAATCATGGACCGATTTCCGCGTTCCGATTCAATAGTACAGCAGACCCGTAGCGGGCTGCAGACGTATATGGCTCAGGTGTACGGCTGGATGACAGTCGGCCTGCTGCTTACCGCATTTATCGCGTGGTATGCCGCAAACACGCCTGAACTGATGATGTTTATCTTTTCCAGCAAAATCACCTTTTTCGGGCTGATTATTGCGCAGCTGGCACTGGTGTTTGTTCTCTCAGGGCTGGTGCAAAAACTCAGTGCCGGGATGGCGACCACGCTGTTTATGCTCTATTCGGCGTTAACCGGGCTGACGCTTTCCAGTATTTTCATCGTCTATACCTACTCTTCCATCGCCAGCACGTTTGTGGTGACCGGCGGGATGTTCGGTGCAATGAGCCTTTATGGTTACACGACTAAGCGTGACCTGAGCGGCTTCGGCAGCATGCTGTTTATGGGGCTGATCGGGATTGTGCTGGCGTCGCTGGTCAACCTGTGGCTGAAGAGTGAGGCGCTGATGTGGGCGGTGACCTATATCGGGGTGGTGGTCTTCGTCGGCCTGACGGCTTACGACACCCAGAAGCTGAAAAACATCGGTGAGCAGATCGACGTGCGCGACAGTTCAAACCTGCGCAAATACTCGATTCTGGGTGCCCTGACGCTGTATCTGGACTTCATCAACCTGTTCCTGATGCTGCTGCGTATTTTCGGCAACCGTCGCTAAGGTTGTTTTGCCGGGTGGCGTCTTCGCCTTACCCGGCCTACGGTTCCGGTTTCGTAGGTCGGGTAAGCGCAGCGCCACCCGACAAAAATCATTTTGCCAACGCCTTTTCGTTTTTCGCTCTCAGCTTCTTCGCCCGGCTCTCCAGCACCAGATAACAGACCGTTGCCAGCGCCAGCGGCAGGAAGTAATAAATCATGCGATAGGCGAGCAGGGCGGCGATAATCGTGCCTTGCGAAACATGTTCCCCGGCAAGCAGGGCGATAAAGACCGCTTCCAGTACGCCAATTCCCGCCGGAATATGCACAATCACTCCGGCAATACTGCTCACCAGCAGCACGCCAAGCACGAAGAAATAGTTCACGTCTTCGCCGATGAGCATCCAGATAATTGCCCCCATTGCCATCCAGTTGGCGCTGGAGACGACCATCTGCAGAACCGCAAATTTCCAGGAGGGCAGCACCAGCTTTTGCCCTTTGATGGTCATATGACGGCGTTTCGCAAAGGCGCATGCCCACAGATACAGGGCGATAATCAACAGCAGCACGATGCCCAAAATCCGCAGCGTAGTTTCGTCGATGTACCAGTGTGCAGGTAGCTGCACTACACCAAAGGTGAAGATCACGCCGCCGAGCAGAATATAGCCCAGCCAGTTGGTCGTGATACTTAACGAGAAAATACGCGTGATGGTCCCGCCCGGCAGCCCCAGACGAGAGTAGAGGCGATAGCGCATGCCGATACCACCAACCCAGGTGCTGAGCGTGAGGTTGAAGGCATAACAGATAAACGATACCAGCATCACCTGTCGTTTTGAGAGTTTATGACCACAATACGCCCGGCCCAGCAGATCGTAACAGCCGTAGATCAGGTAGCTCACGATCACCAGCCCAACGGCACCCAGCAGCACCATCCGGTCGTAGTTGCGGATAACTTTCCATACCTCTTCCCAGTCAACTTTCCGGGCGTACACCACCAGCAGCACCGCGACGGCAATAAAGAACAGCCAGGTGAGGATCTTCTTCGCCAGTCGCCAGCGAGGATGCGATTTCGACATCAGGTTTTCCCTCCATCTTCCGCTTCAATGCGGTCCTGGGTTTCCATTTCAGGTTGAACAGGAGGTTCCACCTGCGCAAGTTTCGGCGTATGCGCGGGCAGCCAGCCGACCATTGCCGGGAAATGTCGCAGAAAATGGAACACCACCACGCCGATGCCCAGGTTCCACCAGGTGCGTTTCGGCACCATGGATTCATCAACCCGCACGCAGTCATTGACGATCAGACCCTGAAGGTTATCGCGCAGGGTCTGGTTAAACTGGCGATCGTGGATGATCAGATTGGCTTCCAGATTGAGTGACAGGCTCAGCGGATCGAGATTACTGGAGCCGACAGTCGCCCAGTGATCGTCCATCAGTGCCACTTTGCCGTGCAGCGGTCGGCGGCGATATTCATATATCTGCACGCCGCCTTTCACCAGATAGTTATAAAGCAGGCGTGCGCCAACTTTGACAATCGGCATGTCTGGCTCGCCCTGCACAATCAGCTTCACGCGCACTCCGCGTCGGGCAGCATTACGCATTGCGTGTAAGAGGCGGTAGCCAGGGAAGAAGTACGCGTTGGCGATGATTACCTCGCGCTTCGCGTTTGCCAGCATCTTCAGGTAATGACGTTCAATGTCGTCCCGGTGCTCGTCGTTATCCCGCCAGACAAACAACGCCTGCGCTTCACCGGGCTTGCGGTTCTCTTCCGGGCGATGGCGTCGCCTCCACCAGCGGCGAGCGGCCTCTTTTCCGGGCAGGTTTTCCAGCTCGAACAGCAGGATGTCCTGAACCACCGGCCCTTCAATGCGAATCGCGTAATCCTGCTTCGCTTCCGGGCCGTAGTTGGACATATGTTCGGCGGAGTAGTTAATGCCGCCAACAAACGCCACCGTCTCATCAACGACCACAATTTTGCGGTGCATCCGGCGGAAGAGGTTGGTGCGCATACCAAACAGGCGAGAGCCAGGATCGTAGTAGCGGAACACCACGCCCGCAGAGGTCAGCTCGTTCACGAACGCATCACTGAGATCCGGCGAGCCATAACCATCCAGCAGGACTTCAATTTTAATGCCACGAAGGGCGGCACGCAGGAGCACGCTGTGAAGCTGCTTGCCGACCTCATCTTCGAACCAGATAAACGTTTCGAGGATCACTTTCTGCTGTGCGTTATCAATAGCTTTAAACACGGCCGGATAATAATGATCGCCATTTTCCAGCAGCGTAATGCGGTTACCTTCCTGCCATGAACATTTCATAAATGGATCTCCGCGCTGAGTGGGGCGTGGTCGGAGAGATGTCGCCAGTTGAGTAACGCCAGTGCGGTCGGGCTGCTGGCATGGGCATTTTTCACGTAGATGCGGTCAAGGCGCAGCAGGGGAAAGCGCACCGGGAACGTACGTGCGGGACGTCCATTGGCGCGGGTAAAAATCTCCTCCAGTCCGGCGTTCACTTTCAGCGGATGGTTGGCCCGCTGACGCCAGTCGTTGAAATCACCGGCAACGACCACGGGCTCACCTTCTGGCAGCGCATTGCTCCAGTCGGCCAGCATCTGCAACTGTGCCTGACGGTGTGCTTCACGCAGGCCAAGATGTACACAGCCTACGTGAACGGGAAATTCCAGGTCAGGCGGTGTGATGCGGCAGTAAAGCAGCCCGCGTTTTTCGCTTTCGCCCACGGATACGTCGCGGTTCTCGTAATGCTCTATCGGAAAACGTGACAGCACCGCATTGCCGTGGTGCCCTTCAGGGTAGACCGCATTGCGTCCGTAGGCGTAATCGCTCCACATCGTATCGGCCAGAAATTCATAGTGAGGCGTGTCGGGCCAGTTTTCAAAATGCATGGGATGTACCTCATGCGCGCCCATCACTTCCTGCAGGCAGACAATATCCGCGCTGACGGTGCGTACCGCGTCGCGCAGCTCCGGTAAAATGAAGCGGCGATTAAATGCTGTGAAGCCCTTATGAATGTTTATCGTCAGCACCTTAAGCGAGAAATGCTGCGTTTTATTGGTCATAAACACCTTCCTGGGTGACTATCCCGATGAAAATAAAGTGTAGTAGGCGTCACAAAAAGATGCGGCGTTACGGAATTTTCCGTAAAGTGCGGTAGTCTGAATAAGCAGATAAAAATCCTTCAGGAGAGAAGCCATGAAGTGGCAACAACGTGTTCGTGTCGCAACAGGTCTTAGTTGCTGGCAGATAATGTTGCATTTACTGGTCGTGGCCGTACTGGTGATGGGCTGGATGAGCGGCACGCTGGTGCGTGTTGGCTTAGGGTTATGTGTGCTTTACGGTGTGACTGTGCTGTCGATGCTGTTCTTACAGCGTCATCACGAAGCACGCTGGCGTGAAGTGGGTGATGTGCTCGAAGAGCTCACCACCACGTGGTATTTCGGTGCGGCAATGATTGTCCTGTGGCTGCTGTCGCGCGTGCTGCAAAACAACCTGCTGCTGGCGCTGGCCGGTCTGGCTATTCTTGCAGGGCCTGCGGTGGTCTCGTTACTGACCAAAGAGAAAAAGCTACGCAATGTTGCGTCTAAACATCGCATAGGCCACTGAGCCTGTCGTGGCCGCGATGACCAGTAGCGGCCACAAACTTCCCCAGACAATATCCAGACTCGCATCCTTCAGATAAATTTGCTTGGTGATATCCGTAAAGTGTCGAATCGGGTTTATCCACGTCAGATCCTGCAACCAGACCGGCATGTTCTCGACGGGTGAAACATACCCGGAAAGCAAAATTGCTGGCATCATAAACACAAACACCCCGATAAACGCCTGTTGCTGCGTGGAGCAGAGGGCGGAAATCAGCAGTCCAAACCCTACCAGCGACAGCCCGTAAATCACCATCGTGAAGTAGAACAGCGCCAGCGATCCGGCGAACGGGATCTGGTAAGCAAAAATCCCTACCCCCAGCACGATGGTGGCCTGGAAGGTGGCAACAATCAGCGCCGGAACCGCTTTACCGACGAAAATCTGCCAGGTCGCCAGCGGCGACACCAGGAGCTGATCGAGCGTGCCTTGCTCGCGTTCACGTGCGACGGACAGGGAGGTGACGATCATCACCCCGATGGTGGTGATCATGGCGATCAGCGACGGCACCACAAACCACTTGTAATCCAGATTCGGGTTATACCAGTTGCGCACCACCAGCTCGCTGTTATTGGGTTTAGGTTTTCCCTCCATTAATGTCTGCTGGTAATCCTTCACCACCTGCTGCAGATAGTTAGCGGCGATCTGGGCGCTGTTGGAGTTACGCCCGTCGAGGATGAGCTGCATCGGTGCGGTCTGGAAAGTATCCAGATTGCGGGAGAAGTCCGCTGGAAAACGCACCAGCAATAGCGCTTTTTGCGTGTCGATGGTGGGCTGGATCTCCTGCGGGCTTTTCAGCAGCAGCACGTGGGTGAAGGCTTTCGCGCGGGCAAAACGCTGTGTCAGCTCGACGGAATGTTTGCCGTTGTCTTCGTTATAGATGGCGATGGTCGCATTTGTTACCTCCAGCGTGGCGGCAAACGGGAACAACAGCACCTGGATCAGCACCGGTAACACCAGAATGGCGCGGGTTTGCGGCTCACGCAGCAAGGATTGCAGCTCTTTGCGTATTAATGTCCATAAACGGTGAAACATCGCGTCGTCCTCCTGTCGGGTGGCGCTTTCGTTTACCCGACCTACAAAATCCGATGGTTAATCTAACCTTCTTTTCGTTTTCATCCACGTCAACCCGATAAACATTACCGCCGACGCCATCAAAAACAGGATATTGATAATCAGCACCACCGGAATATTCCCGGCGAGGAACAGGCTCTGCAGGGTACTCACAAAGTAACGGGCAGGAATAATGTACGTTACGGCGCGGATCACTGCGGGCATGCTGTCTATCTGGAAAATAAACCCGGACAGCATAATCGACGGTAAAAAGGCGGCATTGAGCGCTACCTGCGCGGCATTAAACTGGTTGCGGGTGATGGTGGAGATGAGCAGCCCCATTCCCAGCGTGCTCAGCAGAAACAGGCTGGTGATGAGGAACAGCAGTACCAGCGAACCGCGATACGGTACGCCGAGGATAAAGACGGCGACAAGCATACAGAGCAGCATCGCCAGCATGCCGAGGAAGTAGTAGGGGATCAGCTTGCAAAGCAGCAGCTCAACCCGCGTCACTTCGGTCGAGAGCAGCGCCTCCATCGTGCCACGCTCCCATTCGCGGGCGATGACCAGCGAAGTAAGAATTGCGCCTATCACCGTCATGATGATGGTTACCGCACCGGGAATAATAAAATGCTGGCTGATGGCGGCAGGGTTAAACCAGTAGCGCGTCTGCACGTCAATCAGCGGTTCGAACGTTTCACCCCGGTCCTCGGCCCGCTGCATTTGCCACAGTTGCCAAATGCCTTCCACGTAGCCCTGCACAAAGTTCGCGGTGTTCGGTTCGCTGCCGTCAGTAATCACCTGTATCGGGGCATCGGTATTCGCCCGCGCCATGTTGGCCGCGAAATCCACCGGGATCACCACCAGACCACGGATTTTCCCGGCCTGCATTTTCTGGATCAGTTCCTGGCGGTTGTCGCTGATCGTGGCGTCAATATAAGGCGAGCCGGTCATCGCGTGGGTGAAATCCAGCGCCTCTTCGCTCTGCTGTTCCAGCAAAATCCCGACGCGCAGCTTGCTGGAATCCAGGTTAATCCCGTAGCCAAAGATAAACAGCAGCAGCAGGGGGATCACCACCGCAATCAGCCAGCTACTCGGGTCACGGACGATCTGGCGTGTCTCTTTAACGCACAGCGCGCGCACCCTGCGCAACGACATCACGTTATGGCTCATTGGTATGCTCCTTATCCCAGTCGTGGATAAGCGTGATAAACGCCTGCTCCATGGTCGGGTCCGGCCGTTTTTCGTCGGCGGCCTGTTCTTTCAGATCGTCTGGCGTGCCGTGAGCAATCAGCTTGCCGCGGTAAACCAGCCCGATCCGGTCGCAATACTCCGCCTCATCCATAAAGTGGGTTGTCACCATTACGGTAACGCCTTTCTCCACCATGCTGTTGATATGCAGCCAGAATTCACGGCGTGTGAGGGGATCAACGCCTGAGGTGGGTTCATCGAGAAACAGGATATCCGGCTCATGCATCAGCGAGCAGGCCAGCGCCAGGCGTTGCTTAAAACCGAGCGGCAGCTCATCGGTGGCGTGCGAAGCGATATTCGTCAGGCCAAACGCATCGGTCATACGGCTGATTTTCTCGTTTTGCGCGCGACCCCGCAGGCCGTAGACACCGGAGAAGAAACGCAGGTTTTGCTCAACCGTCAGGTTGCCGTACAGCGAGAATTTCTGCGCCATATAGCCCAGGTGCTGTCGCGCCTTGCCGGAGCTGATCTTCAGATCCATATCCAGCACCAGCGCTTTACCGGAGGTAGGCACCAGCAGGCCGCACATCATTTTAAAGGTGGTCGATTTCCCCGCGCCGTTCGGCCCGAGCAGGCCAAAAATCTCGCCGCGTTTCACCGCGAAATTGACGTTATCAGTGGCGGCAAAATCCCCGAATTTCTTGGTCAGGGATTTCGCTTCGATCACCGTTTCGCCCGGCGTGCCCTCAACCGTGTGCAGGATCGCACCCAGCGGTGATTCCGACGTGCCCGCCCCGCCCAGCAGGTCGATAAACGCATCTTCAAAGCGCGGCGCGGTCTCTTCCATCTCAACCTCAGGCATTCCCTGAGCGTGACGGATATCGTCAGCGGTGGCTTCTTTTTTGAGGATCACCCGCACCGAACGGCCCTGAATCATCCCGTCGCTCACCTGCGGCAGTTTCAGCACCCGTTGCAGCAGTCTGCGGTTGGACTCCTGCGGGCTGTGCAGCAGAAAGCTGCGCCCGGCCATGCTTTGCGTCAGTTTTGTTGGTTCACCCTGATAGAGCAGCTCGCCTTCGTTCATCAGCAGCACGTCGCGGCACTGTTCCGCTTCGTCGAGGTAGGAGGTGCTCCAGAGGATCAGCATCCCGTCGCCCGCCAGCTCGTGCACCATCTGCCACAGCTCGCGGCGGGAAATCGGGTCCACGCCCACACCGGGCTCATCCAGCAGCAGAACTTTCGGCTCGCCCACGAGCGTACAGGCCAGCCCCAGCTTCTGCTTCATCCCGCCGGAGAGCTTGCCCGCCAGCCGGTCGGTAAACGGGCCAAGCGACGTAAACGCCAGCAGACGGGCGAAGGTTTTCTGCCGCGTTTCACCGGTGACGCTGCGCAGGTCGGCATACAGATTCAGGTTTTCCATCACCGTCAGGTCTTCATACAGCCCAAACTTCTGCGGCATATAGCCGAGCATGGCGTGGAGCGCACCGTCATCTTTAATCGGATCGAGGCCCAGCACGCTGGCCGAGCCTTCATCCGGCTTAAGCAACCCCGCGAGCATGCGCATTAGCGTGGTTTTGCCTGCACCATCAGGGCCGACCAGCCCGGTCACATAGCCTTTCTGGATGGTGCAGTTCAGCGGCGCTACCGCGGGTTTCTCCATCCCCGCGAAGCGTTTGACCAGATTGTTAATCTGAATAACCGCATCATTCATGTCGTTCCCCGTCGTTGATTTTTACGGTGACCGGCATACCCTGACGCAGCGCGTCGTCCGCATCGGTGACGATAATGCGCAGGCGGTACACCAGGTCGGTACGCAGATCCGGCGTTTCAACGGTTTTCGGCGTGAATTCGGCGGTAGGGGAGACAAAGCCCACTTTGCCGTGATACGGCTTGTCCGGGCGACCGTCGGTATAGAGCAGCAGCTCGCGGCCCGGCTGCATCTGGCCGAGGTTCGGCTCATCAATGTAGGCACGCACCCATACCGGGCGGGTCAGAGAGAGCGTTAATACGGTGCTGCCTGCGCTGAGCATGCTGCCCGGCTCCACGGCGCGGGTCATCAGCGTACCGTCAGACGGCGCGATTAACGTGGTGTCATGCAGATCCAGCTCCGCCTGCGCTAATTGCGCCTGCGCCTGTTCAAGGCTGGCTTTCGCCTGGGCGATGTCCTGCGCGCGGTTACCGGTGCGGTACTGGCTTAACTTATCCTGCGCGGATTTCAGCGTGGCCTGTGCCTGGTCGCGGGATGAACGGGCATTTTCCAGATCGTTGGCGGAAATGGTGCGGCTTTTCCACAGTCCCTGCTGACGGTTATAGAAGTTCTGCGCGTAGTCATAGGCGGCTTTCGCCTGCTTAACGGCAGCGGCGGCCTGGGCGATCTCTTCATCACGGTAGCCTGCCAGCATCAGGTCATACTGCGCCTGAGCCACGGAAACGCCTGCTTTTGCCTGCAACAGGGCGTTCTCGTAGGGCGCTTTATCCAGCATCCCCAGCGTCTGCCCGGTTTTAATCGCATCGCCTTCGTCAACGTTCAGCGAGGCCAGACGCCCGCCAACGCGGAAGCTCATATTCACAGTACGAATATCGACGTTACCGTACAGCGTCAGGCCACGATCCTGCTGGCTCTGATACCACAGCCAGCCGCCGATGCCCGCAGCAAGCAACACGACAACCACCAGAATGATGGCGACAGGTTTTTTCATGACTTCAGGCTCCTTTGCGTTAAGCCTTGCAGGATCAGATCAACATGACAGGTGATGACCTGGCTAATCTGCGCGGCTTTATCCTCATCGAATTGTGTCCAGCCCGTGCGTAACAGGATGGTCTCCCGGCCCAGACGAAAGGCCAGCACTTCGCCCAGCAGGGCATGGGTATGCAAAATCGTCTCGGTATCGTCGGCCTCTCGCCCGGTGTAGGCCGCAATCAGCCGGGTCAGGTGGGTGTGCATCGGCGCAATCACCTGGTCGTGTACCAGCTGGTAAGCGGCAGTGGGGGAAAGTTGTTCGCGGGAGATAAACTTACTCAGGTTCAGCGTATCGTCGTGCGTCAGCAGACGGATCATATTATGGCAGGCGTTAAGGATAAGCTGACGAATAGCGGCACGGTCAGGTGCTGGCTGGCTGAACAGCGCGGTGGCCTCTTCAACATGCGGGCGAAAATTTGTGCCAATGAAGTCGGCAATCCACTGGGCGCAGGCGAGGTATAAATCCTCTTTTGAACCAAAATAGTAGGTAATCGCCGCAATGTTTTGCCCGGCCTGCGCGGCGATATCCCGCGTGGTGGCATGGAGTCCATACTCACCAAACTGTGCCAGCGCAGCGGCGATAAGCTGGCTTTTGGCCTGTTCACCTTTGGTTGTTGTGGGTGTCGTATTCATGGCGGCATTAAAAATTAATCAATCGATTGATTAAGATTATGCCCGGTTCGCCATTTTGTCCAGTTGCCCCTTTGGCGGGAAATATTTCGTCGATGAATCCCTGAGGGATATTTTATGCGCCACGTCACAAAAGCTGCTACACTCCGCTGCTTCATGGCATTGTGGTTTTTGTCCTCCCAATTGTTATATCTCCCTGAAAACTACACCTGTGATGGTCGGGGCGGTTCGGAGTTTTTATGTCTTTTGATTCCCTTGGCCTGAGCCCGGAAATTCTGCGCGCGATCGCAGAACAAGGTTACGTCGAGCCAACCCCAATCCAGCAGCAGGCTATTCCTGCTGTTCTGCAGGGGCGTGACCTGATGGCCAGCGCCCAGACCGGCACCGGTAAAACGGCGGGCTTTACCCTGCCGCTGTTAGAACTGCTGGTAAAAAATCAGCCGCACGCTAAAGGCCGTCGTCCGGTTCGTGCGCTGATCCTCACGCCAACCCGTGAGCTGGCGGCGCAAATTGGTGAGAACGTGCGTGATTACAGCCGCTATCTCAACATTCGTTCGCTGGTGGTTTTCGGTGGCGTCAGCATTAACCCGCAGATGATGAAGCTGCGCGGCGGTGTGGACGTGCTGGTGGCAACGCCGGGTCGCCTGCTGGATCTGGAACACCAGAACGCGCTGAAGCTCGATAGCATCGAAATCCTGGTGCTGGATGAAGCCGACCGTATGCTGGACATGGGCTTCATTCATGATATCCGCCGCGTGCTGGCAAAACTGCCTGCGCGTCGTCAGAACCTGCTGTTCTCTGCGACCTTCTCCGATGAGATCAAGGCGCTGGCGGAAAAGCTGCTGCATAACCCGCTGGAAGTGGAAGTGGCGCGCCGTAACACCGCCTCCGAGCAGGTGACGCAGCACGTGCATTTCGTCGACAAAAAACGTAAGCGGGAGTTACTCTCCCAGATGATCGGTCAGGGCAACTGGCAGCAGGTGCTGGTCTTTACCCGTACCAAGCACGGCGCTAACCACCTGGCGGAGCAGTTGAATAAAGACGGCATTCGCAGTGCCGCCATCCACGGCAACAAGAGCCAGGGGGCACGTACCCGTGCGCTGGCGGACTTTAAATCTGGCGATATCCGCGTGCTGGTAGCAACCGACATCGCGGCGCGTGGGCTGGATATTGAAGAGCTACCGCATGTGGTGAACTACGAGCTGCCGAACGTGCCGGAAGACTACGTTCACCGTATTGGCCGTACCGGTCGTGCGGCGGCAACCGGTGAAGCGCTTTCACTGGTTTGTGTGGATGAACACAAACTGCTGCGTGATATCGAGCGTCTGCTGAAAAAAGAGATCCCGCGTATCGAAACGCCGGGCTATGAGGTGGACCCGTCCATTCAGGCTGAGCCCATTCAAAACGGTCGCCAGCAGCGCGGCGGCGGCGGTCGAGGTCAGCAGCCGCGTCGTTCAGAAGGCGGCGCACCGAAAAAACCGGGAAAACCTCCGCGCCGCAGCAGTGAGGCTAAATCTGGTGGAGAAAACCCGTGGCGCAGCGGTGAGGCAAAACCGGCAGGGGAAGGGCAGCGCCGACGCCGCCCGCGTAAGCCTGCTAAACCGCAGTAATCTGGAAGCCCGGTCGTAAAGCCGGGCTTTTCTTTTTGCGGCAGCGAAGAGAAAGTGCCACAATAGTGGCTGTTTATACAGTATTTCAGGTTTTCCAATGGCTTTAACCGCTGCGCTCAAAGCGCAAATTGGCGCATGGTATAAGGCGCTACAACAGCAGATCCCCGATTTTATCCCCCGAGCACCGCAGCGGCAGATGATTGCTGACGTGGCAAAAACGCTCGCCGGGGATGACGGGCGACATCTGGCGATTGAAGCCCCGACCGGCGTCGGGAAAACCCTGTCGTATCTGATTCCCGGTATTGCTATTGCGCGGGAAGAGGATAAAACGCTGGTGGTCAGCACCGCCAACGTGGCGCTGCAGGATCAGATCTTCAGCAAAGATTTACCGCTGCTGCGCAAAATCATCCCCGACCTGCGGTTTACGGCGGCCTTTGGGCGTGGGCGCTACGTTTGCCCGCGCAATCTGGCCGCGCTTGCCAGCAGTGAGCCTAATCAACAGGATCTGCTGGCATTTCTCGACGATGAACTCACGCCGAACAACAAGGTCGAGCAGGAACAATGCGCGAAGCTGAAAGCCGATCTCGACGGCTACAAATGGGACGGTCTGCGCGATCACACCAGCCAGGCAATTGGTGACGATTTGTGGCGCAGGCTCAGCACCGATAAAGCCAGCTGTCTGAACCGCAACTGCCACTACTACCGTGAATGCCCGTTTTTTGTCGCCCGGCGCGAAATTCAGGAAGCGGAAGTGGTCGTGGCTAACCATGCGCTGGTGATGGCCGCGCTGGAGAGCGAATCGGTACTGCCGGAGCCGAAAAACCTGCTGCTGGTGCTTGATGAAGGCCACCATCTGCCGGACGTGGCGCGCGACGCGCTGGAGATGAGCGCTGAAATCACCGCGCCGTGGTTTCGTCTGCAGCTCGATCTTTTCTGCAAGCTGGTGGCAACCTGCATGGAGCAGTTTCGCCCGAAAACCACGCCGCCGCTGGCGGTGCCTGAGCGGTTGAGCGAGCACTGCGAAGAGGTTTACAGCCTCATTTCATCACTCAACAACATCCTGAATCTCTATCTTCCGGCGACCCAGGAGGCGGAACACCGCTTTGCGATGGGGGAACTGCCGGAAGAGGTGATGGAGATCTGCCAGCAGCTGGCGAAGCACCTCGAAAAGCTGCGCGGGCTGGCGGAGCTGTTTTTAAACGATCTGAGTGAGAAAACCGGCACGCATGACGTGGTCCGCCTGCACCGCATACTGCTCCAGATGAACCGCGCGCTCGGCATGTTTGAGGCGCAGAGCAAACTGTGGCGGCTGGCCTCTTTAGCCCAGGCATCCGGCGCGCCAGTGACCAAATGGGCAACGCGTGAAGTGAAAGAGGGGCAGGTGCATCTGTTTTTCCACTGCGTGGGTATTCGTGTCGCCGATCAGCTGGAAAAACTTATCTGGCGCAGCGTACCCCATGTGGTCATCACTTCTGCGACGTTGCGATCCCTGAACAGTTTCTCACGCTTGCAGGAGATGAGCGGCCTGAAAGAGAAAGCGGGCGACCGCTTTGTAGCACTGGACTCGCCGTTTAACCACTGCGAACAGGGCAAGCTGGTGATCCCGCGCATGAACTATGAGCCGCTTATCGATAACGAAGAGCAGCACATTGCGGAAATGGCAGCCTACTTCCGCGAGCAGGTTGAGAGCAAAAAATACCCCGGCATGCTGGTGCTGTTTGCCAGCGGGCGCGCGATGCAGCGTTTCCTGGAATACGTCACCGACCTGCGTTTACTCCTGCTGGTGCAGGGCGATCAGCCACGCTACCGGCTGGTGGAAACCCATCGTAAACGTATTGATAACGGCGAGCGCAGCGTGCTGGTCGGGTTGCAGTCCTTCGCCGAAGGGCTGGATCTGAAAGGAGACTACCTGACGCAGGTACACATCCACAAAATTGCCTTTCCGCCAATCGACAGCC
Source organism: Enterobacter oligotrophicus (assembly GCF_009176645.1). Taxonomy (NCBI): domain Bacteria; kingdom Pseudomonadati; phylum Pseudomonadota; class Gammaproteobacteria; order Enterobacterales; family Enterobacteriaceae; genus Enterobacter; species Enterobacter oligotrophicus. The sequence continues at coordinate 3,952,795 of NZ_AP019007.1, forward strand.
CGGTAGTGATCACCGAAGGCGAATGGCTGAAAAGCCTGAATCGCTATCCGTTTGAGGTGCAAAGCCTGCCTGCGGCGTCGTTTAACCTGATCCAGCAGGTGGGGCGTCTGATCCGTAGCCACGGCTGCTGGGGCGAGGTGGTGATCTACGATAAACGTCTGCTCACTAAAAACTACGGCCAACGGTTGTTGAACGCGCTGCCGGTCTTCCCGATCGAACAGCCGGAGGTGCCAGAGGTAAAAAAACGCCCGGCAAAACTGACCGCCGGGCGTAAGAAAAGCATCCGTGCTAAGGGGCGCGGTCCTACTGGTATGTAAAGGTCACCTGAATCACGCTGTTGAAGGTTCCGGCGCTGACGGGCATAGAGGTGGCGTAGTAACGTGCAGCCAGAGGAAACGTTGCGGTGTGATCGGCTGAGTTGATCGGGACGTTAAACGCCGCCTGCGGGGCGATGAGTATTTTGTCCTGACGGTCTGCCAGCTCCAGCGCCAGCCCTTTCGCGCTGCCGGTGTTGGCAAATTTTGTCGGGTGTATGCTGTCTGCCTGTCCGTAAAAAAAGGCGGTAGCCAGCGCGAGCGTTGCCGGGCAATGTGTCACCGACAGGGAAAAATCTTTCCACTCGCCAGTGTCCCCCACGTCTTTAAAATTACCCGCCACCGCCTGACCTAAATCTACCGTCAGATTGCGGCTGGCGCTGTCGATGACACAGGTATTGGCGTAGATATTGCCTGTCATCTGTATCTGGATATCCTCTGCGTGCGCCTGGGCTATCAGACCCAGGGCCAGGAGCAATGCTGTCTTTTTCATAATGATCACTTATAGGCAAGGGTGAGGGTCGCAATACTGTTTGCAGGGCCAGGAGTCACCGTGTCGCTGACCTGCTCATAGCGCACCTCGAACGGGATCGCTAACGTTTCATTGGCATTCGCTGGCTGTTTTGTCGGGATATAGGTGTCAAAGGTGGCGATATTGTCGTCAAAGAGCATTCTGACGCCGACCCCCGTCGCCATGCCGGTTTGCTGAGTGAGTTTGATGACGCCCTCATAGCCGGATTCATACCCATTGGCACTGTTTATTTTGATTTCAGGCTGCACCGTGGTGTCGCAATTAACGCTGACGTAGAATTTCTGTGCCGGTGAGGAGAGCACGCCTGCACCGATAAAATCACTGACCGGGAAATCACCCAGATTGATGGTGAGATTTTTCGGTGACACGTTGCACGTCACTTCGTGGAGAGTAACGTTGCCGGAATAGGAGATATGGTTAGGGTTGCCGATCCCTTCATGGCCAAAAACGCCGATGCCGAATTCCGTCTGCCCCTGCACCAGCGTGCCTGCTGACACCGTATTGCTCGTTTTCACCAGTTCCAGCGTGACTTCGAAGCTAAACGATTGTTGCCCGTCGGTAGAGACATAGCCAACGGGTGTCCCCCGCGAATCGCACTGTACGCCGCCTGCGCCGCTGATTCGCTGGCCTTTGTCATTCATCAGAGCGATGCCCACGCCAGGTACGCCGGAGTCATACACGCCTCGCAGTCCGGGGATCTCTGCTCCCGTACCGTAATAACAGGAGACGATTTCCTGCCCGCTATCGACACTTTGGTTGCAATTACCGGCAACGTGTACCGTCTGCTCCGTACCCGGAATGGTTTCGCCCACGGCAAGCGTCGTCGGGATTGAAATAGAGGCCACGTTAATCATTTTTGGCATGTCCGGCGAGGTGCAGGTGGCCTTTGCATGGGGCATAAATAACGCTGCGGTTCCCAGAACCAGTAAGAAAAAGCACTGTTTAATCATTTGCATAATGTTTAGCCTGAACATTGAATCAATGACACTGCGCGGCAGCGTTAATGATGCTGGATTTATCTTTCTCATCCGTTAGCGCGTAGTCAGCGACGCAATGTTCGCTGGAATCCTGCCCCCAGGAGACGGCAAGGTGTCCTTGCTGCGGCAAACCAGAGAGATAGGTCTGCCCATCGTTACCGACGATAAACTCATTGTCCTTATCGTCTGTGGTGACCGTTGCGCCGAAGGGCAGCGGTTTACCGTTATGCGTAAGCGTCATCAGTACACGGTTACCCACGCGGGTATTAAAGCTGGCGCGCACCACGGCACCGCGCGTTGGCGTGACAATTTGCGCAGCGTGAGTGACGTCGGCATCGTCCGGCAGCGTTTCGGTATCCAGCGCAACGGTGTTATGGCGATAAGCGGTGATGAACGGCACCACGGTATAGCCGCGGAAATCGGTTTCGACACCGGTCTGGTTAGCAATATGAGTGCCGTGCGTTCCGGGCGCTTTTACCAGGGCGATAGTTTCACCCAGCGGCTGGCTCAGCGTGATGCCGTTAGCGTGGGCGATCATGCCGCCCTGCAGCCCGACGTTCACCGTCTGCTGATATTTGTCCTGGCTGACGCCGCCGCTCGCTTCACCGTAGGTGCCTTTGTAATCGGCAGTCATACTGGTTGAACTGCCGCTGCCAGTGGTGCTGAGCCCCTCCTGAATATTCCAGTTCAGGTTGTCTTCCGGCAGCGCGGTACCGTTAAGACCGAAATTCTGCGTCGTCCCGTCTTTGGTGTTGTTCAGGTTGTAAGTGGCCCAGGTGTTATGCATCCAGTGATCAAGCGGAACCGAAATGTTTAACGAGAACTGGTTGTCATTGGTAACAGATTCACCATCCTCATCGCTGTCCTGGGTATTTTTATTCATGCTGTAGCTCAGGCTGTAACTCACGCCGTGCCAGCTGTTGTTATAACTGATGCCCATTGAGGTCATGTCCTGGCTCTGGTTCCAGTAGGTCTCTTTTACCAGGCTCAGGGTGAACGAGCCCCAGCCCTCGGGCAGCGTTTGATCGACGGTAGCTTCAGTGCGGGCACGGCGCTGCTGTGGGGCAGACCAGTCGTCCGAGCGGGTATACGACTCCATGGTGTCTTCCAGGGTGTAAAACCCTTTGCTGTTGTAGCGATAACCCGCCAGCGAGAAATTCGTCCCCGTACCGGCAAAATCTTTGCTGTAGCGCACGCGCCAGGACTGCCCCTTGCTGGACTGCTGCTTTTTCAGCAGCGCTTTTGCGCGCGTCACGTCGACGGAGAACGCGCCGAGATCGCCCATGTTTTTCCCGGCACCAAAAGCCTGCGACTGATAATGGCTGCTCTGCTGTACGCCGCCATAGGCGGTAAAACCATAAGGCAGACCGTAGATAGCACTCCCCTGAGCAAAGGGTGTTTTCTCGACATCTTTGTCATAAGAGCGATAGCGTCCTGCAGTCACGCTGTAGCGGAGGTTTTTTTCACGTTGCAGCACGGGAACAGAGGCGTAAGGCACCACGAAATGGCTTTCGCTGCCGTCCGTCTCTTTGACGGTGACCTGCAAATCGCCGCTGCTGCCTGTCGGGTAGAGATCGTTAATTTCAAACGCGCCCGGTGCGACGGTGTTCTGGTAAATGACATAGCCGTTCTGGCGTACCATCACCAGCGCGTTACTGTGTGCGGTGCCGCGAATAATCGGTGCATAGCCTCTTTCGCTATCCGGCAGCATGTCGCTGTCTGATTTGAGCTGCACACCGGTATAGGGCACGCTGTCGAACACATCTGAAGGTGAGGAACTTTGCCCGACTGTAACATCACTTTTCATCGCCACGATGTCACGTTGTGCATAGGTATAAACAGAAGAGAACTTCTGCTGTTCCTCTTTACCCGTGGTGCTGCGATTCCATGTTGAATAGTTGCGAACGCGCCAGGCTCCAACGTTCAATCCGGGGCGCAGGTTGACATACTGGCTGCTGTTGTCCTGTTCACCCTGCTGCCGGGCACGGCTTTGGCTGGCGGTCGCGCTGTAGTTGAGTATGCCTGCGGTGATCCCTTCATCGAACTCTTTCGGGTCGATATAGCCGCGCGGCACCTGGCCCAGCGCAGTTTGCGGAATGCTGAGCAGCAACTGCTGATTTCGGACATGAAACGAAGCAGAGGCCGCAGGTATCGCACTCAGGTCAGCGCACTGTCCCTGAGCCAGCAGTTGCGGGTATTTTTTGGTTTTAATGCCGAGGCTTTTTAAATCATCCGCGCTGAAACATGGCTGAAGAGAACTATTCCCTTTAGCATCTTTTTGTAATTTGAAGGTGACATTACGGGTGTCAATTTTATTATTATTAATAAAGATGGACACCTCATATTTACCCGGTGCCTGGCCTGGCCCTTTTTCATAGAGAGACAGATCCGTTTTTCCCTGCTGGGGATTATCAATATCCAGTAACGCCGGGTTAAAATAATCATCAGCCCAGACCTGCTGTGCAAAGATCGCCATTGCCAGACCACACAACAGGGTCAGCAAAGGGGATAAGCGGCAGGTAAAGGGCTTTTTAGTGCTGTACATGATTATTTAGCGTGTCTGTACATGAATGACTTAATTAACGGTTGAAGACCAGGTATGACTGATGCTGCCGTAATCGGTAATAATTGACCATGACACGTTTGTGCCCCCGGTATTATCAGGCAAGGCAAAATGGGTTTCGCTTTTGGGTACTGCCCAGTTTGCTTTAGCAACTTTATGGCCGTTCAGTGTGACCGTCTGGAAATTCATATAAAAAGGTGTTGGGTTATTAACAACCAGATCGTGACCTTCGCGATGCCATTCAAGTTTGTCCGCGACGTCTTCAGGTTGACCCTTTACCGCTGCAGGGCGATACAACAATTTAATACGCGTATTAATGGCGATTTGCAGAGTGTTCATCCCCTCCACACGTTTTGATGACGGGATCGCTTTAATATTCAGCCAGTACAGAGACTCACGATCTTCCGGCAAATTTCCCCCAGTACGCACGACACGCAGAACGTTATCTTCTTTCGCATCAAGACGGAAAAGCGGCGGAGTAATAAGAAAGGGGGCTTTATTCAGTTTTTTACCGCCAGAGTCGACCCAGGACTGGACCAGATAATCCATTGAATCCGGGTTTGAAAGACCGAGAGACGATTCCTTTTTATCTCCATGGTAAACCAGACGTGTGCCATTAATAATGACACCGGCATGTGCCGTTGCTGCTGCCAGTAAAAGAGAAGCCAGTAAATAACCGTGACGCATAAATCTTTCTCAATAAGAAGAAGAGATATCAGTTCCGGGGAAAGAACTCATATCTCTTGATTGACAATATCAATTGTAGATGACGGTGAAAGTGGATACAGAGTTAGCCGGACCCGCTGTAATAGCCGCTTCGGTTTGAATATAACGTGCACCAAATTCCAGATCATTCACGGTGGTTCCGGATGCTAACGGATACTGCTGAGACGGCGTATACAGGCTGACCGGCTGCTCTGAGGCATCAACCAGCTGAATAGCGACGCCTGTTGCGGCATCTTCCTCTGGCGTGACTGCCAGCGTAGAGTTGTTATTTGTATCCGGCGTACCGCCAAAATTAATAGCAGCGGAGGTGACCGATTCCGGGCAATTTTTTAACTGGATATCAAACTTCGTCAATGTGCTGGTGGAGCCTGCACCGGTGAATACCGTTTTTGAGACTTTACCCAACTGCACATTTAATGGATTACTTAATCCATTAACGACCTGACAAGCAGAATCAATAATTTCGCCCGTGAAGTTAATCTGACCTTCACCGTTTGTTGCTGCAAATGCGGATGCTGAACATCCCACCATTGCAGCGATGAATAAACCTAAAGCAACCTTGTTCATAATAAATCCTGATATGTTTTTCGCTAAAAATGTTGCCTGGACAGTTTCAGCGTTAATCCTCAATGATGTTTCGCTGAGTATTTAACCAAAAAAAGGATGTGTAAGAATCTTCTGCATAAATCACAATTAATTTAAATAATGCTTGTTTTTAATTAATTTCATTTAAATCAGCGATTTGATAACGATGATAAAAAACTACCGTGGAGGTCTTCTTCAGGGCTATATTGTTAACAAGATGATGCCGTAAGGAGAGATGTCGTGGATTATCGCAAAATTATCAAAGAGGTAGGGCGTGGGAAAAATCATGCACGTGACCTGGATCTGGAAACCGCCCGTGCGCTCTACACACATATGTTGAATGGTGATGTGCCTGAGCTTGAAATGGGCGGTATTCTGATCGCACTTCGTATCAAAGGTGAAGGTGAGGCTGAGATGCGGGGCTTTTACGACGCAATGCAAGCGCAGACCCTCCGCCTGACGCCTCCCGTGGCGAAACCGATGCCGATTGTGATCCCAAGCTATAACGGCGCACGCAAACAGGCGAACCTGACGCCGCTGCTGGCTATTTTGCTGAATAAACTGGGTTTTCCGGTCGTTGTGCATGGTGTTAGTGAAGATCCGACCCGAGTTCTGACAGAAACCATTTTTGCGCTACTGGGGATTGAACCGACTCTGCACGCCGGGCAAGCGCAGGCGAAGCTGGATGGCCACCAGCCGGTATACATTCCGATTAGCGCGCTTTGTCCGCCGCTGGAAAAGCAACTGGACATGCGCTGGCGGATGGGCGTGCGCAACAGCGCACACACCCTGGCGAAACTGGCTACCCCGTTTGCTGAGGATGCTGCGCTGCGCCTTTCCAGCGTGTCGCACCCGGAGTACGTGACGCGGGTCGGTAAGTTCTTTGAAGAGATCGGTGGCCGGGCATTGCTGATGCACGGGACGGAAGGTGAGGTGTATGCCAATCCGCAGCGTTGTCCGCAACTGACGCTGATTGATTCCGCAGGCACGCGTGCTGTGCTTGAGCGTGGCGAAGAAAATAGCGATGTGATCCTGCCGCAGGCAAAAGATCCGCAGACCACCGCCCACTGGATTGCGCAGTGCCTTGCCGGAAATGTCCCTGTTCCACACGCTATCAGGCTGCAGATGGCCTGCTGCCTGCTGGCAACGGGTGAGGCAGAGACGGTAGAAGCCGGGCTGGAACGTATTGCGCAGGCGTTTTAGCAAAAAAAAAGCCCGTCCAGTGGCGGACGGGCAAACAAGGGTAACAACAACAGGGTCAATGAGGGTTGGAGCATCTCACCAGAGGGTATGGCGAGGGTGGAGCATAATGTGGTCGATTATTTGTAGATAACCGCAGTGCCGCTCAGTTTGTTATTGGTGTTCGCGGAAGTGATGGTATAACCGCTTGCACCGGCAGCTGCGGCTTTCTCAGCCAGTTTGGCTTCCAGACCGTCCAGCGTGGTCGCGCCTTCAGCACTGACAACACCGATTTTGTTGAGGCTCTGCGCCTGAGCAGAAGAGACAGGTTCTGCAGCGAATGCGCCAAAAGACAGAGCGGACAGGGCAACAGCAGCAACAGCATATTTGATGGTTTTCATGATTAATCTCTCGCAGGTTATTCTGTTAAGGGGACGATGTTCCGTCGATGTGATAAGTATCACGTTTTTTTCTGAGAGATAAAATCGAAGAGAATTGACGTCATTGCTCAAAAAAACTGAACGACAAATAACTTATTGAATATTAATAAATTCAGAGAGGCGATTTACACTTCTTGTCGCTGCGCTTTACAGAGTGAGTATGAAAGGCACATTCTGCTACACGTTTCACTTAAAATCGTGAGCGTAAAGGTAACCGCTTGCGCGGTTAACTTTGGTAAAGGAAAGTCAACGTAACTGGCTGTCTTTCGATCCTCTGCGATTATATCCTGAGTGAGAAGCATTATTTGAATCTTTCTCCTGCTGGCAGGTGATACATAACCGCACGCCGGGAATGGCTTTACGGCGCGCTTCAGGGATTGGCTCACCGCACTCTTCACATTCAAATAAGCTCTCCCCGCGCGGAATTTCACCGCGAGCGCGGGCAACCGCATCTTCAATTGTACTGTTGATCTGTTCGTTAACGGCATCGTCATTTGCCCAGCCGGAAGCCATATCACCCTCCTGAGTGGTATCCAGAACGCATAACATGAATATGGGGTTAAAAATCGTACAGTCAAGACGGGACAAAAAGAAACTGCATCTGTCGGGCAGATGCAGTCAGGGGACAGGTTAAGACATTATTTATAGATGGTGGCTGTACCATACATATGGTTATCTCCACCGGCGGAGTTCACCACAAAACCTTTGGCACCTTCCTGGCGGGCTTTTTCAGCCAGTTTATCCTGCAGATCGTCAAGGTTGCTCGCACGGCTTACTGAAACCGTACCAGCAGGTCGAAGCTGGCTGGTATCTGTGCCGTCGGTCAGAGGCTGAACTGACCAGGCAGAGAATGACGCTGTCGTCAGCGCACCAGCGATTACAGCAAGGGTCAGGTACTTTTTCATAATCACATCCTCAGGGAAACAACAGGTGATTCCTCTTAAGTTTAGAAGCCTGGCGAGTGTGATTTAGCGCAAAAATTTGATTATGATCTGCTTATTTTTTGAACGATATTAATTGACAAATCATTGACAGATCATAGACATACAGGCGGCTGATTTTGGTCGCTTTTTCCCCTTTCGCAGAGAGATATTTACCGTTGGGTCAGCAAAGGGTATCTTACGCCGCTGTTTAAAGGAGAATGCCATGACTTCCCAAAAGCCGGGATTGCACCCGCGTAACCGCCATCGCAGCCGCTATGATATGAAAGCGCTGTGCCTGAGCTGCCCTGAGTTGCAGGACTTTATCGTGCAGACGCCTGCTGGCGAACCTTCGGTTAACTTTGCCGACCCGCAGGCAGTCAAAACCCTGAATAAAGCGCTGCTGGCTCATTTTTATGGTGTGACGCACTGGGACATTCCCGAAGGCTTTCTCTGTCCGCCAGTTCCTGGCCGGGCCGATTACGTTCATCATCTCGCCGACCTGCTGGCAGACGATAATCATGGTGTGATACCAGAACAGGCGTCCGTTCTGGATATCGGTACGGGGGCAAATCTCATCTACCCGCTGATTGGTGCTCACGAATATCACTGGCGTTTTACCGGCAGTGAAACGAGCGCTGAAGCCTTCTCCAGCGCACAGGCGATTATCAGCGCAAATGCAGGTTTAAGCCGCGCGATCCGCCTGCGTCGCCAAAAAGATGCTGCCTCAATCTTCAACGGCATCATTCATAAGAACGAGCAGTACGATGCCACCTTGTGTAATCCGCCGTTCCATGACTCAGCCGCCGCCGCCCGTGCGGGCAGCGAGCGTAAGCGTCGCAACCTCGGGCAGGCTGAAGACGCCGCGCTGAACTTCGGCGGCCAGCAGCAGGAGCTGTGGTGCGAGGGGGGAGAAGTGGCGTTTATCCTGCGGATGATTGCCGAAAGTCAATCATTTGGCCGTCAGGTGAAGTGGTTTACCACGCTGGTATCGCGTGGCGATAACCTGCCGCCGCTGTATCGTGCATTGACCGACGTCGGTGCGGTAAAAGTGGTGAAAAAAGAGATGGCCCAAGGCCAGAAACAGAGTCGTTTTATCGCCTGGACATTTATGGACGATAACAAACGCAGTAAGTAACCGCTCGGCCCGGTCGCGTTACGCCACCGGGCAACCACGCTACAACGTCGGCTCCTGTGGCGGCGGTGGTGCCACAGGCGATGGCAATACCTGATACGTCTGCACCGGCATTCGCACATCCGCCAGATCAAAGTGCTTTTTCACCATGCTGTCGAGGGCAAAACGCACCGTCCACTGCTTCAGCGGCTGAGTGGTGAACGACACGCGCAGGGTAAACGCCGTGTTGGTCAGCCCGACGATGCCGGCAAACGACGGTTCGCCAATCACCAGCCCGCGAATATCCTCCATCTCCATCAGTTCGCTGACCGCATCCCGTAGCGCCTGCTTCGCTTTATCCGCATCCTCGTGACGATCCACATCGTAGTTCGCCACAACGGAGCCAATCCCGCGCACAAAGTTGGCGAAGGTCGTGATCGAAGACCACGGAATAATGTGGTACGCACCGGTATCCTGACGCACGCCAACGGAGCGAATGGACATCCGCTCCACCGTACCGGTCAACGGCCCAATGGTCACCAGATCGCCCGTATTCATGCCGTTCTCAAACTGGATGAAGATGCCGGTGATGATATCTTTCACCAGCGTTTGCGAACCGAAGGAGATCGCCAGCCCCAGAGCACCTGCACCGGCCAGCAGCGGGGCGATATTCACGCCGATTTCCGAGAGCACAATCATGATGGTAATGGTGCTGATGATTACCGCCAGCGCGTTACGGAACAGGGTTAACAGCGTTCTGGCGCGCGCGCTGGGTAGCGGCCTGCCGTGGATATCCGAGACCAGCCGGTTCTCAATAAGGCTGGCAAGAAGCGTCCAGCCGACGGCGGAAAAGAACAAAATCAGCGCGATACGAATCAGAATATCAACGGTTTTTTCCCCTGCGCCGTTGTGCAGCCAGTTCCAGAAATCAAACAGGCCCCAGGCGTTGAGGAGCAGCATAATGGCCACGCAGACGGTCAGAATGCGCGCCACTTTAAGCGATACCGACATCCAGCCATTAACCCGTTTTTGCAGTTCCGGATAGCTACGCTGGACCTGTGGCGACAGGGTAATGGTTTTTGAAATCCAGCGAGACAGCAGGCCCGAAACAAAGGCTGCAATGCCGATAATCGCCAGGCTTTTGAACGTTGCGCCCATCATAAACTTCAGGCTGTTGCCGGGATCAAACAGCGAGAAGAAGCACAGGACAATAAAGTACGCGCTTGCCAGCCAGTGCCACACCAGAGCGAAGGCGCGAATAAACAGGCTGAAGAAAGAGAGCGTTCGATCGGCCAGATGCAGCAGACTCTCGGTGATCGCTTTTTTATTGTGGAAGATCAGGTAGAGCGCCCAGACGGTGATGCAGAGCATGATCAGCACATTCGCCAGCGCGCCAAACTGCACGTTGACCTGGTTGGAGATTATCGGCACGGCCACCAGCAGGCCGTAACCTATCAATCCGCTGAGTACGCTTAAACGAACAGCCCAGTATCTGGCGCTCTCATCCCGTATCGAAAAGGGGCGCAGGTCCGGCACATGCGGGCAAAAAATCAGACGCAGCAACGCCTTGAAAAATTCAATCAGCGCGAAAGCATTCAGGAACAACGCCTGCTGGAAGGCGATAGTTTTGTTGCCCGTATTCAGATGGTCGGCCAGTACCTGACCGATAAAAAGCGTTAGCGTCAGCAGCAGCAAATCAATGATAAAGGCTCCGGCGATCATGGCGGGCAGGTGTAACCAGCTGCTTTTTTGCTGGTTCTTTTTACGCCCCCAGTGGCCCATTTTTCGGTATAACGGCCAGGCGCACAGGCGTACCAGCCAGTAAAAGATGAATACCGCGCCAGCCAGTATTAAAAACTGGGTAGCGGCCGCAGAGAAGGTGTGCGGATTAAAAGGCTTGTGCGGGGAGCCAATCAGGTTGCGGTAGAGCTGGGCAAAACGCGAGGAGAGAGCTTCACCATAGTGACGGCTGACGTCGGTAACATTCTCCAGCACCGTTTTTTGCTCTTTAACCTCCGGCGGCGTAATGGTCGGGACCTGCTCCTGTGGCGGAGTGGCAGCCACTTTACGTAGCTGATCGATTAACTCCTGCCGCGAGGTGTCGTTTTCAAGCACATCAGCCAGGGCGCTGTAGGCCGCTTTTTTCTGTTCAACGTCAGGTTCCGGTGGCGGCGTGCTTTCCTGCGTGGTGGCGGTTCCGGTGGTAACACCTGGGATCGTGACGGCAAGCGATGGCGCACTAAACAAGCTCAGCAACAGCAACAATATCCACGGCACGGCGTCCTCCGGTGAAAATGTTCAACAAAATGATAAGTATAGAGTGCGAGGAGCGGAGAGGGATTTTTGGGAACAATCTGGCATAAAAAAGCCGGGCATGCCCGGCTTGTTGAACGGTGTCGTTTTACGACACGTGCTGCAGAAACTCCTGCAAACGCTGACTTGGCGGGTTCGCAATAAGTGCTTGTGGATTGCCGTCTTCCGCAATACGGCCTTTATCAATGAAGATCAGACGGGACGCCACCTTCTCAGCAAAGCCGATTTCATGGGTCACGATAACCATCGTCATCCCTTCTTCGGCCAGATCCTGCATGACTTTCAGCACCTCGTGACGCAGCTCAGGGTCGAGGGCGGAAGTGGGTTCATCAAACAGCATCATTTTCGGCTTCACCGCCAGCGCACGGGCGATCGCCACACGCTGTTGTTGACCACCGGACAGCTCAGAAGGGTAGTGGTGCGCTCGCTCCGCGAGGCCGACCTTCGCCAGCAGATCTTTTGCCAGCGTTTCGGCGGCAGCTTTACTGGCTCCGCGCACGCGCAGTGGGCCAAACATCACGTTTTCCAGCGCCGTCAGGTGTGGGAAGAGGTAGAACTGCTGGAACACCATGCCCGCTTCCTGGCGGATCAGGCGCTCGTCCACTTTCGGATCATTGACCTTAAGGCCATCAACAATCAGATCGCCGCTGGTGATCTCTTCCAGCTTGTTGATGCAGCGTAACAGCGTCGATTTACCGGAACCGGATGGCCCGATAATCACCACCACTTCACCCTGTTTGATGTTCAGATCAATATTGTGCAGCACCTGGGTTGGCCCAAAGTGCTTGGAAACGTTTTTAAATTCAATCACAGGATTTTCATCCTTCTTTCAAGACGACGCAGAACAAAGCTCAGAACCAGCGTGATAATCAGGTAGACAACGGCGACCGCACTCCAGATTTCCAGCGCACGGAAGTTGCCAGCAATAATTTCCTGACCCTGACGGGTCAGCTCAGCTACGCCGATCACAATGAACAGCGACGTATCTTTAATGCTGATGATCCACTGGTTACCGAGCGGTGGCAGCATGCGGCGCAGTGCCAGCGGCAGAATAACGTGGCGGATGGTTTCGCGACGGGAAAGCCCTAATGCCAGACCCGCTTCACTGAAACCTTTGTGGATCGACAACACCGCGCCACGGGTGATTTCCGCAATGTAGGCACCGGAGTTGATCATGATGGTCACAACGGCCGCGCTGAACGGATCAATGCGCAGATCGGTAAAGGCCATTGGCAGGGCGAAATAGATGAACATGACCTGCACGACAATTGGCGTGCCGCGGATCACTTCGATGAAAACCAGCGCGATGTGGTTAGCAATCCAGCCGCCATAGGTGCGGGCGAAACCGGCAACAAGGCCGATAATCAACCCGCCAACCAGACCGAGGACCGAAATCCACAGGGTCATTTTAGCGCCTTCAAGCAAGAGAGGAATGGCAGGCCAGATGGCGCTCCAGTCAAACTGCATGATGTATTCCTGTATACCGTGGTGAAAAACAAAAAATGTAGGCCCGGCAAGCGTAAGCGCTACCGGGCGTTACAAACCTGAATTCAGGCTGAATTATTTAGGCTCAGAACCGAACCATTTTTTATAGATTTCGTTGTACGTACCGTTCTCTTTCAGGGTTTTCAGCGCGCCGTTGACTTTATTACGCAGGTCGTCGCTGCCTTTCGGGAATGCAATACCGTACTGCTGTGCTTCCAGAGATTCACCAACTGCCTTGAACTTGCCGTTACCTGCCGTTTTGATGAAGTACAGGATGTTTGGCGTATCGTGCAGAACCGCATCAGCGCGGTTGGTGCCCAGTTCCATGTAGGCGTTATCGATATTCGGGAACTGGCGCAGGTCTTTGGTTTTGATGTTGGCTTTCGCGTAATCAACGGAGCCGGTGCCGCTCTTCACTGCCACCACTTTACCGTCGAGATCTTTTACGCTTTTCACGTCGTTGTTATCGGCTTTCACCATCACCAGCAGGCCGCTTTTGTAGTAGCCGTCAGAGAAGTCGATCGCTTTTTTACGTTCGTCAGTAATGGTGATACCGGCCAGCGCCAGGTCAACGTTTTTAGTTTGCAGCGCCGGGATGATGCCGCTGAAGTCCATTGGCTTCAGGGTGTAATCCAGCTTCAGTTCTTTCGCGATGGCGGCCCAGAGATCCACGTCGAAACCAACGTATTTATCACCCTGTTTGAATTCAAACGGAACGAACGCCGTGTCAGTTGCTACAACAAGTTTGTCGGCGGCCTGAGAAGACACCGCAAAAGCCAGGGTAAGTGCAGCCAGTGAAACTTTAAATACAGACTTCATAGCATTTCCTTTTATATCCACGGGGCGATCCCCTGCGAGAACGACTGGCACAATGAAAGAATCGTGCCAACTTTACAAGTCATTGTTTTGAAAAGGGGATGATGTCACGCATTGCACAATAAACGTGGCAATGATGTCGAATTGCACCAATATGGAGCACCGTTTTGGTGCGCTTCGTTTTGGACAACTAACGGGGTGATATTTAGCGCAGATTCTGACGAAAAAACAATCTTACATTAACCGTTGTGTGAGGTGATTATTACATTTCATTCACTTTTGCCCCGTTGCAGGGCCAAAGTCCGCACCATAAATGTGCAAAACCCCCGCCAGAGGCGAGGGTTTGAGAGGAAATTCGTATGGTTTATTCGATGTTAGACTCGATAAACCACAGGAATTGATCCAGGTCGCGAGACGCGGCGGTGAAGATATCCGCAGTGTCTTCGTCTTTGGCTTCACCAATCGCTTTACGGACATCGTTAGCCACGATGGCATAGCGATCGGCCAGCTCTTTCAGGTGATCCTGAACGGTGTGGATATCCAGCGGATAGCTTTTCAGCGGCGTTTTGCTGTTGATAACCTGCGTTGTACCCAGCGCCACGCCACCTAACTGCACGGCGCGTTCTGCCATCGTGTCAAGGTGGGTGACCAGTGCTGTGCGGAAGCCATCCAGCATTTCATGAACGGCAATAAAGTTTGCACCGCGCATATTCCAGTGGGCCTGTTTGGTGATCAACGACAGGTCGATGAACTGGAGCACCTGGCGATTCAGCAACTCAATCGTCGCTTTTTTATCACTGTCCGGTACATCGTTACGGGTATAAAGCAGATTAGACGCTTTCGTTTTCACCAGTTTAGCGGTACTCATAATCTCATATCCTCTTGATGTTTGTGTCCCAGGTAATTACGGAACTAAGTATAGCACCGGATTTTTCGTCTGCGGCTTGGCTCTGCCTATCGGTTTAATAGCGAGAAGAGGCTTGAATTAGTAACATCATGAAAAATATATAATTATTAAAAATTGATGCAGATCAATCTTAATTCATCCTTCTGCAAAGCAGCGGGGAACATATTTCGTCTTTATGACAAAGAGTGTAAGGAATTAAAGAATAGCCGGGATGGAGCATTATTCTGCATGGCGCTGAAGCCATGCAGAATATACGCCATTAATTGATATCTACTTTATTCACTTTAGGTTCAGGGCGCATGGTCAAGGTAGACCCCATTGAGGCTGCAATAATTGAGCAGAGCGCCAGCGTCTGTGTGAATGTCAGGGTTTCGCCGAGGAAAACCATACCGGAAATAGCGGCCAGGGCAGGCTCCATGCTCATCAGCGTACCAAATATACGCGTAGGCAGCCGCGTCAGGGCTATCATCTCCAGCGAGTAGGGAAGTGCCGTTGAGAGCACGGCTACGGCCAGCCCCACCGGTAAGATGGACCACTGCCACAGCGATTCCGTTGCCTGAGCCATGCCGAGCGGGACGAAGATAACCGCCGCGATGAGTGAACCCAGCGCAACCGTTGCGGGCCCGTGTTCTTCCCCTGCGCGCTGGCCAGAAAGAATATAGACGGCCCAGCACGCGCCCGCCCCCAGTGCCAGCGCTGCGCCTGTCAGGTCAATATGCGAAACATGTTGGCCCAGCGGCAGCAGGAACCAGAGCCCCAGAACGGCTAACACCACCCAAATAAAATCGACCGGGCGGCGGGAGGAGAAAAGGGCAACCGCCAGCGGGCCCGTAAATTCAAGCGCAACGGCAATCCCAAGTGGGATGGTCTGAATAGAGAGATAGAACATATAGTTCATCGCTCCCAGAGACAGCCCGTAAAAAAGCAGGGGTAAACGTTGCTCTTTTTTGACGCGCAACCGCCAGGGTTTGAAGATCACCACGAGGATGAGTGTCCCTAATGCGATACGCAGTGCCGTGACGCCAGGCGCTCCGACGATCGGGAAGAGCGATTTCGCCAGTGACGCGCCACTCTGAATAGAGAGCATCGCGATCAATATTACAGCCACCGGCAACCATACCGACGTTTTGCGGGATATCCCTGGCATCCTTTCTCCTGTCAATTTATGTCAGATAAGGTAAAAGCCGCAGTGTAATAGAAATATGCGGCAACGGTTGAGCTACTGTTGAAAAAAAACCAGGCAAAATCCGTAAAATAGTTAAGCGTTGCTGGTTTTATCGCCTGTCAGATTAGGAATAATCTGGATGAATGTAACGGTAATGACGCGCACTATTAGCGTTTTAAAGCGGAAATTCTGCGATATTTGAACGAGATAGCTGACAGTGGAAATGTTCTGTTACATGAAAGGTTCCGTTAGACATCACGAATGACAAAGAGTTTCACAAGAATTTTTGATATATTTAAAACTTACGGATTTACTTGAAGCACATTTGAGGTGGTTATGAAAAAAATTGCATGTCTTTCAGCACTGGCTGCTGTTCTGGCCGTTTCCGCAGGTACTGCTGTAGCTGCTACTTCTACCGTAACCGGTGGTTACGCTCAGAGCGATATGCAGGGCGTGATGAACAAAACCAACGGTTTCAACCTGAAGTATCGTTACGAGCAGGATAACAACCCGCTGGGCGTAATCGGTTCTTTCACCTACACCGAGAAAGATCGTTTTGAAGACGGCGCATATAACAAAGGTCAGTACTACGGTATCACCGCGGGTCCTGCTTACCGCCTGAACGACTGGGCAAGCATCTACGGTGTTGTAGGTGTTGGCTACGGTAAATTCCAGCAGACTGAAAACGAAGGTGCTAACCGCACTGCAAGCAACAGCGACTACGGTTTCTCCTATGGCGCGGGCATGCAGTTCAACCCAATCGAAAACGTTGCTCTGGACTTCTCCTATGAGCAGAGCCGTATCCGCAACGTTGACGTTGGCACCTGGATCGCGGGCGTAGGTTACCGCTTCTAATCACTCCGGTGAGTTAATAAAAAATCCGCCCAATGTGGCGGATTTTTTTGTGGAAGATAAAAGCAAAACGGCAACCCCAGGTTGCCGTTTTTAGTGTTTGTTCCCTCTCCCCGTGGGAAAGGGCCAGGGTGAGGGCATCAGGCCGCACGAGTCGGCAGAGTTTACTTACTCTTAATATCAAAAATATCCGTACCCAAATGGTTATAGTCCACTTTCTGTAACTTGAAGTTGGTAATGTAAACTGGCGGCGCTTTTTTGTTTGAGATAAACGGATAATCATTTTTTATCTGCTGTGCAGTAATCCCCGTCCACTGCGAGAAGAATTTCAGGAAATCATTCGCTGAGCGTCGCGCTTTGATGATGCGATGGGCTTTGTCGTCGCTGGAGAGCACCATAAACGGCACCTGGAAATTCTGCTGGAACTTGTCATCATGCGCCAGGTACTGCACCTCTTTGCCACGCTCTTTAAAGGCCAGACCGTGATCCGAGAAATAGACCATCGAGAACGTGTCGCCGGTGTTGCGCAGCTGCGCATACAGCTTGCTGAGCAGGTCGTCGGTTTGCGTCATGGTGTAGAGATAGCATGAGGTCTCTTTCGACTGCACAAACTCCGCGTATTTTCCCCCGGTACGATCGCACGCCTGCGGGTGTGACCCCATCAAATGCAGGACAATCAGCTGCGGCTGGGTGCGTTGGGTCGCAAAGACCTGCGCCGTCATCTTCAGCAGGGCTTCATCTTTGGTATTTTTATCGGCTTCAAAATCACCGCTTTTCAGGAACTGCACTTCGTCAGCACGTTTCGCGATACTGGCGATGGCCGTATCGTATTCGCCAATTTGTCCCTGGTTGGAGAACCACCATGTCTGGAAGCCCGCGCGGTTAGCCAGAGTGACTACGTTATCCTGAAACTGGGGTTTGCCGTCTACCACGCGGTTTAGCGTCAGGCCGAGGGATTTCTGCGTTGAGCCGCTGGCGGCGATGTAGTCGGTAAACAGCGTACCGTTCACGGAACTGGCAAACGGCGTGTTATCCCAGTGGCCGCCAAAAGCACCCAGTGCATCACGACGCGCGCTTTCGCCGATCACCACCACATAGAGATGATATTTAGGCTTCACTGCCAGCACGCTCCAGGTGTCTTTCATATTTGAAAGCTCCGCCATGCGCGCCTGTTCGTCGAGCACTTCCTCATTATTGACCACGACGTCCTTCACAAAGCGGAACACCGGGTAGCCCGTATCTTTCAGCTTAAACACACCGCCCCAGGCCAGGTTTTGTACCGGCGTAACAAAAAATGTTGCCACGCTAAATACCAGGCACAGGTATTCGATTTTGCCCCAGGCTTTTTTCTCTTCCGGTTTACGGCGAACGGCGATGACGCCAAGCGCAAAGATGAAAAGACCAACCACATAGCTGTACCACGGGAAGATGGTCAGGATCTCTGTCGACTCTTCCATGTTGGTGGAGTGCAGCGCCAGCAGGGTATTAAAGTTTGGCGAGCCATAGGCCTGACCAAACGGGAAATAGAAGGCAGCGACCAGCGAACAGATCCCGACGAATGCTTGCTGTACACGCGGCGTACTGCGCCACAGCAGATGAAGTACGCAGGTGAAGGCAACGGCATAAAGCAGGCTAAAGGGATAGCCAAGCGCAAAGTTAATCAGCAGCGATTGCAGAAAGTAAAATCCCGTCCACGGGCTTAAGGCCCGGCTGCGGGTAACAAGTGTTTCTTTCAGGGTTACGTTCATAGATCACTATCATGAAAACGCCATGTGCTCACCCTGGCGTCGAGGGTCAAATCCTGCCTGACAGTGCGTGGAGAGGGAATGAA
This sequence comes from Enterobacter oligotrophicus, assembly GCF_009176645.1. NCBI lineage: Bacteria > Pseudomonadati > Pseudomonadota > Gammaproteobacteria > Enterobacterales > Enterobacteriaceae > Enterobacter > Enterobacter oligotrophicus. The sequence goes on from NZ_AP019007.1 coordinate 3,971,514, forward strand.
GGGTCCGCTTCAGCGAGCCGCAAATAGTGCAGGGCTGCAAGAAGATAGTGCGAGCGCGAAATAAGGTCAACAGTTGCTAAACAGATGTTTTGCGAAGGGGGCTGCAAATCCGTGAAAAAGATCGGGAATTGGGCGGCCAAAAGCCAGTTTACAGGGGGAGTGTGACGGAAAAATGAAGCGGCGTACCGCGACGCCGCTTAGTGCGAGGATTTGTCGTCCTGATCGGCTTTGGTGTTGAACATATCGCACAGCATGTTCAGCAGCATTAAGCGCACCTTGAATGGAGAGTGGGTAAACACGTTCATACACCTCTTGAATTCGTTCATATTGCCTCCTGGTTTGAGATCCCTTCGATCCGTGAAGGGTGACTGCATTACATACAGATATAGCACAGGCTATATTGTATAGCTATGGCTAATTCGTTAATTTTTTGTGCTTGTAGAGCTATGGTTTACAATGTGCGCTCTGTTACAGGGCGCTGGGAAGCGTCACCCCACTGAGGAAGCACAATGAACCGTCGCGCAGGTAAGCCAACAACAAAAAAAACGACGCAACTGGTGAATGTTGAAGAACATGTCGAAGGGTTCCGCCAGGTACGTGAAGCGCATCGCCGGGAGCTGATTGATGACTATGTTGAGTTGATCTCCGATTTGATTCGCGAGGTTGGCGAAGCGCGTCAGGTGGATATGGCGGCGCGTCTGGGCGTTTCGCAGCCGACTGTTGCCAAAATGCTAAAGCGGCTGGCGTCAGTGGGGCTGATCGAAATGATCCCATGGCGCGGCGTATTTCTGACGGCGGAAGGTGAAAAACTGGCGCAGGAGAGCCGTGAGCGTCATCAGATCGTCGAAAACTTTTTACTGGTGCTGGGCGTAAGCCCGGAGATTGCCCGTCGGGATGCGGAAGGGATGGAACATCACGTCAGCGAAGAGACGCTGGCGAAGTTCCGCGAATTTACCCGCAAATACGGTCCCTCTGCTGAATGACAATCCCTGGACTGCGGGCTCTGGCTCGCGATCGTTTTTTTCATCTTTTACTCATCACCGGTGCAGGACTCAGCCTCTTTGTGCCGTTTGCGCCTCACACCTGGCCCGCGGCGATTGACTGGCGCACGATCGTTACCCTGAGCGGCTTAATGATGCTCACCAAAGGCGTCGAGCTTAGCGGTTATTTTGATGTGCTGGGGCGCAAAATGGTGCGCCGCTTTGCCACAGAGCGCAAGCTGGCGCTGTTTATGGTCTTTTCTGCGGCGGTGCTGTCAACGTTCCTCACTAACGACGTGGCGCTGTTCATCGTGGTGCCGCTGACGCTCACGCTGCGTAAGCTCTGCGAAATCCCCGTCACCCGTCTTATCATCTTTGAAGCGCTGGCCGTTAACGGCGGTTCGCTGCTCACGCCCATCGGTAACCCGCAAAATATCCTGCTCTGGGGGCGTTCCGGGCTGTCGTTTGCGGCCTATACCTGGCAGATGGCCCCGCTGGCGCTGGTGGTGATGATCTCGTTGATGACGGTCTGCTGGTTTGCCTTTCCCGATAAAAAACTGCAGTACCATAGCGGGACAACCAGCCCGCAGTGGCAGCCGCGTCTGGTCTGGAGCTGCCTGGGTCTGTATATCGTTTTCCTCACGGCGCTGGAGATGAAACAGGCGCTGGTGGGCGTGGTGCTGGTTGCCTGCGGCTTTTTATTCCTCGCAAGACGTGTGCTGGTGAGCGTGGACTGGACGCTGCTGCTGGTGTTTATGGCGATGTTTATTGACGTGCATTTGCTTATTCAGCTTCCGGCGCTGCAAAACGTTCTGCACGGCGTTAGCGGCCTGTCGCAACCGGGACTCTGGCTGACGGCGATTGGCCTGTCGCAGTTTATCAGCAATGTGCCTTCCACCATTCTGTTGCTCAATTATGTTCCCCCAACGACGCTTCTCGCCTGGGCGGTTAACGTCGGCGGATTTGGCCTGCTGCCCGGCTCGCTGGCGAACCTGATCGCCCTGCGGATGGCTAACGATCGCCGCATCTGGTGGCGCTTCCATTTATGGTCGATTCCGATGTTGCTCTGGACGGTGACGATCGGTTTCGGACTATTCCTTCTCATATAGTGCGCTATTTGTCAGTTTATCCTGGCAAATGTATAGCAACGTCCTAGCTTTAGTGAACGGCATAGTGTGATGCCGCTCACTGACAGGACCGTTGCTGACCTATGGCAGAAGATCAAAACTCCCCTGCTGACGAGCAGGAAAACAACAATAACGAACGTAAGCGTCCGGGCAAAAAACCGTTAATCATCCTCGGCATTGTCGTAGTGGTGATGGTGATTGTGGCGCTGGTCTGGTGGTTCTTAACCCGTAACGAAGAGACCACCGACGACGCCTTTACCGACGGAGATGTGGTGACGATTGCCCCTAAAACCGCGGGCTATGTTACCGAGCTTCGGGTGCGTGATAACCAGCGCGTAAAAAAAGGCGATCTGCTGGTGGTTATCGATCCTCGCGATACCACAGCGCAGCGCGATCAGGCTCAGGCTCAGCTTGGGCTGGCTATCGCTCAACTGCACCAGGCGCAGGCGCAGCTGGCGCTCTCGAAAGTGCAATATCCCGCCCAGCGTGACGAGGCCAAAGCGCAGGTGCTGAAAGCCCAGGCGGATATGGCGAACGCGCAGGCGGAGTATCGCCGTCAGCGCGGCGTCGACCCGCGCGCGACCACCCAGCAAAGCATTGATGCGGCTAACGCTCAACTGCGTAGCGCCCAGGCGGGTCTTGCCAGTGCGCAGGCGCAACTGGAAGTGGCGGAGCAGGTTCAACTGCAGATCCGCCAGCAGGAGACCAACGTTGAAGCCCGCCAGCGGCAGGTTGATCAGGCCAAAGCGCAGCTGGAAACGGCGAACCTGAACCTTTCTTACACCGAAGTCCGCGCCCCGTTTGACGGCTTTGTCACCAAACGTAACGTGCAGCCTGGCACGCTGGTACAGGCGGGCACGGCGCTGTTCTCGCTGGTTTCCCCGAACGTGTGGGTCGTCGCGAACTTTAAAGAGTCGCAGCTGGAGCGCATGAAGCCGGGCGATAAGGTAAGCGTCTCCGTGGATGCCTGGCCGGATATGGAACTTGAAGGGCATGTCGATAGCATCCAGCAGGGCAGCGGCTCGCGCTTCTCCGCCTTCCCGTCGGAAAACGCCACCGGTAACTTTGTCAAAATCGTTCAGCGTGTGCCGGTGAAGATCGTGATTGATAAGGGGCTCGATCCGAACAAGCCGCTGCCGCTGGGGCTGTCGGTTGAACCGAAGGTAACCGTGGAATGACGGACCACAGCCACGATAACTGGAAGCCTGCCAGCAACCCGTGGGCGGTGGCGATTGTGGTCACGCTGGCGGTGTTTATGGAGATCCTGGACACCACCATCGTCAACGTGGCGCTGCCGCACGTGGCGGGGTCGCTCTCTTCCAGCTATGACGAATCCACCTGGGTGTTAACCAGCTACCTGGTGGCGAACGGCATTGTATTGCCTATCTCAGCGTTCCTGAGCCGGGTGTTTGGCCGCAAGCAGTTCTTCTTAATCTGCATCGTGATGTTCACCGTCTGCTCGTTCCTGTGTGGCATTGCCACCGAGCTTTGGCAAATCATCCTGTTCCGCGTGATGCAGGGCTTTTTCGGCGGTGGGTTGCAGCCGACACAGCAGTCGGTGTTGCTCGACTACTTCAAGCCGGAGGACAGAGGCAAAGCCTTTGGTCTTTCGTCTATCGCCATTATCGTTGCGCCGGTGCTGGGCCCGACGCTGGGCGGCTGGATCACCGACAACTACTCCTGGCGCTGGGTGTTCTTCATCAATATTCCCGTCGGGATTGTGACGGTGCTGGCGATCTATCAACTGCTGGAAGATCCGCCGTGGGAGAGCAAAGCGAAAGAGAAGCTCACCATCGACTGGACGGGGATCGGCCTGATCGCCCTTGGCCTTGGCTGTCTGCAGGTAATGCTCGATCGCGGTGAAGATGACGACTGGTTCTACTCGAACTTTATCCGCACCTTTGCGGTGCTGACGCTTATCGGCATTATCGGCGCGATCTACTGGCTAATGTATGCCAAAAAGCCGGTGGTTGATCTCCACTGTATGAAGGATCGCAACTTTGCGATCTCCAGCCTGCTGATGGCGGGGATGGCGATGATCCTCTACGGTAGCTCGGTGGTCATCCCGCAGCTGGCGCAGCAGGATTTAGGTTATACGGCGACCTGGTCCGGGCTGGTGCTGTCGCCCGGTGCGGTGCTGATTGTGCTCACCATCCCGCTGGTGCTGAAGCTGATGCCGGTGGTACAGACGCGCTGGATTATTGCCTTTGGCTTTACCTGTCTGGCAGTGTCGTTCTTCTGGTCACGCGCGCTAACGCCGGATATCGATTTCGAAACCCTGGTGCTGTTCCGCAGCGCGCAGTCGATTGGATTGGGGTTCCTGTTTGTGCCGTTGACTACCATTGCCTTTATCTCGATACCGAGACGGCTGAATGCCGATGCGGCGGCGCTGTTCACCATGTTCCGCAACGTGGCCGGGTCGATTGGCATTTCGCTCTCGACGGCCGCGATCACCGAGCGCTCCCAGGCGCACAGCGCGCATCTGGCGTATCACGCTTCGCCGTTTAACGAGCAGTTCCAGCAGGCGATACGCGAAAGCGCCCAGGCAATTCAGAACTTCACTACGCAAGTAGGCGACCCGACGGGCATCGCCACCGGGCGCATGTACCAGACCATGATCGAGCAGTCGCGCTTCCTGGCCTACATTGACGTCTTCACCCTCCTGAGCGCGGTGGCCTTTTTACTGATTCCGTTTTGTTTGTTGCTCTCGCCGGTTAAGAGCGAGGGGAGTGCAGGAGCACACTGATGATACACAGACGTTTACACCCTCTGATGATAATGCTGCTGCTGGCGGGCTGCGCCGTTGGCCCGGACTATCAGCAGCCTGCGCCACCTGCCGTCACGCACTGGAACGACAAGGCCGACAGCGAGGTGAAATCGCAAACTACCTCCGCCGCGACCAACCCGCGCTGGTGGAAAACCTTCGGCTCTCCGCAGCTCGACAGCCTGGTTGAACGCGCCATCGCCGGAAATTTATCCCTGCAGCAAACGGTGCTGCGCATCGCCGGTGCGCGTGAGCAGATTAACCAGGCGGGCGGGGCGTTTTTCCCGTCGGTGAACGGCAATCTGCAGGCAACGCGCCAGCAGCTTGGGCTGGAAGGGGAGCTGAAATCCCACGGCGTGTATGACCAGCTGGATAATGTCGATCCTGAACTGCGGGGCGCGCTAGGCCCGCTGACGCAGCCGATTAACCTTTATCAGGGCAGCTTCGATGCGCAATGGGAAATCGACCTGTGGGGCAAGGTGCGCCGTCAGGTGGAAGCCGCCGAAGCGCAGCAGAAAGCGGCGATAGAGCAGCGTAACGACGCGCTGGTATCGCTGGAAGCCGAAGTGGCGCGGGCGTGGCTGCAACTTCGCGGTGCCCAGAGCATTATCGCGACCCTGAATACCCAGATTGAAAGCGCGCAGCAGACGCTGGATCTCACCGAAAGCCGCCAGCGCGGCGGGCTGTCGCCACAGATGGATGTGGAAAATGCGCGGGCGCAACTGGGGAATCTTGAAGCGCAGCTGCCGCAGTATCAGGCGCAGGAGCGGCAGGCGATGAACGGGCTGGCGATCCTGCTCGGCAAGCCGCCGGGGGCGCTGGATGGTGAACTTCAGTCTGTGCAGCCGATGCCCGCGCTGCCGGATATCGTGCAAACGGGTATTCCGTCAACCCTGGCGCGCCGTCGCCCGGACGTGCGCGAAGCGGAGGCGAATCTTCATGCCGCGACGGCGCAGATCGGCGTTTCGGTGGCAGAGCTGTTCCCGAGTTTTACCCTTTCCGGGCAGTTTGGTCTGCGTAACAGCGAGAGCAACTGGCTGACCGACTGGAGCAGCCACTTTTACAGCTTCGGTCCGCAGGTCTCCATCCCCATCTTCCAGGGCGGGCGGCTGGTCTCCAGCGTGAAGGTCGCGCGTGCGCAGCAGGGTGCAGCGGTGCTGGACTATCGTCAGACGGTGCTCACCGCGCTCGGAGATGTCGAGAACGCGCTGGTCAGCTATCGTACCGATCAGCAGCGTGAAGCGGGGCTCGCGAAAACCATCGATGCGCTGCAAAACGCGTTTGATCTGGCGAGCGACAGCTACCGGCAGGGGATCGCCAGCTTTATTGACGTGCTGGACGCCCAACGCCAGCTGGCGCAGGCCGGGCAGCAGCGTGCGCAGGCGCAGGTACAAAGTGCGCTTGACCTGGTGGCGCTCTATAAAGCGCTCGGCGGCGGCTGGGAGCCGTATCAGCAGGTGCAATTACCGGATTACAAGGTCTTTGGCGACGCCCCGCGCGGATAAAATTCAGAGGATTGGGCAAGAAACGGACAGGAACGCCACATTCGCGATGGCTGAGCGGGGGGTATAACTATCTGGAACCCAATCGACATGCGAGGAATACCTTATGCGTTATCAAAAACTGGGCAATACCGGTCTGTTCGTTTCTGAACTCAGCCTCGGCACCATGACCTTCGGCGGGGAAGGCGGCATATGGGGAAAAATTGGTCAATTGCAGCAGAGCGACGCCGAGCAACTGGTGGGCCGTGCTCTGGATGCCGGGATCAACTTTATCGACACCGCAAACGTCTACTCGGAAGGGCGCTCGGAAGAGATCACTGGACAGGCGCTGAAGAACCTGAAAATTCCGCGTGAGAACGTGGTCGTGGCGACCAAAGTATTCGGTGAAACGGGCACGGCGGGGGTGAACTCGCGCGGCAGCTCGCGCTATCACATCATCAGCAGCGTGAAGGAGAGCCTGCGCCGTCTGCAGCTAGATCATATCGATCTCTATCAGTTACATGGTTTCGACCCCGCAACGCCGATCGAAGAGACGCTCTACGCGCTGGATAACCTGGTACAGCACGGTCACGTGCGCTACATCGGCGTCTCTAACTGGGCGGCGTGGCAGATTGCCAAAGCGCTGGGCATTTCCGAGCGTTTGGGACTGGCGCGTTTCGCGTCGCTGCAGGCGTATTATACCATCGCCGGGCGCGACCTGGAGCGTGAACTGGTGCCGATGATGCAGAGCGAAGGCGTCGGGTTAATGGTCTGGAGCCCATTGGCGGGCGGCCTGCTGAGCGGGAAATATGGCCGCGACGGACAGAGTGAAGCCGGTGGTCGCCGCCTGGAATTTGACTTCCCGCCAGTGGAAAAAGATCGTGCCTTCGACTGCGTGGACGTGATGCGCACAATTGCTGACAGCAAAGGCGTTTCCGTGGCGCAAATTGCCCTGGCGTGGCTGCTGCATCAGCAAGTGGTGACCAGCGTGATCATTGGCGCGAAACGCGTCGACCAACTGGATGACAACATTGCTGCAACCGGTATTCATTTAAGCGAAGACGAACTTAAGCAGCTTGATGCCGTCAGCGCGCTTCCACGCGAATATCCTGGCTGGATGCTGGAGCGTCAGGGTGAATACCGTCGTAATCAGCTCGCGCAACAATAACCTTCCTTAGCTTTCATTACCCCCGGTGGCGCTTCGCTTACCGGGGCTACGTTCCCTGGTCATTATTTCAATCCATCTCACAAAAAACGATCCTCCCCTTTGATCATCATTTCATCTTCGCCTATATGACTAGTCATGAGTTTTTAAATGACTAGTCATATAGGGAGAGAGCATGAACAATTCGCTGCCAGCCAATTTTTTATGGGGCAACTCGGTGTCCAGCATGCAGACGGAAGGGGCATGGAATGAGGGCGGGAAAGGCATGTCGGTGTACGACATTCGTGAAGCCGGAGAAAACATCTCCGACTGGAAAGTAGCGACCGATTCCTACCACCGTTATCGGGAAGATTTCGACCTGATGCAGGATCTGGGCATGAACTGCTACCGCTTCCAGATCTCATGGAGCCGCGTCTGCCCGCAGGGCGACGGCGAGTTCAACGACGAAGGCATCGCGTTTTATGACCGCTTTATCGACGATCTCATTGCCCGCGGCATCGAGCCGATGATCTGTCTCTATCACTTTGATATGCCGCTGGCGCTGGCGCAGGAGTACAACGGCTTTAACGATCGTCGCGTGATGGAGGCCTTTATCCGCTACGGCAAAAAGATGATCGACTGCTTCGGCGACCGTGTGAAGTACTGGCTGACCTTCAACGAGCAGAACATCTTCCATATGTCGGAAGCGTTCCGTATTTCCGGTTATATGAAAGGGGAGAAAACCCTGCGCGAGCTGTACGAGCTGCAGCACCATGCGATGGTGGCGCATATGGCGCTGACCGAGTATCTGCACCAGACCAAACCGGGCCAACTGATGGGCGGTATGCTGGCGCACCAGCTGATCTACCCGGCCACCTGCAAACCGCGCGATATCTTTTGCGCCCAGCAGTATGACGAATTCCTCAACCAGAACCTGCTGCGCGTCTTTGCCGGCCAGGGTTACAGCCCGGCAGTGATGGCGGTGGTTGAGCAGGAAGGTTTTGGCGATATCTATCGTGCCGGGGATTTAGCGCTACTGGCGCGCACCAAAAATGACTTCATGGCCTTCAGCTACTACGCCAGTAAAACGCTGGACAGTGACGCTATTCCGGAAGGCACGCCAGTCAACTATTACCTGCTGCACGGCGAGAAGAACAACCCGTACCTGAAAGCGACCGAGTGGAACTGGCAGATCGATCCGCTGGGCTTTCGCACCATCATCACCCGCTACGCCAACGACTGGCGCATGCCAGTGTTCCCGATTGAAAACGGTATCGGGGTCATTGAGTCCTGGGACGGCGTGAACCCGATTGAAGACACCTACCGAATCGACTATCACCGGGCGCATATCGACGCCATGAAAGCGGCGATGTTCGAGGATGGCGCAGAGGTCATTGGCTATCTCGGCTGGGGCTTAATCGACATTCTCAGCTCGCAGGGTGACATGCGCAAGCGCTACGGTGTGGTCTATGTCAACCGTGAAAACCATGACCTGAAAGACTTAAAGCGTGTGCCGAAGAAAAGCTACGCCTGGTTGAAACAGGTTATTCATACCAACGGACGCGAGATGTAAGCCGTACGCTGCCGGGCCGTTTTTGTGACTGATTGATGGGAAACATCCGCTATGTCTGATACAAAAATAACACCGCATATGCAGTCCTTTGTCGACAGATTTGTAGAGTTCTCGGCGCGCCTGGCAAACCAGGTGCATCTTCGCTCCTTGCGCGATGCCTTCGCCACGGTGATGCCGATTTTCATCCTCGCCGGATTAGCGGTGCTGGTGAACAACGTGGTGTTTCCGTGGATCTTTGAAGGCGACACGCTCACGCAGTTTAAGGTGTGGGGCGAGGCGATTATCAACGGCACGCTGAACATCGCCGCGCTGTTGCTGGCCCCGATGATTGCCTGGTCTCTGGCGCGTAACAAAGATTTCGACAATCCGGTCTCGGCAGTGGTTATCGCCGTCAGCAGCTTTATTATCATGATGCCGATGCGCCTGCAGTTGACGCCCGTCGGCAGCGATGCGGCGGTCAACGTTACGCAAGTGCTGACATTCGCCAATATCGGCTCCACCGGCATTTTCGCCGGGGTGCTGATTGGGTTACTTTCAACAGAGCTGTTTATCGCCATTTCGCGGCTCAGGGCGCTGCACATCTCACTGGGGGAAAATGTGCCTCCGGCGGTAAGCAAATCCTTTACCGCGCTGATCCCGACCATTCTCACGCTTTCTCTGTTTGCGGTGCTGGCGGCAGTGCTGGCAAATGTGTTGCATACGGATTTAATCCATCTGATCACCACGTTTATTCAACAACCGCTGCGGCTGATTAATACCAGCCTGCCGGGGACGATTTTCATTTACAGCTTTGGTAACTTCCTGTTCACGCTCGGTATTCATCAGTCGGTGGTTAACAGCGTGGTTCTGGAGCCGCTCCTGCTGATTAACACTAACGAAAATATGCTGGCCTTCGCCAACGGTCAGCCGATTCCGCATATCATTAATAATATCTTTGTGCCGACGTTTGGTATGGTGGGCGGCACCGGCAGTACCATCTCGCTGCTGATTGCCATTTTTATCTTCTCGCGGCAACAATCGGCGAAGCAGGTGGCGCGCTTATCGCTGGCACCGGGTCTGTTTAACATTAACGAGCCGGTAATTTTCGGCCTGCCGATTGTCTTTAACCTGCCGCTAATGATCCCGTTTGTGCTGTTGCCTGCCATTGGTATCTATTTTGCCTGGCTCTGCACCACGCTGGGGTTGATGTCGCGCTGTGTGGTGATGATCCCATGGACCACACCGCCCGTTCTTAGCGCCTGGCTGGCGACGGCGGGGGACTGGCGGGCAGTGGTGGTGCAGTTGGCAATCATTACATTTGGTGTATTCTTCTACCTGCCTTTCCTCAAAATAGCCGAGAGAGTGGCATTGAAAAATAGCGGGACAGCAAACTAATCAGAAGGGAAGGACGATGGCGGCGAAGTACATCACCATAGCGCGGGAAATTAAAAAACGCATTATCAGCCAGCAATATGCCGCCAATGAACCGCTGCCGGACCAGTTTGCGCTGGCGGCGGAGTTCAGTACCAGCCGGATGACCATTCAGCAGGCGATGCGCCAGTTGATCGTTGAAGGGCTGGTTTATACCCGTCAGGGGCAGGGAACCTTTATTCGAAAAAACTTCCTGCAATTGTCGCAGTGGGATCTCTCCGGCAGCGACTATTTTGGCGCGACGAAAACCTGGGAACATCTGGGGACGGTAAGCAGTCAGGTGGTCCATTTCGAGCTGCGCTTCCCGAACGAGAAAGAGCAGGCCTCGCTGATGATAAATGCGGATACACCGATCTATGATTTCATTCGTCTGCGCCTGCTAAACGGCGAGCCGATGTCGCTGGATTCCACGGTGATGCCGCTCAACCTGGTGCCTGGTCTGAATAAAAGCCACCTTGAAGGCTCGGTATTTCAGTACGTTCAGGAGACGCTGGGGTTGAAAATTATGGGCTCCTATCGCGTAGTGCGCGCGTTAAAGCCGAATGCGCTGGATATGCAGCACCTGATTTGCGAGCAAAGCGATCCGGTGCTGGAGGTGGAGCAGGTGATCTATCTTGAAGATGGTACGCCGCTGGAGTATGCCCACTGCCACTATCGGTACGACCACGGCGGGATCGTGATCGTGAATAACGGATAAAAAAAAGCGGGCATCGAAGCCCGCTTTTTTAATGTTTCGCGATTAATTCAAACGCACCGGCATACCGGAACGGTTCTGAATCGCCTGATCAACCACGGCCGTTTCGACATCCGGCTGAGAGGTGACGGTCTGTACCGCACTGGTCAGATTAATCGGTACGATTTCGTTGTTGTTAATCTGGTCTTCGCTGGTGGACAGCGGGTTGTGTACTTCGATGTAACGGCTACCGTCCGGTTCGGAGGTCGCTTTAACCGGTTCGTTAATGAACTGGACGCGGGTGCCGACCGGCACGTTTTCGAACAGGAACTTGATGTCGTCGTTACGCAGACGCACACAGCCGTGGCTGACGCGCAGGCCGATACCGAAGTTAGCGTTAGTGCCGTGGATGGCATACAGACGACCAATGTACAGCGCGTACAGACCCATAGGGTTATCCGGGCCTGCAGGCACAACGGCCGGCAGCGGTTCACCCGCCGCGATGTATTCTGCGTGCATTTTGGCCGTTGGGGTCCAGGTTGGGCCTGCTTTCTTACGCTCCACTTTGGTCGTCCAGTTCAGCGGGGTGTCTTTGCCCAACTGGCCGATACCGATTGGCAGCACGATCACGGTGTTGGTGCCTTTCGGGTAGTAGTACAGACGCATTTCCGCGCTGTTGATCACGATACCTTCATGTACGGTATCCGGCAGGATCAACTGCTGAGGAATGTTCAGCACCGTACCGGCTTTTGGCAGATACGGGTCAACGCCTGGGTTGGCTTCCAGCATGTTAGACAGACCGAGCTGGTACTGTGCAGCGAAGTATTCCAGTGGCTGAGAGTTGCCTTCCGGCACAATCACCACCTGGTTTTGACCCACCAGACGGCTACCGTCTGTCGGCAGGGGATACGTCACCGCAGACGCGGTCTTACAAAAACCTACTACGGCTAACGCCGCCGCAAAAAGCGTTGTTAATTTCATGTTCATGTTGTGCGAGGTATCTGAGCCACTCTGGCGATTGGTTGAATAAGTCTGAATCTGTGATGGGAGCGCATTATATGTGCATTCCCGCTAACAGGGAATTCAGATGTGTACGAAATCACATTTTTTTCGAATTTGTTAAAGTTTAGTGGATAGTCGCAACACGGGATCTCAATTCGGAATTGTGGCATAAGGCTGTGTTTATCGCACTTTCACTGCCATCTCCGTGTTAGTTATCAGCAACGTCACACTCTCCTCGATTTTTGACACATAAGCAAAATTGGAGCACTGGCTCGTAGCCAGGCGCATATGCCTGTGAGTTCATTCTCCGCATGAGCGCTGAAGCGTGATGGGAACGGTAGAGAGTTTATCATGGGCACTTACAATCGGTTTAGCAGGAGCCAGATGCGGTTTAAAATATCCTTTAAGTAAAGGGTATATTTGCTAATCTATTGATAATTATATTGTTAGCCTTAAATGATGATCTTGCATCATCGTGCCTTTGCTAAGTAATCCTTAGTGAAATTGTATCTATAAACTAAGAAAATCTTAGTGAAAGAATTGGGCTGAGGTTTTTATGCTTATAAAAAGGCTGAAAGAAGCACGTCTTAGGGCAGGGCTTTCCCAGGAAAAACTGGGGATACTTGCTGGCATTGATGAGGCTTCAGCCAGTGCAAGAATGAACCAATATGAGAGAGGAAAGCACGCGCCTGATTACGAAATGGCTAATAGATTAGCGAAGGTGCTGCAAGTTCCCGTTTCCTACTTTTATACACAGGAAGACGATCTGGCACAGGTGATTTTAAAATGGAGTGAATTAAGTGAATCAGAAAGAAAGACATTTCTACTTTCTGATAAAGACGAGGACTGAATAAGTAAAATTCTAATTTATAATAATCACAGGAATGAATCATGATGAAAGTAGTAAAAATGGTGAAGATCCCGCCTTTAGCTCAAGATGATGATTTGGAGTTTGAGGCGCTATCAGAAAAAGGCCAGGTCGGTCATATAAATAAATCTATAGCTCATTGGTTTAGTGATTATTATGCAGGTTATAGTAATCGTTTTAATAGTTATGAATATATACAAAATTATATTCAAAAGGAGCATTTAAATTGGGATTTTGCTCCTAATACTAATGTGATTGCGACAAAATTTTCTGCCCAGTTGAGATCGTTATCTTTAAAGGATTTCTCATTTTTACTGTGTCATACTGGTTATATACCCGAAATATATAAAGCTGACTCAAGCCAGGAGACACTTTACTCTAAATTAGTTGAAGCAATGGTGAATGAGTGGGCTATTCGAATGGGTTTTATCTATTCATCATTGCCTACTCAGAAATCAAGTAAAGAAGATATTACTATTTCGGATGGGAACAATATTATTGTTGCTGATGCTAAATCTTACCGTTTAGGAAGAAGCCAGGCTGCGCCAAATGTAAAAGATGCACTCAAAAAAGGAGATATCGCAAAGTGGTTGGCGTATTATGATCAATCCAGGTATAACCGTATCGGTGGGCTTGTAGCATTTCCATCACAACATGACTGGAAGAACGGAAGTGATTTTTATCTATATTTGACAGATAAAAGTTCTCCAATCATCATGTTGTTTTATGAGCATATGGCTTTTATGCTATTAGCAGGCATGAATAAAGATGATTTGTTGGGCTTTTATCGTAATCATAAAGACATTTTCCCGAATGAAGTATTTAATAAAGTTGGATCAAGAAAAATATATTTTGATAAGTTAGAACAACATTTGCTTAATTGTGGAAAATTAAAATGGTCTGAGTTCTCAGAAACTGCTGACGTAATAGCAAGCGAAAAAGCTACATCAACACTTTTATCGTTAAATAATTTCCTGACAGAGGAAAAAGCGAGGGCTCTTACATGGGCCGAGTCTCTTTCTGCTGATGAGGCAAAAAGGCAGCTAGCTGATATAAAATATCAGCTAGGCAATCAACATCTTTTAAGGCAAAGAGATAATATTAGTTTTTTCAGGAAGCTAATCAAATAAAGATATAGTCTGTTTTGACTTTGAAAGTCTTTCATTCATGATCGAAAAAGTATTTAAATCTTTTTCGATCATAATAAAATCTCGATTTAAATTCATTGCAGCTATTGCGGTTGAGCCGCTACCTGCAAACGGATCTAAAACAACTTGTCCAGGAACAGTAACTAATGAAATTAACGTCTCTAACAATTTTACTGGTTTCTGAGCATCATGAAGCCCACCTTCTTTAGGTGCCATCCCTATCTCAAGTACATTATTAAAATGTCCAGTCATTTCTTCGAACGCAAATTGATTATATGCACCCAGTTTATGCTCAAGAACGTTGTCAGCAATGGTGTGTTTATAAGGTTTGAAACACCATATGATTGGCTCAAAAACAGGTCTTAAGTTACCAATACGCCAACCATCCCAGTGAAGGGACTCTTCCTGCATCCCTCTACGCTCATAAACGATACTTAATCGCTGCGCTCTATGAGTAGCTTTAGGTTTTATCCAGGATAACATGTCTCTGAAGTTAAAGCCGGCATCCTCTAATGCGACAATGCATCTTGGCGCAAATCTTCTGCCAGCAAAAACAAAGGCTGTACCGCCAGGTTTTAAAACCCTTAACCATTCAGATGCCCATGTTTGACACCATTGGTAGTATTCAACTGGAATTTTTCTATCAGCATCTGACCATCCATTAATTGGTTTTCCTCTGCGTTTAAAAACAGCTCCTGCTTGTTTTTGGGCTGGACTGTTTCCTAAGTATGCTGTATTCGTGTTTTTATGTAATACATCCCAGTCGTCAGCACCTATACCATAAGGAATGTCACTCAGAATAAGGTCTATACTATTAGCTTCTAGTTTTTTTAACTCGTTTATTGAGTCTGCATTTATTAATAACTCTTTGCGCATTTCATTTTAACCTTAAAAAGATGACGAGCGTATATTAACACATGGCAGAGTAACAGTAAAATTCATTAAAACTGCTTGCTGATGTTCACGGTGCCTACGGTAGTTCATAATATTCGTCATTATATTTTGCCAGTTTATAGCCATCCTCTGGTATTTTAATAATATGGAGTTTTCATATTAATTACTTTTATAAATGTCGAACCCGAATTTTATGTTTGTTCTCTTGTAAATGATTAAATTGTATAAATTTTTTATGAGCTAAAAATATCGTTTTGTTTGATATAAACGATATCGTATGTTTCTCTGTTCCGATCCATCTTTCTCCGTAATTCTCTTCAGACAAGGGTAACTGATAACACTTACCCGGTCGTTGACAGTCCCCCTGGTTTAGTCAGCAGCGAAGCGATAGAGGTACTGTTTTGCAGGATCGATTTAACGATCTGTAGAGTCATGTCGATGCTTTTGCGATCCGATCTTGCTCGATTGCTTCGGGCGTATCAGCGAGTAAGGGTCTGTTTCCCTCTTTGTATGCTGAGATTCCGAGGTTTTGAAAGCTCTTCTCTGATAGAATCAAAGTATTCGCATGTGCATACTGTTCAGCTCAGCAAGTTCTGTTTGGCGTCTTACCGGAACGCTTCGTTCTTGCTTCTTTGATGAGAATCTTATGTAAGAGTATGCTTATATTTTTTGTTTCATAACCATCTCAGTAACTTACAAGAGAGTATCAATTTTGCTTCTTTGCAACAACGTCACTATGCAGTTTGGCAGTAAGCCGCTGTTCGAAAACATTTCCGTCAAATTTGGCGGCGGCAACCGTTACGGCCTGATTGGTGCCAACGGTAGCGGCAAATCCACCTTTATGAAGATCCTCGGCGGCGACTTAGAGCCAACGCTTGGCAACGTATCGCTCGACCCTAACGAGCGCATCGGTAAGCTGCGTCAGGATCAGTTCGCCTTCGAAGAGTTCACCGTGCTTGACACCGTGATCATGGGACACGCGGAGCTGTGGGAAGTGAAGCAGGAGCGCGATCGCATCTACGCGCTGGCGGAAATGAGCGAAGAAGACGGCTACAAAGTGGCTGACCTCGAAGTACAGTACGGCGAAATGGACGGCTATTCTGCGGAAGCGCGTGCGGGTGAGCTGCTGCTGGGTGTCGGTATTCCTGTTGAACAACACTACGGCCCGATGAGCGAAGTTGCGCCAGGCTGGAAGCTGCGTGTGCTGCTGGCGCAGGCCCTGTTCTCCAACCCGGACATCCTGCTGCTCGACGAACCGACGAACAACCTGGACATCGACACTATCCGCTGGCTGGAGCAGACGCTGAACGACCGCGACAGCACCATGATTATCATCTCGCACGACCGTCACTTCCTGAACATGGTTTGTACCCACATGGCGGATCTGGACTACGGCGAGCTGCGCGTTTATCCGGGCAACTATGACGAATACATGACGGCGGCAACCCAGGCGCGTGAGCGTCTGCTGGCGGACAACGCCAAGAAGAAAGCGCAGATTGCGGACCTGCAATCCTTCGTCAGCCGCTTCAGCGCCAACGCCTCTAAATCGCGCCAGGCAACGTCACGTGCGCGCCAGATCGACAAAATCAAGCTGGAAGAAGTTAAAGCCTCCAGCCGTCAGAACCCGTTCATCCGCTTCGAGCAGGACAAGAAGCTGTTCCGTAACGCGCTGGAAGTGGAAGCCCTCACCAAAGGCTTCGATGACGGTCCGTTGTTCAAAAACTTCAACCTGCTGCTGGAAGTGGGCGAGAAGATTGCCATCCTCGGTGCCAACGGCGTGGGTAAATCCACCATGCTGAAAACCCTGGTAGGTGAACTGCAGCCGGATAACGGTACGGTGAAATGGTCAGAAAACGCGCAGGTTGGTTACTATGCGCAGGATCATGAATATGAGTTCGAAAACGATCTGACCGTCTTTGACTGGATGAGCCAGTGGAAGCAGGAAGGTGACGACGAGCAGGCGGTGCGCAGTATTCTGGGACGTCTGCTGTTCAGCCAGGACGACATCAAAAAGCCTGCTAAAGTGCTTTCCGGCGGTGAGAAGGGCCGTATGCTGTTCGGTAAGCTGATGATGGAAAAACCAAACATCCTGGTGATGGACGAACCCACCAACCACCTGGATATGGAATCTATCGAATCGCTGAACATGGCGCTGGAGATGTATCAGGGTACGCTGATCTTCGTCTCTCACGATCGTGAGTTCGTTAGCTCGCTGGCGACCCGCGTGATCGAAATTACGCCAGAGCGCGTGGTGGACTTCACCGGTAACTACGAAGATTACCTGCGCAGTAAAGGCATCGAGAGTTAAAAAAATAGCCGGGTGGCGGCTTCGCCTTACCCGGCCTACGTTCTATCCCCTCTCCCTGTGGGAGAGGGTTAGGGTGAGGGCAACAGGCCGCACTACACCACCCACTCGCCCCCTTCAACCCCGTTTACCCGCAGAGTACGTTGTTCCCCCACCGGTAACGACACCTTCAGCGCTTTCCACGCCGGACGACAATCGCCGCGCGCGTTAACCTTCAGGTTGATGGTTGCCCCGTCGCACACCATTTCCCACTCCACCCACAGCGCATTACCGTTCTGGTAGCCCCAGCTTTCGCCATCGTCTTCAAACAGCAGGCCAGAGGTGGTGCCGACGCCTTTCACCGGGAAGAGCTTCAGCTCGCGGGTATCGTCTTTCCCGGCGCTCACGTGGGTGATGCGTTCGCTAAGCGGCAGACCGGCACCGG
The DNA here is from genome assembly GCF_009176645.1 of Enterobacter oligotrophicus. Classification (NCBI taxonomy): domain Bacteria; kingdom Pseudomonadati; phylum Pseudomonadota; class Gammaproteobacteria; order Enterobacterales; family Enterobacteriaceae; genus Enterobacter; species Enterobacter oligotrophicus. The sequence goes on from NZ_AP019007.1 coordinate 3,989,307, forward strand.
CGCGCACCAGCAGCGGCAGTTTTTCGAGCGGCGCGTTGAGGACGATCCACTGCCCGCCTGAGTACCATTCGTGGGTGTAAAAATCGTACCAGCCGGTGTCGTTCTCCGGCAGCCAGATGCGGCGCTCGCGCTGACCGGCTTCGACCACGCTGGCGACCAGCAGGTCACGGCCCAGCAGGAAGTCGTCACACTCTTCAAAGGTCTGCGCATCATGCTCGTGGTCGAGGAAAGTTGGGCGCAACATCGGTTCATCGTCGGCGTGCGCCTGCCAGAGCAGGGTGTAGAGGTACGGCAGTAGACGGTAGCGCAGTTCAATGGCGCTACGAATCGCTGGTGTTACGCCCGGATACATCCACGGCTCGTTCACCGTGTGATCATCATTCCATGAGTGAATGGTAAAGCGCGGGTGCATCACGCCGTTCTGTACCCAGCGGACAAACAGCTCGGCGTCCGGCTTATCGCCAGAGAAACCGCCGACATCGTGACCGACGTTGAACAGCCCGGACAGACTCATGCCCAGCCCCATGCGGATGTTATAGCGCAGGGTGTCCCAGTTGGTGCGGTTATCGCCGCTCCAGGTCTGCACGTAGCGCTGCATCCCGGCACAGCCGGAGCGGGAGATCAGGTACGGACGTTTTTCCGGCGCAAAGCGCTGCTGCGCTTCCAGCGAGGCGCGCATCATCAACAGTGGCATCACCGGGCGAATGTGCTTGATGGCGATCTCCTTGCCGAAGCCAAAGCAGCGCGCCTCACCGTCCCACACTTCGTACTCGTTGTTGTCGTTCCAGGTGGAGTCGATCCCCATCTCCAGCAGTTGCGTGGTCACGCCGTTCTGCCACCACTGCACCGTCTGCGGGTTGGTAAAGTCGAGGTGTGATCCTTCGTCATCCCAGAAGCTGGAACGTTCTGGAGCATCGGTTTCTGAATCACGAATGAACAGGCCGCTTTCCGCCACTTCGTTATAGCGCGGGTGATCCTGCAGCAGGCACGGCTTGATGTTTGCTGCAAGCCGCAGCCCCGCGTCGTGGAATGCCGCGCTCATCACCTTCGGCTGCGGCACTTTGTCGTAGTTCCAGTTAAAGACGTAGCGCTTGCCGTTAATGGAGGTATAGCCCGACGAGAGCTGGAACGAGTCGCATGGAATGGCGTGCTCTTCGCACAGGCGGATGAAGTTCATCAGCTGATTCTGGGCGTCCGGCGCATCGGTGTAGTGCATAGTCGAGCCGCTGTAGCCCAGGCTCCATTTCGGCCCGAACAGCGTCTTCCCGGTCAGGCGCACAAAGGCTTTGGTGACGTCCAGCACGCGCTTGCCGGTAAAGATGTAGTAATCGATATCACCCGCTTCCGCCTGCCAGCGGCGATAGGCGGTGTGGTAGTTGTCGATTTCGTTGCCCAGATCCAGCCAGCAACTGCTCAGGTTGTCGTAAAACAGGCCGTAGCTCACGTCGTCGCGACGGGCGATAGTGAACGGAATGTGCTTATACAGCGGATCGGTGCTCACTGCGTTATAGCCCATCGCATCGAGGTTGCGCATCTCGTAGCGTTTACCGTTGCGCTGCAGATCGCCCGCTTTTTCACCCAGGCCGTAAAAACGCTCGTCCTTACGACGGCTCAGATAGTGCGCCACGCCGTCGCCGTGGGCGTTCAGCAGGTACGCGCTGGTCGGGCGGTCATTAGCCAGCGGCTGCCACTCGCCCGCATCATTACGGTAGTGCCACTCCAGCCACAGCGGCTGGTGGACGGTCACGCGCAGCTGTTCGGTTGCCACTGTCAGCACATCGTCCTGCTGCGTCAGCGTCCAGGCGGGGCAGGAGAAGCCGCTCACGTCATCACGATGACGGCCTTCCCACGGTACGTCTTGCTCCGGGGCGATGCTCCAGGTGCGGTCCAGCGCCAGCTCGCCTTTGCGTTTAATCAGCACGCGGAACAGGTTCTCTTCCAGCACATACAGGCACAGGCGGTGCTGGTTATCCACCAGCAGTTCCAGATGGTTTGCCGACTGTGTATCAATGGTCCAGTTTTTCAGGGTTTTCATATGCAATACATCCACTATCAGTTGTGCCTGGCGCGACGTTCAGCAATAAAGGCTACCAGGAAGACAGCGCCAATCAGGTCAAAGAAACCCATGGCAATAAAGAGCGGGTTGAAGCCGATTTTGTCGGCAGTTACACCGATTAACAGAGAGAACAGGAAGCTGGCGATCCACGCCGCCGAGCCGCGCATGCCGTTGACGGTCGCCATCTGGCCCTTATCAAACGATTCCACGACCAGGGCGCTCAACATGCAGGAGATGATCTGGTGCCCGAAACCGCCGATGGAGATCAGCACGATGGTGATATACGGGTCGCGAGTCACTGCTACCACGGCCAGTGAGATCATCAGAAACGCACCGGTCACGGAGCTTGCCACCACGGAATTGACGCGGGTACAGCCGAACCAGCGGGTATACAGACGGGTGAGGTAGCCGCTCGCCACGCTGCCGAGGTCAGCAGCGAGGAAGGGCAGCCAGGCAAACATCGCAATCTGTTTCAGGTCCATGCCGTGCTCTTTGGCAAGGTACAGTGGCACCCAGAAGCTCAGCACCGCCCAGGCCGGTTCCGCCATAAAGGCCGGGATGGCGATACCGTAAAAGCGTTTGTTCTTCGAGACGGTTTTCAGCGCGGTGAGGAAGGGCAGTTTGACCGGGGCAGGTTCGTTGTCCTGCTTGATAAACGCCAGTTCGTCTTTGCTCAGGTTCGGGTGCTGTTCCGGGTTGTGATAGAACGCCCACCACAGGACCACCCACACCAGCGCCAGCACGCCGGTAAACATAAACGCACCCTGCCAGCCAAACGAGGCGTGAGCAAAGTAGATGATAGGCGGGGCCAGCATTGCACCGATGGAGAAGCCTACGCCCGCCCAACCTGCGGCAACAGGACGCTCCGATTTCGGGAACCATTCACCAATGGTTTTGGCGTTTGCCGGGGTGGCGGCAGCTTCCGAGGCACCCATAAAGAAGCGCAGGATCGCCAGGTGCAGCCAGCTTCCGGCCCCCGCGTGGAAGATACACATCAGCGCCCAGATCCCGGCGCAAACCATGAAGCCAATCTTCAGGCCAATGACGTCGATCAGCCATCCGCACAGAGGCTGGAAAATGGTATAGGCAATCTGAAATGCGCCAACGATCCAGGAGTATTGCTCGGTGGTGATCCCGAGGCTCTCTTTCAGCTCCGGCGCAAGAATACCCAGTGAGTTTCGGGTGATGTAGTTAACAGTTACGCCAAGTAAAAACAGCACTAGCACATACCAGCGCAGATTTTTGATGACGCGGCGAGGCTTGCTTGCCGCAACGGTATTATTGATGTCCTGACTCATTTTACTCTCCACAAGACGGACGGTAGGGGATGGATTCAGATGTCACACAGATTTTTAATACATTGATAGTTATCTATTTTAATGGACCAAGTTGATATACAACTAGTATGGAAGTTGTGTGACAAGTTCACCTTAAGGGAGAAAATGAGCGGGCAATAGTGGATTTTGTGCAAAGTTTCTCATAATGAACGGCCGCCATTTGGCATGATGGCTTTCATGTCAGTTATTTCCTGATGATCACGTCATGAAAATTTTTTCATTTCGCAAATGGAGCCAGATCACAAAATGGACAAAAGGCTAAAAATCGCCGAAATCGCCAGCCGCACGCAGTTGTCTATCAGTACCGTTTCTCGCGTACTGGCGGGGAAGGCTAATACCAGCGAAAAAGCGCGCGTTAAAGTGCTGGAGTGCGCGCGGTCGCTGGGCGTGATGGACGGTCTGGCTGCGGGACGCCTGCTGCTCAATGGCCTGATGGTATTTGCGCCGCAGCGGGCGTTTGATGAGCGGTCCGACATCTTTTACTACCGTGTGATCCAGAGCGTGAGCAAAGGGCTGGCGTCGCATGAGGTGCGATTACGCTACTGTGTGCTGGAAGAGAACGACAGCGACGCGCAACTGTTCCTCGCGCGAATGAACGAGTCAGACACTCAGGCCGCAATTTTGCTGGGTATCGACGATCCGCATATCCACGATCTGGCGGTGGATGTGGGTAAACCCTGCATGCTGATTAACTGCCGTGACCGACATATGCGCCTGCCTGCGGTGGCACCGGATCACCGCGCCATTGGTGAACGGGCGGCGGAATACCTGTTCGAAATGGGGCACCGCGAGGTGATGAATGTGCTTTGCCTGCGGCGTTACACGATGGACCTGCGCCTGTCGGGTGTTCGCGATGCATGGCAATCCCACAATCTGAAGTTCAACGACAAACGCGATCTGCTGGTGGTGCCAAGTTTCAGTGCGAAAGAGACAGAGCAAGCGGTCAGCGAATGGCTTAAACAGCGTCAGGGGAAGGATTTGCCTACGGCATTTTTGGTCGGGGGCGATTTTATGGCGGCAGGGGCGATTAGCGCCCTGCAAAAGCATGGCCTGCGTGTGCCGCAGGACGTGTCGGTGATGAGCATTGACGGCTTTAATCTCGCGGCGATCCAGGATGTACCGTTAACGGCGGTGCACGTTCCGCGTGATGAACTGGGCACCGAAGCCGTGCATATGCTCCAGCAGCGACTGATGCGCCCGGATGCACCGGTAGGGACCCTGCTGCTTAATGGTACGCTGAGTATACGGGAATCAGTCCGGCGGATACGTCAGGGGAAACGACGCACCGCCGTGGAGCGGGAAGGGTTATACGACAGTTAAACCATGCCCAGCGCGCGCTTGCCGTGGATGTTCAGGTCGTTCACGGTAAAGCGGTCCTGCCAGCTTTTTTCGTAGTCTTCACGCGGGAAATCTCCCGGTGACGCACCGGTTTCCAGCGCTTCCTTGACCTTTTTCGCGTAGGCGAGGTTTTTCTCGCACATTGGCGCGGCAGGGATGTACATCACGTTGCCCCAGCCCTGCTGATTTTCGACCGGCGCAACGGAGTGGATCACATCGCAGTGCCACCACACCGAATCGCCTGCCTCCAGCGCCGGAATGCTGGTTAACGCTTCAATTAACAGCGGATGCCATTTTTCGGAAATCGGCAGCACGCGCCCCGGTGCCACGCCGCACAGCTCGTCTTCCGGCACGTCGTCCAGCAGCGGGCGCAGCAGAATGTACGCCATCGCTTCCGGGATCGGCACCACGTGCAGCAGACCCTGGCCGGGGATCATGTCCGACAGCGCCGTCCAGCCCTGGAAGGTACGGAACACGGAGCATTTGGTGGTGTTATCCACGGTATACTCTTCCACTTCGGTACGGTGCGCGGCGTTCCACGGATCGTACTTCTCTACGTTGCCGTCAAACACGCGGGCAAATACCTGCTGATAAGCGGGCAGCAGCCAGCGCTCCAGCGCGCCGGAATCGGTATGCGCGCCGAGTCCTTTCGAGGTGGTTCCCGGCGGGCGGCGGCGGATGCGATCCGGGTAAATCACGCTCACGTCCGGGTCGAACCACTGTTTTCCGTTGCTCTCGAATGTCCATAAACGGTTCAGGAACGACTGCACCTGCGCCATCTCTTCGCTCTGGCGCGCCTGCATTTGTGCCTGCGACCAGTAGATGGGGTAAATCTCCGGGCGGGAGGAGGTTAAGGTGCCGAAGAAGTTATCGCCCGGTCCTTTGTACACCTCGTCAAACTGGTTGAGATCGAGGTAGTCGAGCATCGACTGATCCCACGCCAGCGCCTGCTCCCGCGGGAAGTGCCCTTTAATCACTGCGCAGCCACGACGTTTTACCGCTTCGCGCTGTGCGTCTGTGATCGTGCCGTTTTTCACATCCGCAAAGGGAATCACCGGCCAGACTGATTCACCCTTATTTTTCAGGGCGTTGATTTCCGCCACGCGGGTGGCGATGTTATCGCTGAGCTTATTGAATACCGCCTGCACGTCACCAATCTGCGCGCGTAGTTCCTGTTTCAACTGACGGATTGCCGCTTTGTGGTCCGCTGGCAAGGTTTCACTGGTAAAGGTCATAACTGCCTCGCATCTTTCATTCGAAAGTAAAAGTATCTACAAGTGATACTTTAAGTTAAAAATAAGTTAATGCAAGTTTAAAACCTTGAAGTGCGCCACAGGATGAAGAAAGAGTAAAATGCCGGAGCGGTACTCCGGCAGGAAGGGGATTACGCGTCGAACGGGGAGTGCGCGTCGAGCACGGCCTGAATGACGTTCAGCGCGCCCTGATGATTGTTGTCGTCGGTGCTGTAGCGGCTAATCTCTTTAATGCTCTCTGCCGCGTTGCCCATCGCGAAGGAGTATTTCACCAGCTTCAGCATCTCGGCGTCGTTGCCGCTGTCGCCAATGCCGACGCACTCCTGCGGGGAGATTTTCCACCGTTTCAGCAGCCTGCTGATACCGTTAGCTTTGTGCAGGCCGGGGATGATCAAATCGACAAAGCCGAAGCCGCTGGTGACGGGCTTCATGATGCCGTCCAGCGAGACGTGCAGTTTGTCGATAAGATTCGGGATATCGCTGTCCGGCAGGTTCAGGGAGAACTTGAACAGCACGTCGTCAATTTCCCGGTAATCACTGATGCGCTTTAAGCGGTGATAGTGCTTCGACATCAACGCCACGAACTGCTCCGGGGCCTGGTCGCTGACGTAGGCGCTCTCCAGCCCGCAGGCCACGAAATTAAGGCCTTTGTCCTTCAGCAGCTCGCCAATGACGATTTGCGACTCATGACGCGTCAGCTCGCCGTGGAAAATCTGTTCACCGTGATCGAAGACCAGCGCGCCGTTTTCCGCCACGAAGGAGATCTGCTCTTTCAGCTCCGGGAAAAAGGAGATGAGTTGGTAATACTGGTTGCCACTGGCGACAACGAATTCAATGTTGCGGGCTTTAAGCTGTTCAAACTGTGCCTGAAAGCGGTCTCGATCGTACTGCTTGGCATCATCAAGAAAAGTTCCGTCCATATCGGTGACGATAACTTTAACGGTCATACTGTGCTCCTGGGTCACTGCGTTTTGAAACATTCTAATAACAAGGTGACGGGGAGCACAAATTTAATTTCATTCGAAAGTAAAGGCAAAACGGCAACCAGGTTGCCGTTTTTAGTGTTTTCTCCCTCTCCCTGTGGGAGAGGGCCGGGGTGAGGGCATCAGCGTATGCCTTTCTCCCTCACCCTAACCCTCTCCCACAGGGAGAGGGGATACACCGTTAGAGCGTATGCTCAGTACGGGCAATAATATCGTCCTGCGCATCCGGCGACAGGGCGGTAAAGAACGCCGAGTAACCTGCCACGCGCACCACCAGGTCACGATACTGGTCAGGATGTTTTTTCGCTTCCAGCAGCGTTTCGCGCGAGACGATGTTGTACTGAATATGCCAGCCTTTATGCACCTCGAAGAAGGTACGCAGCAGCACCATCAGCTTCTGACGGTCGCTGTCGTTTTCCAGCGTCGACGGGTTCAGCTTCTGGTTTAATAGCACGCCACCGAGGATCGCTTCGGTTGGCAGTTTACCCACGGAACCAATCACCGCCGTCGGGCCGAGGTGGTCCGTACCGGAGGCCGGGCTTGCGCCTTCAGCCAGTGGCGTATGCGCTTTACGTCCATCCGGCGTGGCCATTGTCGCCGCGCCAAACGGTACGTTTGCAGAGATGGATGATGTTCCGGCGTAGTAGTTACCGCCAATCGGGCCACGGCCATAACGCGGGTTATGGTACTGTTTCAGCTCCTCGATATACGTTTCATAAGCGCGGGTCAGCAGCATATCCACGCTGTCATCGTCGTTGCCGTACTTCGGTGCGCCGTTGATGAGTCGCTGACGCAACTGCTCGTGGGTCAGCCCGTCGAAGTCATCCGCCAGCGCGGCGGCCAGCTGCTGCTGACCAATCGTCCCCTGCTCGAAGACCAGCTTTTTCACCGCCGCCAGGCTGTTACCGAGGTTGGCGATACCCACCTGCAGGCCGGAGACCCAGTCGTACTTCGCGCCACCTTGCTTGATGCTTTTCGCGCGTTCGATGCAGTCGTCCACCAGCGCCGAGCAGAGAATATCGTGCACATTCTCTTCCAGCATGGTGTCCACTACGTACTCAATCTCGATAGATTTGCGGGTGTAGTAGCGGATCTGGCTATCCCACGCCGCCATCACCTCTTCGAAATTGTCGAAGTTACCGGCAGAGAGCGCTTTCTCCTGCGGCAGGAACACTTTACCGCTGGTGGCGTCGCGACCGCCTTCCAGCGCGGCGAGCATCACGCGGGCGAAGTTAATGAAGCTCATGCCGGTGCAGCGATAGCCCCACTTGCCGCCGACGGCGGTTTCGATGCAGCCAATCGCCGCATAGTCATAGGCATCATCCCGTTCCACGCCGAGCTTGATAAATTCCGGAATGACGATTTCGTCGTTGTTAAACGCCGGCATCCCGAAGCCGCAGCGGATCACCTGCACGCAGGCGTCGAGGAAGTCGTTGCTCATGCCCGCATGGTAACGCACGCTCAGGTTCGGCTGGGTGGAGCGCAGGCGACCGCAGGATTCCAGAATCGCGTAGGAGAGCGGGTTGACCGCATCCATTGGTTCACCATTGACCAGCTTCTGACCGCCGATGGTAACGTTCTGATACAGCGGGCTGCCCGCAGAGGCTTTGGAGTGTGAGCCGGAGCGGATCTTGTTCACCTCCAGCAGCTTCAGCCAGCAACTGTGCAGCAGCTCGATGGCGTGCTCGCGATCGAGGCTCTGGTTCAGCTCCACGTCGCGGCGGTAGAATGGATAGAGATACTGGTCCATACGCGCGAAGGAGACGGAGTGGCCGTTGGACTCAATCTGCAGAATGAGCTGGATGAAGTAGCACAGCTGCAGCGCCTGCCAGAAGGTTTTTGGCGGTTCGTGGGCAATCACGTCGCAGTTTTCCGCCATCGCCAGCAGCTCGTCGCGGCGGCTTGCGCGGGTCTCCGCAGACGCCATTTCGCGGGCCAGTGCAGCGAAGCGTTCAATGTGCAGGCTGACGGCTTCCAGCACAATATCAATCGCCTTCAGGAACTGGTCACCGTGCAAGTCTTCCAGTACGGTCAGGTTGATGCGTGAGCGACGTTCAGCCACTTTGTCACGCAGGCCGTCGAGGCCTTTCTCCAGTACCAGCGGGAAGTTTACCGCCAGGTGCGCATCGCCGGAGGTCATGTTGCCTTCGGCTTTGATAATGCCGGTTTCCAGCAGACCTTTTTGCTCGTCGGTGAACATCCCGTAGCAGCGGTCCTGTACCGTCTGGCCGCGCCACCATGGGCAAATATCGTGCAGAACGCGTTTGTTCTCTTCGCTTACCGCAAAGCCTGCACCCGGACGGTCCGCCAGATCGTCGATCTCTTTCTCAATCCACGAGACGGTGTATTCCGGGAAGATCGGTGCGGCGCGCACTTCGCTTGCCTGGTTACCGATGATCAGCTCATCGTGTTTGATCCAGATGGTACGCTCAGCCAGGTGATGCGCCAGCGCCAGCGCGCGGCGTACCGGGATCGGTTTGTCCATGTGCTGCTGGTACATTTCGGTGTAGTGCTGCGCGCGTTCAGTACAGACCGGCGGCTTAACAATGTGCACCAGAGCCATTTTGTGCGCTTTAATGCGCTCGCTGAGGGTGTTGAGATTCAGGGTCGTCATAAGTTTATCCTCGTAAGGTCGCGGTTAACCCTTTCTGGCAGGCATATTGCTGCGCGAAGTCCAGTAGCGCAGGGTTATCCAGCGGTTTGTCAGGGGCAGAGTAAGGTTGGCCGAGCAGGGTGTACTTGTTCATGCCCAGCGTGTGATACGGCAGAAAATGAATATCGTGAACGTTGAGTTCATCGGCAGCGAAATTGGTAATGGCGGTAATGGACGCTTCATCGGCGTTAAAGCCCTGAATCAGCGGCACACGGATGGTGATCTGTTTTCCGGCAGCCGCCAGGCGTTTAAGGTTATCCAGCACACGTTTTGCCGAACCGTCCGTCCACTGTTTAAACACCTCGCCATCGACGTGCTTCAAATCGGCCAGGAACAGATCGATGTACGGTAATGAGGGTTCGATATAGTGCCACGGTACGTGAAGACAGGTTTCAACGGCGGTATGAATGCCTTGCTCATGGCTGGCCTTAAACAGATCGTGTGCCAGCGCCGGGTTCATAAAGGGTTCACCGCCGGAAAGCGTAATGCCGCCGCCACTGCGGTCATAAAAAGGTTTATCGCGTAAAACCGTTGCCATAATATCGGCGAGCTGTTGTTCTTCACCACATACGGTGAGCGCCTGCGTCGGGCAGCAGTTTGCCAGGGCGTCGAGCGTCTCTTCGCTCAGTTTTTCGCGGTGGATGACCAGCCCGTTCAGCGCACGCTCGATAATGTCCGGTGCCGCGTGCTGGCACAGATCGCAACCTTCCAGGCAAAGACGTGCGTCGAACAGCACATCCCGCGTGCGGGAGCGGCTCTCCGGGTTCTGACACCAGCGACAGCCCAGCGAGCAGCCTTTCAGGAACACCACGGTACGAATACCGGGGCCATCGTGGGTGGAATAACGCTGAATATTGAAGATCATTTTTTCGCCCTCAGGTTGCATATGAAGATTAAATTACTTTCGAATGAAAGTTATCTTGATGCAGGTCAACTCCTGAGCAGGTTTTGCCGTGATAGGGTAAGTACAGGCTAATTTTGAGGGCGACATCATGGAACTTTATCTCGATACATCCGACGTTGCGGCAGTAAAAAAGCTGGCGCGTATTTTCCCGCTGGCGGGCGTAACCACTAACCCAAGCATCGTGGCGGCAGGTAAAACGCCGCTCGACGTCCTGCTGCCAGAACTGCACGATGCGCTGGGCGGGAAAGGCCGTCTGTTTGCGCAGGTTATGGCAACCACCGCCGAAGGGATGGTGGAGGATGCGCGTAAGCTGCGTGCGATAATTAACGACCTGGTCGTGAAAGTACCGGTGACGGCGGAAGGGCTGGCGGCGATCAAGATGCTGAAAGCGGAAGGCATTCCAACGCTTGGCACCGCGGTGTACGGCGCGGCGCAGGGGATGTTGTCCGCGCTGGCAGGGGCTGAGTATGTCGCGCCTTATGTTAACCGCGTAGATGCACAGGGCGGGGACGGGATACAAACGGTAGTGGAGCTGCAACAGCTGTTGACGCTGCATGCGCCACAGTCAAAAGTGCTGGCCGCGAGCTTTAAAACGCCGCGTCAGGCGCTGGATTGCCTGCTGGCGGGCTGTGAATCTATCACGCTGCCGCTGGACGTGGCGCAGCAGTTTATTACCTCTCCGGCGGTGGATGCGGCAATTGTGAAGTTTGAGCAGGACTGGCAGGGGGCGTTTGGGCGGACGTCTGTCTGATGCTGTAGCCGGGTGGCGCTAACGCTTACCCGGCCTACGTTCGAGCCGTTGTAGATCGGGTAAGGCGAAGCCGCCACCCGACTTTTTTACTGACTACAAACCTCACATCCCGGATTGCGCATCAGCTTCATCTCGCGGAACTGGCAGGTCATCGCGTCATACATCACGATTTTCCCCGCCGCTGGCGTGCCGTAATGCGCCAGTACCTTGATCGCTTCCATCGCCTGTAACGAGCCAATCACGCCGACTAACGGTGCCATGACGCCCGCTTCCACGCAGGTCAGGGCGTTCTCGCCAAACAGACGGCTCAGGCAGCGATAGCACGGCTCGCCCTCGGCGTAAGTAAAGACGCTGATTTGCCCCTCCATGCGGATCGCCGCGCCGGAAACCAGCGGCGTTTTATGAGCAAAACAGCCGGCGTTCAGCTGGTTGCGAATGGTGACGTTATCGGTACAGTCCAGCACCAGATCGTGCTGCGCAATCTGTGCAAACAGCGCCTCGTCATCCAGCAGGGCGTTAATCAGGGTGAACTGAACGTTGGGGTTGATGCGCGTTAACGTCTCGCGCGCAGATCCCACTTTCGGCTGGCCGAGGGTCGCGTCGCTGTGCAGCGTCTGGCGCTGCAGGTTGGACACCGATACGGTATCAAAATCCAGCAGCGTCATCCTGCCCACGCCCGCCGCGGCAAGATATTGCGCGGCAGCGCAGCCCAGACCGCCAAGCCCGACCACCAGCACGCTGGCCGCCTTGAGTGCTTCCTGTCCTTCGAAATCAAAACCGCGCAACACAATCTGGCGGTTATAGCGCAGCATCTCCTGGTCGCTCAGTTCCACCGTCATATCAGCCTCCAAACAGGTGGTTAAAGCGCTCCACCTCAACCCATTCACCGGCTTCTACGTTGCCGCGCTCGCGCTCCAGCACGATAAAACAGTTGCCCTGGCTGAAGGAGCTGAAAATGTGCGAACCCTGGTGGCCCGTGGTGCGCACTTCCAGCTCGCCATCGGCGTTGCGCGCCAGAATACCGCGCTGGAAATCGAGACGGCCCGGCGATTTTTTCAGGCGCGTTGCGGCGCGCACGCGCTGGCGTTCCGGCAGCGGGCTGGCGTTGTTGCCTGAAAGTTTCGCCAGCAGCGGCAGCACCAGCTGGTAGAAGGTGAGTGCTGCCGAGACCGGGTTACCCGGCAGGCCGCAGAACCAGCTTTGCGCCAGCTTGCCAAAGGCGAACGGTTTGCCCGGTTTGATGGCGAGCTTCCAGAAAGCAATTTCGCCCAGCTCCTCAAGCATCGTTTTGGTGTAATCCGCTTCCCCCACGGAGACGCCGCCGGAGCTGATCACCACGTCGGCGAATTTATCCGCTTCAATAAAGGCCGCGCGCAGTTTTTCCGGGTCATCAGGAATAATGCCCAGGTTAATCACTTCGCAGCCCAGTTGTTCGAGCATCAGGTGAACCGCCAGACGATTGGTGTCGTAAATCTGGCCGTCCTGTAGCGGCTGGCCCGGCAGTTGCAGTTCGTCACCGGTGGAAAAGACCGCCACGCGCACCTTGCGGATGACGTCGATTTCAGCGATACCAAGCGACGCCAGCACCGGCAGCTCGGCCACCGTCAGCTTCTGTCCGGCGGCAAACACCGTTGCGCCGAGAGTAATGTCTTCGCCCGCGCGGCGGATGTTCTGGCCCGCGTTGACGCTGGCGGTAAAACGCACGCCGTTGTCAGTCTGTTCGGTCTCTTCCTGCATCACCACGGCATCGCAGCCTGCCGGAACCGGCGCGCCGGTCATGATGCGCACGCAGGTGCCTGCCGGCCATTCGCCGTGAAACGGCTGTCCGGCAAACGCTTTACCCGCCACAGGTAGCGCCTGGCCCGTCTGGATATCCGCCAGGCGCACTGCATAACCGTCCATCGCCGAGTTATCGAACCCTGGCACATTAAGCGGGGAGACGATATCGCGTGCGGCGATGCGACCAAAACAACGCGCTAACGGCAGCGTCTCGTGGTCCTGCAGCGGGGAAATGCGGTCGAGCATCTGCGTGAGTGCCGTCTCAAGCGGCATCAGTCCGGCGGTAAAATCCATGGGGGCTCCTGCGGAGTAACAACGAAAGCGTCCATTATGGCAGAAAAGTGCGGCTAACTGTATGACCCGATAGGCGTACGCTTTACATCACAGTTGCGTCTTTCTATATTCAAAAATCATCTGAAGTTTCATCGACGATAATGATATTTATAGAAAAAGCCGTAAGTCTGGCTGACGGGTGATGCGAAATGGTTAATGCGGTAATCGCAATTCATGGTGGTGCCGGGGCAATCACCCGTGCGCAGCTCAGCCCTGAGCAGGAGAAGCGCTACATTGACGCGCTGTATGCCATTGTGGAAACAGGCCAGCGGATGCTGGAGGCGGGCGAAAGCGCGCTGGACGTGGTCACCGAGGCGGTACGCCTGCTGGAAGAGTGTCCGTTATTTAATGCGGGGATCGGCTCGGTTTTTACCCGCGATGAAACGCACGAGATGGATGCCTGCGTGATGGACGGTATTACCCTTAACGCGGGAGCCGTCGCAGGCGTAAGCCATCTGCGTAATCCTGTGCTGGCGGCGCGTCTGGTGATGGAGCAGAGCCCGCACGTACTGCTGACGGGGGCGGGCGCAGAAGCATTTGCCTGTCAGCATGGCATGGAATCCGTTTCACCCGATACGTTTTCGACGCCGGAGCGTTACCAGCAACTGCTGGAAGCGCGTTCGGCGGGCGTTGCGCAGCTTGATCACGCCGCGCCGCTGGATGAGCGCAGCAAAATGGGCACGGTAGGGGCGGTGGCGCTCGATAAAGCGGGTAACCTTGCTGCTGCGACCTCGACGGGCGGTATGACCAACAAATTGCCGGGGCGCGTTGGAGACAGCCCGCTACCGGGGGCCGGATGTTATGCCAATAACGCCACCGCTGCGGTGTCGTGTACCGGTTCGGGGGAAGTGTTTATCCGCGCGCTGGCCGCGTATGACATTACCGCACTGATGGATTACGGCGGGCTCAGTCTGGCCGAGGCCTGTGAACGCGTGGTGATGGAAAAATTACCCGCGCTGGGCGGCGTCGGCGGGCTAATTGCCGTCGACCGCGAGGGCAACGTGGCCTTGCCGTTCAACAGTGAAGGCATGTACCGCGCGTGGGGTTATGCCGGTGATGAGCCCAGTACGGGGATCTATCGTGAATAAGGGGCAAAATGTGCCGCACAGTGAAGAGCTGGACAGCCGGGAAGTGCTGGCGGTCCATCAACTGAATATTGCGTTTCAGGAAGAGCGGCAGTTCGTTCCCGCAGTACAGAATTTATCGTTTTCGCTCAATCGCGGCGAAACGCTGGCGATTGTCGGTGAGTCTGGATCGGGTAAATCAGTCACTGCGCTGTCGCTGATGCGCCTGCTCGAACAGACCGGTGGACAGGTGACGTGCGGCAAAATACTGCTGCGCCGCCGTAACCGTCAGGTGATTGATATCGGCGAAATGAGCGCCTCGCAGATGCAGAGCGTGCGCGGGGCAGATATCGCGATGATCTTTCAGGAACCGATGACGTCGCTGAACCCGGTCTTTCCGGTGGGTGAGCAGATCGCGGAGTCGATCCGCCTGCACCAGGGGCTGAGCGGCGATGAGGCGCTCAACGAAGCCAGACGAATGCTGGAGCTGGTGCGTATTCCGGAGGCGCAGTCGATTTTAGCGCGCTATCCGCACCAGCTTTCCGGCGGCATGCGTCAGCGCGTGATGATTGCGATGGCGCTTTCGTGCCGTCCGGCAGTGCTGATCGCCGATGAACCAACCACGGCGCTGGACGTGACGATTCAGGCGCAGATCCTGCAGCTGATCAAAGTGCTGCAGCAGGAGATGGAGATGGGGGTGATCTTTATCACCCATGATATGGGCGTGGTGGCGGATATCGCCGATCGCGTACTGGTGATGCACCAGGGGAACGCCGTGGAGACGGGCAGCGTTGAGCAAATTTTCCATGCCCCGGTTCACCCCTACACCAAAGCGCTGCTGGCGGCGGTTCCGCGTCTTGGCGCGATGAACGGCAGTGATTTACCGCGACGTTTTCCGCTGACTGCGCAGGAAGCTGAAACCGAACAGGATACCGTGGTGCCGGGCAAGCCGATTCTGGAAGTGCGCGATCTGGTCACCCGTTTTCCCCTGCGCAGTGGGATTTTGAATCGTGTGAAGCGCGAAGTGCATGCGGTGGAAAACGTCAGTTTTGATTTATGGCCAGGCGAAACGCTGGCGCTGGTGGGGGAGTCAGGCTGTGGAAAATCCACCACCGGACGGGCGTTACTCAGGCTGGTGGAGTCTCAGGAGGGGAGCATCACCTTTAACGGTGAGCGTATTGATACCCTGCCGGAGAGCAAGCTGCAGGCGGTGCGCCGGGATATTCAGTTTATTTTCCAGGACCCGTATGCGTCCCTCGATCCGCGCCACACGGTGGGGTACTCGATCATGGAGCCGCTGCGGGTGCACAACCTGCTCGACGGCGAGGCGGCACAGTGTCGTGTTGCCTGGCTGCTGGAGCGCGTGGGGCTGAAGCCGGAACACGCCTGGCGCTATCCGCACGAGTTTTCTGGCGGACAACGGCAGCGTATTTGCATTGCGCGCGCGCTGGCGCTGAACCCGAAAGTGGTGATAGCGGATGAGTCCGTTTCGGCGCTGGATGTCTCTATCCGGGCGCAGATCATTAATTTATTGCTCGATTTACAGCGAGATATGGGGATCGCATTTCTGTTTATCTCGCACGATATGGCGGTTGTGGAACGCATTAGCCATCGCGTGGCGGTGATGTACATGGGGCAGATTGTAGAAATTGGCCCCCGGCGGGCGGTGTTTGAAAACCCGCAGCACCCGTACACCCGTAAGCTGATGGCCGCCGTACCGGTCGCCGATCCGGCGCATCGTCACGCCCAGCGCGTATTGTTGCAGGATGAAATGCCGAGCAATATTCGTAAGCGGGGCGAAAGCATGGAGCGTGTGACGCTGCGTGAGGTCGGCCCTGGTCATTTTGTCGCACCACCGCGCCAGGACAATGCATTCTCGCGGTTATAACTTACAACAGGCAGGAGAACACAATGGTTAAATTTGTTGCTCGTACATGGCTGTTAGCCGCGAGCGTGACGGCAGCCCTGGCCGCAGCCCCCGCGTTCGCTGCCAAAGATGTGGTTGTGGCGGTTGGGTCTAATTTCACCACGCTGGACCCGTATGACGCGAACGACACGTTGTCGCAGGCGGTAGCAAAATCGTTCTACCAGGGGCTTTTTGGCCTGGATAAAGAGATGAAGCTGAAAAACGTGCTGGCGGAAAGCTATACCGTTTCGGACGACGGGCTGGTCTATACCATCAAACTTCGAACCGGCGTGAAGTTCCAGGACGGCACCGACTTTAACGCGGAAGCGGTGAAGGCGAACCTTGACCGTGCCAGCAACCCGGAAAACAGCCTCAAGCGTTATAATCTCTATAAAAATATCGCCAGCACTGAAGCCGTAGACCCGGCGACCGTGAAGATCACTCTGAAAGAGCCGTTCTCGGCGTTTATTAATATTCTCGCGCACCCGGCCACGGCGATGATCTCCCCGGCCGCGCTGAAAAAATACGGCAAAGAGATCGGCTTCCATCCGGTCGGGACCGGCCCGTATGAGCTGCTCACCTGGAACCAGACTGATTTTGTGAAGGTGAAGAAATTCGCCGGTTACTGGCAGAAGGGCCTGCCGAAGCTGGACACCATCACCTGGCGTCCGGTCGTTGATAACAACACCCGTGCGGCGATGTTGCAAACCGGCGAAGCGCAGTTTGCCTTCCCGATCCCTTATGAGCAGGCGGCGCTGCTGTCGAAAAACAGCAAGCTGGAGCTGGTCGCCAGCCCGTCCATCATGCAGCGCTATATCAGTATGAACGTCACGCAAAAACCGTTTGATAACCCTAAAGTGCGTGAAGCCATCAACTATGCGATCAACCGTCAGGCACTGGTGAAGGTAGCTTTTGCGGGCTACGCAACGCCGGCGACCGGGGTTCTGCCGCCAGCGATTCAATACTCTCAGCGTTATCAGCCGTGGCCTTACGATCCGGCCAAAGCGCGTGAACTGCTGAAAGAGGCGGGTTTCCCGAACGGATTTAGCACCACGCTCTGGTCGTCGCATAATCACAGCACCGCCCAGAAGGTGCTGCAGTTCACCCAGCAGCAGCTGGCGCAGGTAGGGATTAAAGCGCAGGTGACGGCCATGGATGCCGGACAGCGTGCCGCCGAAGTTGAAGGCAAAGGGCAGAAAGAGAGCGGCGTGCGGATGTTCTATACCGGCTGGACGGCATCAACCGGTGAAGCGGACTGGGCGCTGTCGCCGCTGTTTGCGTCCCAGAACTGGCCGCCAACGCTGTTCAACACCGCCTTCTACAGCAACCCGCAGGTGGATAAAGCACTGGCCGATGCGCTGAAAACGACGAAGCCTGAAGAGAAAGCGCGCCTGTATAAAGAGGCGCAGGATATCATCTGGAAAGAGTCGCCGTGGGTGCCGCTGGTGGTGGAGAAGCTGGTGTCGGCGCATAACAAAGCGCTGACCGGGTTCTATATCATGCCGGACACGGGCTTCAGCTTCGATGACGCGGATTTAAAATAAAACTCATGCTGAATTATGTTTGTAAACGCCTGCTGGGGCTTATCCCGACGCTGCTGATTGTGGCGGTGCTGGTGTTTTTATTTGTCCATATGCTGCCCGGCGATCCGGCGCGGCTGGTTGCCGGTTCCGATGCGGACGCGACAGTCATTGAACTGGTGCGCAAACAACTGGGCCTCGACCAGCCTTTGTATAAGCAGTTTTTGCACTATATCTGCAACGTGTTGCAGGGCGATTTTGGGACGTCGATGGTCTCCCGTCGTCCGGTTTCGGAAGAGATTGCCAGCCGCTTTATGCCAACATTCTGGTTAACCATTACCAGCATGGCCTGGGCGGTGTTGTTTGGCCTTGCTGCCGGAATTGTGGCGGCAATCTGGCGCAACCGCTGGCCGGATAAGCTCGGCATGGCGCTGGCCGTGACCGGTATCTCCTTCCCGGCGTTTGCGCTTGGGATGTTGCTGATGCAGATTTTCTCGGTGGAGTTAGGCTGGCTTCCGACCGTCGGGGCCGATACCTGGAAGCACTACATTCTGCCTTCAGTAACTCTGGGCGCGGCCGTGGCGGCGGTGATGGCCCGCTTTACCCGCGCCTCGTTTGTTGACGTGCTGAGCGAAGATTATATCCGCACCGCGCGGGCGAAAGGGGTGAGTGAAAAATGGGTGGTTCTCAAGCACGGTTTTCGCAATGCGATGATCCCGGTGGTAACAATGATGGGGCTGCAGTTCGGCTTCCTGCTGGGCGGCTCTATCGTGGTGGAAAAGGTCTTTAACTGGCCGGGGCTGGGGCGTCTGCTGGTGGACTCGGTCGAAATGCGTGATTACCCGGTCATTCAGGCGGAAGTTCTGCTTTTCTCGCTGGAGTTTATTCTTATCAATTTAGTGGTGGATGTGCTCTACGCCGCCATTAACCCGGCCATCAGGTATAAGTAAGATGCGATTGTTGAACTGGCGTCGCCAGGCCATTGTAAACGCTATGCCGGGGCTTAAGCCGGACCACATCCGCACGCCGTGGGTTGAGTTCTGGCGGCGCTTTCGTCGCCAGCCGGTGGCTATGACGGCGGGGCTTTTTGTTCTGCTGCTGATTGTGGTGGCAGTTATCGCCCCGTGGGTGGCTCCGTTTGATGCTGAAAACTACTTTGATTATGACCGTCTGAACGACGGACCGTCGATGCTGCACTGGTTTGGCGTGGATTCGCTCGGGCGCGATATCTTCAGCCGTGTGCTGGTAGGGGCACGGATCTCGCTGGCGGCCGGGGTCTTTGCGGTATTGATTGGCGCAATCATTGGGACGGTACTCGGTCTTGTCGCCGGGTATTACGAGGGCTGGTGGGACCGCATTATCATGCGCGTGTGTGACGTGCTGTTTGCGTTTCCCGGTATTCTGCTGGCGATTGCCGTCGTCGCCATTATGGGGAGCGGCATGGCGAATGTGATCATCGCCGTGGCGGTCTTTTCCATTCCGGCGTTCGCCCGCCTGGTGCGCGGTAACACGCTGGTGCTCAAGCAGCAGACGTTTATTGAGTCGGCGCGCAGCATGGGAGCCAGCGATGCCACGATCCTGTTCAGCCATATTCTGCCGGGTACGGTATCGTCAATCGTGGTCTATTTTACGATGCGTATCGGGGTGTCGATTATCTCGGCGGCCAGCCTGTCGTTTCTGGGGCTGGGGGCGCAGCCACCGACGCCAGAGTGGGGCGCGATGCTGAACGAGGCAAGAGCGGATATGGTGATTGCGCCGCACGTAGCGATATTCCCGAGCCTGGCGATTTTCTTGACCGTGCTGGCGTTTAATCTGCTGGGAGACGGGCTGCGCGATGCGCTGGACCCGAGGATTAAGGGGTAGTGCGGTAGAATGTGCCGGGTGGCGGCTACGCCTTACCCGGCCTACAACAAAGGAGTAGGAAGATTAAACCCGGCTACCCCACAAATCATACTCGTCCGCGTTTTCAACCTTCACGCGAATAATGTCACCCGGCTTGACGTTGGTTTCACCGTTCAGGTAGACCGCGCCGTCGATTTCAGGGGCATCCGCCATGCTGCGGCCAATCGCGCCTTCTTCGTCCACTTCGTCGATAATGACCAGAATTTCGCGGCCCACTTTCTCCTGTAGACGTTCAGCAGAGATCTGCTGCTGCAACTGCATAAAGCGGTTCCAGCGCGCTTCTTTGATCTCTTCCGGCACCTGATCCGCCAGCTCGTTAGCCGTTGCGCCTTCTACCGGGCTGTATTTGAAACAGCCTACGCGGTCCAGGCGAGCTTCTTTCAGGAAGTCGAGCAGCATCTGGAAATCTTCTTCGGTTTCACCAGGGAAGCCGACGATAAAGGTGGAGCGCAGAGTCAGGTCCGGGCAGATTTCGCGCCACTGTTTGATGCGAGCCAGCTGGCGATCAACGGAGCCAGGGCGTTTCATCAGTTTCAGAATACGCGGGCTGGCGTGTTGCAGCGGAATATCAAGGTACGGCAGGATTTTGCCTTCCGCCATCAGCGGGATCACGTCGTCAACGTGCGGGTAAGGGTAGACGTAGTGCAGACGCGTCCAGATGCCCAGCTTAGACAACTGTTCGCACAGGCCAACCATGCTGGTTTTTACCGGCTCGCCGTTGTGGAAACCGGAGCGGTGTTTCACGTCTACACCATAGGCGGAGGTATCCTGAGAAATCACCAGCAGTTCCTTCACGCCTGCGTCGGCCAGACGTTTGGCTTCCGCCAGCACTTCGCCGATCGGACGGCTCACCAGATCGCCACGCATAGACGGGATAATGCAGAAGGTGCAGCGATGGTTGCAGCCTTCAGAAATTTTTAAGTAAGCGTAGTGGCGCGGCGTCAGCTTAACGCCCTGTTCCGGCACCAGGCTGAGGAACGGGTTGTGCTTTGGTTTTGGCACGTAGTGGTGCACGTGTTCCAGCACCTGCTCGTAGCTGTGCGGGCCGGTGATTTCCAGTACCTTCGGGTGTACTTCGCGGATCTGATCCACTTTAGCGCCCAGGCACCCGGTCACAATTACTTTGCCGTTTTCCGTTAGCGCTTCACCGATGGCTTCCAGAGACTCCTGTACCGCACTGTCGATAAAGCCACAGGTATTGACGATCACCATGTCGGCGTTGTCGTAGCTTGGCACCACGTCATAGCCTTCGGTACGAAGTTCGGTCAGGATGCGTTCAGAATCCACCAGGTTTTTCGGGCAGCCCAGGGAGACGAAGCCGATTTTCGGCTGGTGGGTAACATTGCTCATAGGTTAAAAATTCATCAATTATGGAGTTGTCAGGGCGGGATTTTACAGCGTTCCGCGAGGGATTTATACACCCTTTGCGGGGCGGATGACTTCGCCAGACGTTGTAACATTGTAAAGAATGTTAACGAGTTACGTTTTATTGATCTCAGGCATTAAACTGTACAAAAAATAACCTTATTCTGAATGTGCAACAAGGCTGACAGAGGAGGAAATAGCATGTCCGTTGACAGACTGAAACGCGATCTGCTTAACAAGCTGATCAACGCCCGAATCGACCTTGCCGCGTATCTGCAGTTGAGAAAGGCGAAAGGGTATATGTCAGTCAGCGAAAGCGAACATCTGCGTGATAATCTCTTTGAACTTGGCAACTTTATGCGTGAAAAAGCACCTGTTCTGAAAGCGGAATGCGCTGAAAGCGAGCTGGTTGCTCTGCGCCGCGCCGCTGAGGTGCTCTCCATTGCCGGGGTATGTCTGATGACCGGACGCCATGACTGCCCGAATTTTATTGCTGTCAACGCAGAGAAGCTCGAAAACTGCCTGACGACGCTCTCTCTATGCATCATGTGTCTGAACAAGCAGGAGACGCTTGAACAGCATTAAGCCTGGGGGAGGCGACTCCCCCTTCTGATTAAGATTTTGTAAAAGTGATAACGCGACCGGGCGTTGTGGCTAATCTTTATGCCATATGCCGACAAAGGAGCGCGTTATGCATCGATCCTCGCTGATTTTCATTCCTGCATTATTATTCCCTGTTTCGCTGCTTGCTGCCCCGGATGCGGTGAAGGTTGAGGTATTGCAAACCAGGCTCGATCATCCCTGGTCTTTGGCCTTTTTACCGGACAATAAGGGGCTGCTGGTGACGTTAAAAGACGGGCAGCTTAAACACTGGCAGGCGGGGAAAGGGCTTTCCGATCCGATTGTCGGTGTACCGAAGGTGTGGGCGAGCGGACAGGGGGGATTGCTGGACGTGGTGCTGGCACCGGATTTTGAAAAATCACGCCGCATCTGGCTGAGCTACGCCGAGGCGGGTAATGACGGAAAAGCGGGGACTGCGGTGGGGTATGGTCGGTTGAGTGACGATCTGTCGCACATCGAGGGTTTCAAGGTGGTACTTCGTCAGATGCCGAAACTCTCCACCGGTAACCATTTTGGCGGCCGGCTGGTGTTTGACGGGAAAGGCTATCTCTTTATCGGTTTAGGCGAAAATAACCAGCGTCCAACGGCGCAGGATCTGGATAAGCTGCAGGGTAAAGTGGTGCGCCTGACCGAAGACGGGAAAGTGCCGCCAGATAACCCGTTTGTGAACACCTCTGGCGCGCGGCCGGAAATCTGGTCCCTGGGTATTCGTAACCCGCAGGGTATGGCAATGAACCCGTGGAGCGACACGTTATGGCTCAACGAGCATGGGCCACGCGGCGGGGATGAAATCAACATCCCGGAGAAAGGCAAAAACTACGGCTGGCCGCTGGCGACGCACGGCATTAACTATAGTGGCCTGAAGATCCCGGAAGCCAAAGGCGAGCACGTGGAAGGAACAGAAAAACCGCTGTTTGTCTGGAAGGTGTCACCCGCCGTGAGCGGCATGGCGTTTTACAATAGCGATGTTTTCCCGCAGTGGAAAAACAAGCTGTTTATAGGTGCGCTGAAGGAAAAAGACATTATTGTGCTGAGCGTGGATGGCAACAAGGTGACCGAGGACGGGCGTATTCTGGGTGATAAAGATCAGCGTATCCGCGATGTGCGGGTCGGGCCGGATGGCTATCTGTATGTCCTGACCGATGAGTCGGACGGGCAACTGTTGAAAGTCAGCCCGTCCGGCGCGTAATCAGCTCACCGGGATCATGACCACCTTACGGTACGCCGGGCGCTCGCTGAGCTGTTGTAGCCAGCGCTCAAGGTGCGGGCGCGGCGTCCACGTCAGGCCCATGTTGGTCAGGTTCCAGACGAACGGCGCAACGGCAATATCACCCACGCCGAAGGCGTCGCCAGAGAACCATGTATGCTTCGCCAGCTCGTCGTCCATCATCGCAAAAAGCGCTTCGCAGGCGTCCTGTGCGGCGTGGATGGCAGGGTAATCGCGTTCTGGCTCGGGCGTTCTGATAAGCCCCATCAGGATCACGCGGTGAGTGGGAGAGAGCGTCTGGTTTGCCCAGTCCATCCACTTTTCACCCTGGGCGCGCTGAGCCGGACTCTCTACCCACAGGCGGCTCTGACCGTACTGGGCGGCGAGGTATCGCACGATCGTATTAGATTCCCAGAGCGTCGCCCCGGTCTCTTCATCGCGCAGCAGCGGCACTAAGCCATTCGGGTTCATGGCCAGATACTCAGCCTCGTGATTGACGCCAAACTGTAAACCTGCCATCACCTGCGTAAACGGTAAATCCAGCTCTTCCAGCGTCCAGAGCACTTTTTTAACGTTGGTTGAATTGTTCCTGCCCCACAGCGTAATCATATTAACTCCCACAATAGTCAAACAGAATCAGAGCCTGCGATACGCCATGGTGAGATAAAGCTAACAATTACGCAACAGAGGACAAAAAAATCGCGCTTATCAAAGCGTATCTGAATGTTATTGCATAAACTTTAAAAACTTTACCTGGTTTAGGTTTCTTTGAACGCTGTAGTGCGCTATTACTCATCGCTTCTTGCGACACGGTGATTGTGACGTGATTTTTAGAAAGGACACTCGGGTGGCATTTATGACGCAAAAAACTTCTTCTCTGCGCAGCCTCGCGGCAGGTTCTGCGCTGCTTTTCCTTTTTGCACCAACACTTTATGCGGCGGAACAGGCAGCGCCCGAAGCTCCGCCTGTCGATGCACGCGCCTGGATCTTAATGGATTACGCCAGCGGTAAAGTGCTGGCGGAAGGCAACGCCGATGAAAAGCTCGATCCGGCCAGCCTGACCAAAATCATGACCAGCTACGTGGTGGGCCAGGCATTAAAAGCGGGCAAAATCAAACTTGATGACATGGTCACTGTCGGAAGAGATGCCTGGGCGACCGGCAACCCGGCGCTGCGTGGCTCCTCCGTGATGTTCCTGAAACCAGGCGATCAGGTTTCGGTTTCCGATCTGAACAAAGGGGTCATTATCCAGTCCGGCAACGACGCCTGTATTGCGCTGGCGGATTACGTGGCTGGCAGCCAGGACTCCTTTATCGGCCTGATGAACGGCTATGCGCAAAAGCTGGGGCTGACCAACACGACGTTCAAAACCGTCCACGGTCTGGATGCGCCGGGTCAGTTCAGTACCGCGCGTGATATGGCGCTGCTGGGTAAAGCGCTGATTCATGACGTGCCGGATGAATACGCGATTCACAAAGAGAAAGAGTTTACGTTCAATAAGATCCGCCAGCCGAACCGTAACCGTCTGCTGTGGAGCAGCAACGTCAACGTTGACGGCATGAAAACCGGGACGACAGCGGGCGCGGGCTACAACCTGGTGGCCTCGGCGACCCAGGGCGATATGCGCCTGATTTCGGTGGTGCTGGGCACCAAAACCGACCGCATTCGTTTTAACGAATCAGAAAAACTGTTGACCTGGGGCTTCCGCTTCTTCGAAACCGTAACGCCGATTAAGCCGGATGCGACTTTCGTCAGCCAGCGCGTCTGGTTTGGTGACAAGCGTGAGGTGAATCTGGGGGCGGGTGAAGCCGGTTCGGTGACCATCCCGCGCGGTCAACTGAAAAACCTGAAAGCCAGCTTCACGCTGACTGAGCCACAACTGACTGCACCGCTGAAAAAAGGCCAGGTCGTCGGGACGATTGATTTCCAGCTTAATGGTAAGTCGATTGAACAGCGTCCGCTGGTGGTCATGGAAGCGGTGGAAGAGGGCGGCTTCTTCAGCCGGATGTGGGATTTCGTATTAATGAAATTCCACGGGTGGTTTGGCAGCTGGTTTAGTTAAGTTTTTGCCGGGTTGCGCTGCGCTTACCCGGCCTACGTTTTTCTCCCTCTCCCACAGGGAGAGGGCCGGGGTGAGGGCATCAGACCGCACCCCTCTCAATACATCAACTTAATCTGCTGCGCTTTTGCATACGCCGCCAGCTCGTCATCCGGGCGGCAATCGCTCACGATGGCGTCAAACTGCGCCAGCTCACCCATTCTTGCCGGACGCACCTTACCAAACTTGCTGTGATCGACCACCAGCACATGGTACTGCGCTGCGTTCAACGCCCAGTGTTTCACCGGTAGCTCTTCGAGGTTAAAGCAGGTCGCTCCCTGACGCACATTCACGCCTGCCGCAGAGTAAAAGGCGATATCCGGGCATAAATTGTTAAGCGTGTCCTGCAGGTTCAGTGGCTTAAAAATCGCGTTGCTGGCATGAAACTCACCGCCGCAGAGGATCACCCGGCACTCCGGTTTTTCCTGCAGTGCCAGGAAGGTATTTAATGAGTAGCACACGGCGGTAAACGGGAGGCTGCTGTCGATGGCTTCGATGATCCACGGCGTGGTCGTTCCGCAGTCAAAAAACAGCGTTTGATGCGGCTGTACCAGCGAGGCCGCGAGCCGTGCGGCTTTGCGTTTCTCTTCTACCAGACGCGTTTTCTGATCGCTAATCAGATAATGGCTGGCGCTACGCGGCTCAAGGACGATGTACCCGCCCAGCAGCACGACGGGCGCGCTGTCGCTGTTCAGGTCACGACGAATGGTCATCTCCGAGACGCCGAGCAGGCTGGCGGCTTCTTTGAGATGCAGCTTATCACTGCGCTTCAGCGCCTGGAGCAGCTGAGCAATGCGGTCATCGCGTCGTGTTTCCATAGATCCTCGGGATAGAAAAGTGAACCCCCGCAGGGCGGGGGTTCAAGTGTAACCTGTTGAGCCAGGATTAGTCACGTATCCAGCCTTTACGGATCGGGATAGCAAACAGAATGCGATAAAGCTGAGACAGCCCGCGGTAAAGCTCCGGACCAAACAGGCTCCACAGGATCGCCGCGCTCACGCAGCCCATCAGCCCCACCAGGAACCCGCCCACCATATCCAGCGGCCAGTGCACGCCCAGGTAAACGCGGGACCAGGCGATAGCGGCCGCTATTACCATCAGCACCGCTCCGGACCACAGGCGATGCCAGAACAGGAACGCCAGTGCGAAGGTGAAAATCACCGTACCGTGATCGCTTGGGAAGGAGTCATCCGGTGCATGGTGCAGGAAGTTATACCCCACGTGCCCGACGAAGGGACGATCGTGCGGGAACACGTGCCCCAGAACATAGCTGGTCAGCACGCTGACACCGAGAGCCATCGCCACTTTGATCACCAGCTGGCGCTGCGCGTTCACCTGTTTGCGTGGCCCCCACAGCCAGAGAATAGCGGCCAGCGCGGGAACGATGCTGATCAAATCCTTTGCAATAAAGGTGGCGATATCAATCATCCATTCCGGCGAGGCTGGCGTGGCGTTGATCAGATAAAACAGTCCGTAGTTCAGATTTTCTAACATACCCTCATCACTCTTTAGCAAACCAGGTGGAAACAAGGCCGTAGACCACCACCTGAGAAAACCAGACCCACCACCCAGCCCACAGGTTGTGAGAGAAAAAATGTGCCCCGCGCATCACCTGGCCGTAACCCATTGCCAGCCCTGCTATGGCACCCAGCACGACAAAGCTCCAGGCCAGGCGCGGACGTTCGCGCCAGAACGCAAAAAACAGCCCCATCACCATAAAGCCGCTTGAGGCGTGCCCGCCGGGGAAGCAGCGTCCTGGCCCGCTCGCTGCCGGTACTGCGCTAAACAGCGGGTAAGAGACCGCTTTTCCGCCGTACTCCACCAGGTCCCACGGACAGCTATGGTGGCTAATGCTTTTCAGCGCACCGACCACCAGCGTGCCCAGTCCCATCAGCAACGCGGCAGTCACCAGCCGCGCATTGCGTTTGCATGCCCCGTAAATCAGCGCCACGGCAGCCATCGCAATCGCAACGTACTTCGCCAGCCGGTGGTTCAGCAGATCCAGCAGGGGATTTTGCTGCAGCGGAAAACGCTGTGCGGCGGCGTCGTACCAGAAACCGGTGATCCACCTGTCGAGCGTTTCGTCACGTGACAGCCAGGTAAACAACACCGCGAAGATGATCAGCACGAAAAGCTGATAACCATAAAAGCGGGTCGGCAAACGGTAAAGTTGTTTTGTCTTAGTTGTCGGTAACTTAGACAATTCTGAAGGGCTGAAGATATGTGCCATAATTTCGGTTAATGACGTGAAATAGCGCTATCATAGGGGGGCCAACTTAAGGAAACCTTAAACAACAACGATATGTGCTTTATTTCTGTTTTTTCTCGATAATGTGCTATCTCAGGCAGCGGCAATTCATTACACTCATCGCGATTTTTTCATCATAAAGAGACTGCATGTTAAACCGTTCTTCTTCCGGTAACCGTCTGGGTCGTCAGGCGTTACTGTTTCCTCTGTGTCTGGTGCTCTACGAATTCTCTACCTACATCGGCAACGATATGATCCAGCCCGGTATGCTGGCCGTGGTGGAACAGTACAACGCCGGTATTGAGTGGGTGCCGACCTCCATGACCGCCTATCTGGCTGGCGGCATGTTTTTGCAGTGGTTGTTAGGACCGCTGTCGGATCGTATTGGCCGTCGTCCGGTAATGCTGACCGGCGTGGTGTGGTTTATCGTCACCTGTCTTGCCACGCTGCTGGCGCAAAATATTGAACAATTCACTCTGCTGCGCTTCCTGCAGGGGGTCAGCCTGTGCTTCATTGGTGCCGTGGGGTATGCCGCGATTCAGGAATCGTTCGAAGAGGCGGTGTGCATTAAAATTACCGCGCTGATGGCGAACGTGGCGCTGATAGCGCCGCTTCTGGGGCCGCTGGTGGGGGCTGCGTGGGTACACGTTGCGCCGTGGGAAGGGATGTTTATTCTCTTTGCGGTACTTGCCGCTATCTCTTTCTTTGGATTGCATCGTGCAATGCCGGAAACCGCCACCCGACTGGGGGAAACGCTCTCGCTGAAAGAGCTGGGTCGGGATTATAAAGAGGTCCTGAAAAACGTCCGTTTTGTCGCAGGTGCGCTGGCGACGGGCTTTGTCAGTTTGCCGCTTCTGGCGTGGATCGCCCAGTCGCCGGTGATTATTATCAGCGGTGAACAGCTCAGCAGCTATGAGTATGGCCTGCTGCAGGTGCCAATCTTCGGGGCGTTGATTATCGGTAACCTGGTGCTGGCTCGCCTGACGTCGCGTCGGACCGTGCGTTCCTTGATCATTATGGGTGGCTGGCCGATCGCGGCAGGGCTGATTGTGGCGGCGGTTGCGACTGTCGCGTCATCGCATGCATACCTGTGGATGACGGCGGGGCTGAGTATTTATGCTTTTGGTATTGGTCTGGCGAATGCCGGACTGGTGCGTCTGACGCTCTTTGCCAGCGAAATGAGTAAAGGCACGGTGTCCGCGGCGATGGGTATGCTGCAGATGCTTATTTTCACTGTCGGTATTGAGGTGAGCAAGCACGCCTATGCTTTTGGCGGCAACGGGCTGTTCAGCCTGTTTAACCTTGCCAACGGCGTGCTGTGGGTCGGGTTGATGGTGGTGTTCCTGAAAGACAAACGTGTCGGAAACGCCCTGCAACCTTAATCCTTCTTCCCTCTCCCTTTGGGAGAGGGCACCAGATCACACGATGTTAATGAAACGGCGCTTCTCCGTTCAACACTTTCTCAATCACGTCTAAAACACCTTCGTTATTATTGTGCGGCGCTTCGAACCGGGCCACCGCTTTAATATGCGGTCTGGCATTTGCCATCGCAAAGCTAAAGCCGGACTGACGCAGCATTTCCACGTCGTTACCGCTGTCGCCAAACGCCACCACTTCACTGTTTTCAATCCCCCAGCGTTCCTGCAATATCCGCAGGCCGTTGGCCTTATGCACGCCGGGGATAATCAGGTCGATGCTGCCGTGGCCGGTGGTGACAGGCACCATAATGTCGCCCAGTTTTTCATGCAGCAATGCCTGAATACGCGGTATTTCAGCATCGGAGACGTTAAGCCCGAACTTAAAGAAGATATCGTTCAGATGGTCAAAATTGTTCACCATTTCCAGCCGATGATAGTATTTCGCGGCGATCGCTTTGAATACATCGTCATAAGCCTTCAGGGTATAGGCGCTGCTTTTTCCGCAGGCGATAATCTCAATGCCTGGCACACCGTTTAACACGGCGGCCACGGTATCGAAGTGTGCTTTCGTCAATTCGCCATTAAAGACATCTTCCCCTGCGCTAACCACCCAGCCGCCATTTTCGGCAACAAACGAAATTTCATGTGCAATCTCCGGGAAAAATGAGATCAGCTGGTAATACTGGTTGCCGCTGGCAACCACGAAGCGAATGCCTTGCTCCTTCATGCGCGCGTACTGCGCCAGAAAACGCGCACGGTTGTAAGTCTTTGCATCGTTCAGAAAGGTACCATCCATGTCGACTGCAATCAGTTTAACGCTCATATCCCTTCTCCATTGACGTTTGTTCTGCTTCCGGTTTTGCCACCGCGCGCGCCACCAGCGCCGCAATAATGACTAACCCTAACACCACCAGCATCGCGCTGCGCAACCCGTAGTGCTCACCGAGGAAACCGAGCAGCGGTGGCCCGACGAGGAAGGCGAGGTAGCCTGTGGTTGCCACCACGCTGACGCGCGTCGGCGCATCCGGTCCGGTATCGCTGGCGGCGGAAATGGTGAGCGGGAAACCAAGCGATGCTCCCAGCCCCCAGAGGATCACGGAGACGCCGGCAATCCAGTCCACATCCACAAAGATGATCATTGCGATGCCTAAGCCGCCCAGCAGGGCGCTGGCACGCACCACCGCCACTCGGCTGTAGCGGTCAATAAACCAGCCGCCGGTAAAGCGTCCGACGGTCATCCCCAGCGTAAACCCGGCGTAGATCAGTGAGCCGGAGGTGGGGCTAAACCCGTGTCCATCCACCATCAGCAGCGGCAGCCAGTCATTTGCAGAGCCTTCGGCAAAGGCCATCGCCAGCACCACCACGCCAATCAGCATTAACTGGATGTCGCGGTAGAATGGCAGCCCTTTTTCGGCGGATTTTTGTTCTTCTGCGGAGTTTTTACCTGTGCCGTCAGGGATCGCCCGGATGCCGATCAGAATGGGGGTAATACAGACCAGCGCGGCCAGTAAAATATGCAGGTTAGCAGCGATACCCCATGCCGTCAGTGCCATCCCCGCACCCGCGCCCGCCAGCGTGCCGAAGCTGTAGAAGCCGTGCATCATCGGGAGTACCGTCTTGTTCATTTCACGCTCGACGGCCGCCCCTTCGACGTTAATCGCCACTTCTGCGGCCCCAAAACTTCCGCCAAAGACCGTCAGTCCAAGCGCAAACAGGACAGGAGAAGCAAACCACAGCGCCACGCTCAACACTATCATTCCGGCTACCGCGCAGCACATAGTGGTGCGGATCACCGCCCGCGTGCCAAAGCGTTTCACCAGCCAGGCCGAACAAAGAATACCGCTCATGGAGCCAATCGACAGGCCAAACAGCACGATGCCCATCTCGGCCGTTGAAACGGACAAAATATCGCGGATAGCGGGGGTACGCGTTGCCCATGAAGCCATGAGCAGCCCAGGAATAAAGAAGAACATAAACAGCGCCCACATGCGCAGCTGCAGGGCTTTACGGGGAGAGGTCAACGTCATTGGGATAAGCACCAGAAGTACAACAATAGCGACAACACTAGCAACTTTGTGTACATTTGTACATAAACCGCATGAGGAATTTATGAGCAGACCGCCGAACGACCCTAACCGCCGGGAAAAGATCCTCCAGGCCACGCTGGACACCATTGCTGAGCATGGTATCCATGCCGCTACGCACCGTAAAATCGCCAGCTGTGCGGGCGTGCCGCTGGGATCGATGACCTACTATTTCGACGGCAAAGAGCCGCTGCTGGAAGAGGCATTCACGTGGTTTACCCGACAGATGTCGCAGCAGTATCGTGATTTCTTTGCGGGCGTGGCTGGCCCGGAGATGGCATGCGAGTCCATCACCACGTTAATCCACAGCTCACAAGTCACCACGCCGCACAACATGGCGCTGATGTATCAGCTGTATGCCTTTATGCACCGCAGTGCGGCGCTGAAAACGGTGATGCAGGACTGGATGAAGATGAGCCAGACCACGCTTGAGCAGTGGTTTGATCCGGTTACAGCCAGAGCGCTGGACGCGTTTATCGAAGGGATGACGCTGCACTTTGTGACCGACAGACAGCCGCTGTCGCGGGAGGAGATCCGGGCGATGGTGGGACGGATTGCGGGCGAGGGTGGGTGTTAGCCGTGCTCGCCCCGGCCTCATCTATTTCTGGGCGATTTTCTTCCCACTGGCGTCAATGACCGCTTCACCATCCTCTTTGGTAAACGCCCCTTTTTGCGCCTCAGGCAGAATGTCGAGGACGACTTCAGAAGGGCGGCAGAGGCGAGTGCCCAGCGGCGTCACCACGATCGGACGGTTAATCAGGATCGGGTATTGCAGCATGAAATCGATAAGCTGCTCGTCGGTGAATCTTTCTTCGGCCAGACCAAGTTGATCGTAGGGCTCCACGTTTTTACGCAGCAGATCCCGCACGGAAATCTCCATATCGGCAATCAGTGCGGTCAGCTTATCGCGCGACGGTGGGGTTTCCAGATAGAGGATAACCTCTGGCTCCGTGCCGCTGTTGCGGATCATCTCCAGCGTGTTACGTGAGGTGCCGCAAGATGGGTTGTGATAGATGGTGATGTGGGTCATATCCGTTACTCATTATTGTGTGAAGGAGAGACGTAACGCCAGCGCGGCGAGCGATACAAACAGGACCGGCAACGTCATCAATGTTGACCAGGTTCGACACAATGAGCGGCAGGCCGGCGGTTTTTCAGTACTCTTCTCTGCTCAGGCGCAACAGCGATCGTTCCAGGTGTCACGGTAAATGATATTCCCCTCCGTGTACTTCCAGGAGATTGCTTCATAACGCAATTCGATCGTTTCAAGATGGGTGCTGCTCATCCCGTTAGGGGTCAGGAATGGTGCCACTGTCGTGAACTTAACATTTTCCATCACGATATTGAAATATTCGGCCTCGATACCGGACTCCAAAATGCGGTACATCTTAATGATCCCCTTCTTCATAACTCGCCCTTCGCACACGGCGCGGTAAAGAAACGGGGTAGTCTGATCAAACTCTTTGACTATCGTGACAGGACGATGGACGCGCGTGCCGGTCAGCTTGCCCCAGCTTGAGTCAACCGGAATAGTAACACCGTGGGAGAACGATTTTAGCTCTATGGAACCAAGACGTGTGGGCATCATGCAGCTACCGACAACCGGCGAGCCGTT
Source organism: Enterobacter oligotrophicus (assembly GCF_009176645.1). NCBI lineage: Bacteria > Pseudomonadati > Pseudomonadota > Gammaproteobacteria > Enterobacterales > Enterobacteriaceae > Enterobacter > Enterobacter oligotrophicus. The sequence continues at coordinate 4,021,742 of NZ_AP019007.1, forward strand.
TTCGTCTTCAAGCCATAGGTGTGCGGGTGTCAGCATATAATTTCCTTATTAGTGAGCGTGAAGCATTGATGGTCTTCAATGCCATATCCAGTAAGCCAGTCCCAGTGTTACCAGGTAAAACAGGAGGATGAATCCTTGATTAACCTCAGGGAAGTAAACGTCAAGGACATAACCAAAAATGAACGTGAGGATGATGGGGACATAGGTCCAGAAGAAAAACTGAGCCTGAGATTTGAGCCAGAGTCTTAGAAAGCTCATCAGTGTCTACCCATTAGCTTCAGGATCGTGTCCGCAGCACCATAAGGGCTTTGGTTATCAGTCCACTGTTGGGTTAGCACGCCCGCGCGCATAAACGCAGGCTCCACCAGGAAATACATCATCTCTAGCTCTCGTAGATACAACGCTTGATAGTAGGCGGGATGTATCACTTGCAGACGGCGAGCGCTGTCAGCGGCCTTTTGCACAATCCCATATATCCCCAGCCCGCCAATAGCAGCGCCCGTTAACCCTGAAACGACCTTTAGTCCCGAAGGTGGAATGGTCACATAGAGGCAAACAGTCGATGCGACGCCTGCAGAGAATGAATACGAGGTTAGCGTGCTGGTGGATATGTAAACGTTAGCGCGCATTAGAGCATGCTGTATCGCTGCTAATTCTGCCGGGGAAAAATCTTTTACCAGCTCCTCAACGTATGTGTTGATTATGTCAAACACAATGTTCCAGCGAGAAACGAGATGGAATATGCCCTTTCGGAAGCGAGCATCCTCCAGGTTTTGTCTGATGCATACATCGTAATATTCATCGGTAAAGCAGGAGGTGTAGTACAGCAGGCGTTGGGCACCGGCACCTATATTATTCAGGTGGTTCTTTACCTCTTTACCTACAGCGCGTACCGCCCGGTCCAGCTTCGTTGCCAGTATCTTTTGGCTCTGAAGCTGGCGGATGATCTCGTCAGAATGGTACATGCTTACTGGCCTCGTACTTCAGCTCAATCGAGCGTTCTTTTGCCGCATTCACTAAGACCGTTACGATGAGTTCAGTTGCCATTACTGCGCTTGAAAACGTCATACTTGTTCCCTCCAGAGTGTGCTTCTATCCACTCCAGAGTATTCTCGTCACTTGTATGGAAGTTCAAAGCAGATCATGTTTACGACAAGCAGAGTCTTTTTAAGATTATGACCTGATATTTTTTAACCCAAACACAATCTGTCTTGAGCAAGAAGTGAAATAGATGAGTTCGATATTGAATGACTTCTTACAAAATCCGAAAGTTCTGCCGCGACGATGTCGCCATGTAAGGGAAAGTGGTGGCATAAGCCATTGATTTAAAAAAAGGTAATTTTTCAGGCAACAAAAACCCATCAACCTTGAACCAAAACGGCGGGGTTGATGGGCTCCACAAATTGGGGACATCAAAGAAAAGCAGTGGCACTAGTTATGACTGCCCCCTGATAAAAAAGTTCTGCGCGTAACAAAAATTTTTTCTGCCACGCGCAAACTTGAGAGTTATCCGAGACCAGGCCAGATGATGATGATCAATGTACCCGCCAGGGTAAGCAGTACGTTGGCGATGGCATAGGTCCCCGCATAGCCCAGCGCCGGGATGTTGCTGCGTGCGGTATCACTGATAATTTCCATCGCCGGGGCACAGGTACGCGCACCCATCATCGCGCCGAAGAGCAGGGCGCGGTTCATACGCAACACGTAAGCACCAAACAGGAAGCAGATCACCACAGGGACGAGGCTGACGATAAGCCCCGAAACCAGCATCTGCCAGCCGACGGCTCCCAGGCTGTGGCCAATGCCGCTACCGGCGCTTAAGCCAACACCTGCCATAAAGACCATCAGACCGAACTCTTTCACCATGTTCAGCGCACCCTGCGGGATATAGCCGAAGGTTGGGTGGTTCGCACGCAGGAAGCCCAGCATGATCCCCGCAAACAGCAGTCCGGCGGCGTTACCAATGCCGAAGCTAAAGTTGCTGAACTGGAAGGTAATCATCCCGATCATCAGGCCGACAATAAAGAAAGCGCAGAAGGCCAGCAGGTCGGTGACCTGGCTGTGAATGGAGATAAAGCCAATGCGATCGGCAACGGTTTTCACGCGGCGGGCGTCGCCGCTAACCTGCAAAACGTCACCTTTGTTGAGCACCACGTTGTCATCAATTGGCATCTCAATCTGGCTGCGGATCACGCGGTTCAGGAAGCAGCCGTGGTCGGTCAGCTTTAGCTGCGCCAGACGGCGGCCGACGGCGTTATGGTTTTTCACCACAATCTCTTCGGTAACGATGCGCATGTCGAGAAGATCGCGGTCAAACACCTCTTTGCCGTTACGGAAGCTCGGGTCGAGGCGTGCGTGGGCGTCAGGGTAGCCCACCAGCGCGATGTCGTCGCCCATCTGCAGCACCGCGTCGCCGTCCGGGTTCGCCAGGATACCGTTGCGACGAATTCGTTCGATGTAACAACCTGTCTGGCGGTAAATTCCCAGCTCACGCAGGTTTTTACCGTCCGCCCACGCCACCAGCTCTGGCCCCACGCGGTAGGCGCGAATCACAGGCAGGTAGACTTTACGTTTGGAGTCGGTATCCAGGCCGCGCTCGCGGGCAATTTGCTGCGCACTGGTCTGTAAATCCTGATGTTGCAGTTTTGGCAGGTAGCGGGCACCCACAATCAGGCTTACCAGACCAATCAGGTAGGTCAGGGCATAGCCGAGGCTCAGGTGGTCGAGCGCGGTAGAAAGCGACGCTCCCGCCATGCCGGAATGACGCAGAGTATCGCCCGCCCCCACAAGCACCGGCGTGGAGGTCATAGAACCTGCCAGCATACCGGCCGTTAACCCGATATCCCAGCCAAACAGTTTGCCCAGCCCCAACGCGATCAGCAGCGCGCTACCGACCATCACCAGCGCCAGCATCAGATAATTTTTGCCGTCGCGAAAGAAAATTGAAAAAAAGTTGGGTCCTGCTTCCACACCAACACAAAAAATAAACAGCATAAAACCTAAGTTAAGTGCGTCCGTGTTAATGCTGAAATGTTGCTGACCTAATAATAAGGAGACGACTAAAACGCCAATGGAATTACCAAGTTGAACTGAACCCAGGCGCAATTTTCCCAGACAAAGGCCCAGTGCCAGTACCACAAATAATAACAGGATGTAATTCCCATTTAACAAGTCTGCGACGTTTATATTCACGGAGGCTAACTTCTTGTTTACCAGTAAGTTGTTGAATGAAAGGACTATTTGGGCTACTGTTTTCAGAGCCAGGGAAAGACAGCAATACTCCCTGTTTCCTTAAAAATTCCCTAAAACACTAGCAGGCGGTTAGTTTAATCGTATTAGCTATCAACAGCCACCTATTATCGCATTACCCTGTGCGTGCTTTGGCAAGGATTGCCACGATGCTTTATCTGACTGGGCGTCCATCGGACGAATGTGTATTTGATAGAGATAAGTCAGGAGGATAGTTTGAACATTAAGCGAAACTGGGCGGGGGTGATCAGCTGCTTTTTGCTGTTTACGGTCGTTTGCGTGTCGTTAGCTTTTAATGTGAAGGGGGCGTTCAGGGCCTCCGGCCATCCGGAGCTTGGACTGCTCTTTTTCACCCTGCCGGGTGCGGCAGCCAGTTTTCTTTCCCGTGGTGGAGAGGTGATTAAACCGTTATTAGGCGCGATTCTGGCAGCACCGTTGTGTCTGCTGTTGATGCGTCTGGTATTTATCACGTCGAGAACGTTCTGGCAGGAGCTGGCGTGGTTACTGAGTGCGGTATTCTGGTGCGCGCTTGGGGCGCTGTGCTTCTTATTTGTGCGAAGCCTGATTATGCACAGGCGGCACCACAAATAAAAAAGCCCTCAGTTGAGGGCTTTTTTATCGTTACTGAGCCGCAAACAGGCCCAGATTTTCTTTGGCGTAGGCTTCAAAATCAGTGCAGCCGCCAATGTGTTTCTGATCGAGGAAGATCTGCGGGACGGTTTCAACCGGTTTACCCACGGTCTTTTCCAGGTCGGCTTTGCTGATCCCTTCCGCGTGGATGTCCACATAGCGGAAGTTAAAGTCATCACGCTCTTCGGTCAGTTTCTCAGCCAGTTCTTTTGCGCGCACGCAGTAAGGGCATCCCGGACGACCAAAAATTACTGCAAACATTTCTCTCTCCTCAAAAAACAAGCCTGACGGCGAATGACGCGTATAGTGCACGATAACCTGCCGTCATGGAAAGAAGGTTTCACCTGTCGCTTTAATATCTACGAGCTATGTTTCGCCAATTACATGACGAAGATGTTTGCCTATACTGGCTGCCATACTGCGTAAAGACAGACAAAGAGAGAGAAAATGACGCCGACAATTGACCTGTTACGTTCCCATCGTTCCATTCGCCATTTCACCGATGAGCCGATCACCCAGGCGCAGCGCGACGCGATTATCGACAGCGCAAGAGGGACATCCAGCTCCAGTTTCCTGCAGTGCAGCTCCATTATCCGCATTACCGACCCGGCAATGCGTGAACAGCTGGTGACCCTGACGGGCGGACAAAAACACGTCGCCCAGGCGGCTGAATTTTGGGTGTTCTGCGCTGACTTTAACCGCCATCTGCAGATTTGCCCTGAAGCCGAACTGGGCCTGGCCGAACAGCTGCTGCTAGGTGTCGTCGATACCGCTTTAATGGCGCAAAACGCCTTCACGGCGGCGGAGTCGCTGGGATTAGGCGGCGTTTATATTGGCGGCCTGCGTAACAATATCGAAAGCGTCACCGAACTGCTTCAGTTGCCTAAACACGTCCTGCCGCTGTTTGGCCTCTGCCTAGGCTGGCCGGCGGATAACCCGGATCTGAAGCCGCGCATTCCTGCTGCGATGCTGGTGCATGAAAACCACTATCAGCCGGTCGACCAGGATGTGCTGAATCAATACGATGAAGAGCTGGCGAACTACTATCTGACGCGCGACAGCAACAACCGCCGCGATACCTGGAGCGACCATATCCGTCGCACTATCATTAAAGAAAACCGCCCGTTTATTCTCGATTATCTGCACAAACAGGGCTGGGCGACGCGATAGTTCATTCTGTATGATACGCAGGCTTTTTCCATGTCTTTAGCGAGGTGCAGGGTGAAAATTGCCATTTTGTCCAGGGATGGAACGCTCTATTCATGTAAACGCCTGCGAGAAGCGGCGGGTAAACTCGGCCATCAGGTTGAGATCCTCGATCCGCTTTCCTGCTATATGAATATCGATCCTGCGGCGTCGTCTATTCATTATAAAGGCCGCCGGTTGCCGCATTATGATGCGGTGATCCCCCGCATTGGTTCTCAGATTACCTACTACGGTACTGCCGCGTTGCGCCAGTTTGAAATGCTCGGTAGCTATCCTCTTAATGAATCTGTCGCTATTTCGCGTGCCCGCGATAAGTTGCGCTCTTTGCAGCTGCTTGCGCGTCAGGGCATTGATTTGCCCGTCACCGGCATCGCCCACTCGCCGGATGACACCAGCGATCTGATCGACATGGTGGGCGGCGCGCCGCTGGTGATCAAGTTGGTGGAAGGCACTCAGGGCATTGGCGTGGTGCTGGCAGAAACGCGTCAGGCGGCGGAGAGCGTGATCGACGCCTTTCGTGGCCTTAACGCTCACATTCTGGTGCAGGAGTATATCGAAGAGGCCAAAGGTCGCGATATTCGCTGTTTCGTGGTCGGAGACGAAGTGGTTGCTGCGATTGAACGTCAGGCGAAGGAGGGCGATTTTCGCTCTAATTTACACCGGGGCGGGGTGGCGCGGGTGGCCAGTATCAGCGATCGTGAACGCGAGATTGCCGTGAAAGCGGCACAAACGTTAGGCCTGGACGTCGCCGGTGTGGATCTGCTGCGCGCAACACGTGGCCCACTGGTGATGGAGGTGAATGCCTCGCCAGGGCTGGAAGGCGTGGAAAAAACCACAGGCGTCGATATTGCAGGTAAAATGATCAGATGGATTGAACGTCATGCAACGCCGGGATTCTGCCTGAAAACGGGCGGGTAAATGGATTAACGCGCACTTTTTGCGTAATCTAGGCGAATTATTTTTAAAGAGGCTGCACAGCGATGGATTTACAGGTCGTTCCAACACTGGATACGTTACGTCAATGGCTCGATGATGCCGGTATCACTTTCTTTGAATGCGACTCCTGTCAGGCGCTGCATCTGCCTCATATGCAAAATTTCGATGGCATTTTTGATGCCAAAATCGATCTGATTAACGATGTCATTCTTTTCTCTGCGCTGGCTGAGGTAAAGCCGTCGGCGCTGCTGGCACTGGCGTCAGATCTGTCGGCCATTAATGCCAGTTCTTTGACAGTAAAAGCATTTCTCGACATACAGGATGATAATCTGCCGAAACTGGTTGTTTGCCAGTCTTTATTCTCCGGTGCTGGCCTCTCCTTTAAGCAGTTCGCCTGGTTTATGCGCCTGAGCGAAGAGCAAATTTCGATGGTCATGATGGAAGCCAATGCACATCATCTGCTGTACAGCGCAGAAGATGATGCAGAGAATAATGATGCATCTCCCAATTTTCTTCACTGAGCCTGGCTGACTTTTGCGCAGTCGCTGCCAGAGCGGCTGCGTAACGCCATTTTTTCTGCTGCATTTAACCTTTCTTTAAAGAATTTTTCACCTCCTCAAAGGCCATTTCGGCTTATCACGTAGACATAACCTGCATAAAAAATTGATAAAAGGCGTTTTTTCGTCTGGGCTATAGCCGGAGACACGGGCTACAGTTATTCTTGCGATGCTTAAAAAAGCGAGCGGTTCCTGCCGGGAAAAGCGGTTTATTTTTATTTCAGGCAGAGCGACAAACTATGCATGATTATTGCATATCTTCAGATTGCACAGTTTTAGTTCGTTTGTTAACGAGCTTTCAGAAGGAATAACGATATGATCGCCTTGAATAAAAAATGGTTATCGGGTCTGGTTGCGGGTGCTCTGATGGCCGTCTCTGCCGGCACGCTCGCTGCGGAACAAAAAACGCTGCACGTTTATAACTGGTCTGACTATATTGCGCCGGACACAGTCGCGAATTTTGAAAAAGAGACCGGCATTAAAGTGGTCTACGATGTGTTCGATTCCAACGAAGTGCTGGAAGGAAAACTGATGGCGGGCAGTACCGGCTTCGACCTGGTCGTGCCGTCTGCCAGCTTCCTTGAGCGCCAGCTCACGGCGGGTGTCTTCCAGCCGCTCGATAAGAGCAAATTACCAAACTGGAAAAACCTCGATCCGGAAGTATTGAAGCTGATTTCAAAACACGACCCGGACAACAAATACGCGATGCCTTACCTGTGGGCGACCACCGGCATCGGCTATAACGTCGATAAAGTGAAAGCGGTGCTGGGCAAAGATGTTCCGCTGGATAGTTGGGATCTGGTGCTGAAGCCGGAAAACCTTGAGAAGCTGAAAAGCTGCGGTGTCTCCTTCCTTGATGCGCCGGAAGAGATTTTCGCCACTGTGCTTAATTACTTAGGTAAAGATCCGAACAGCAACAAAGCCGATGATTACACCGGTCCGGCCACCGACCTGCTGCTGAAGCTGCGTCCAAATATTCGCTATTTCCACTCCTCTCAGTACATTAACGACCTGGCAAACGGTGACATCTGTGTGGCTATCGGCTGGGCGGGCGATGTCTGGCAGGCGGCTAACCGCGCGAAAGAGGCGAAAAACGGCGTGAATGTCTCTTACTTCATTCCAAAAGAGGGGGCGCTGGCGTTCTTTGATGTCTTCGCCATGCCTGCTGATGCGAAAAACAAAGAAGAAGCGTATCAGTTCCTCAACTACCTGATGCGTCCGGACGTGATCGCCCATATCAGCGACCACGTTTACTACGCCAACGGTAACAAGGCTTCTGTGCCGCTGGTCAGTGAAGAGATCCGCAATAATCCGGCAATTTATCCACCGGCGGATGTCTTTGCCAAGCTGTTCACCCTGAAAGTTCAGGAGCCTAAAATTGACCGCGTGCGGACCCGTGCGTGGACGAAGGTGAAAAGCGGTAAATAACCCTTTGTTGTAGGCCGGGCAAGCGCAGCGACCCCGGCAACTGGCGCACCGTTCTGGTGCGCCTGCACCAGTTTGATTTCTGCCGGAGAACACCCCGTGAATGATGCGATCCCCCGCCCGCAGGCGAAAGTCCGTAAAGCGCTGACCCCGCTTCTTGAAATCCGTAACCTCACTAAATCCTTCGACGGCCAGCATGCCGTGGACGACGTCAGCCTGACTATCTATAAAGGCGAAATTTTTGCTCTGCTCGGTGCCTCTGGCTGTGGCAAATCCACACTGCTGCGTATGCTGGCAGGCTTTGAACAGCCCACCGCGGGGCAGATTGTGCTGGACGGCGTGGATCTCTCCAGCGTGCCGCCGTATCAGCGCCCAATCAACATGATGTTCCAGTCCTACGCGCTGTTTCCGCACATGACGGTTGAGCAGAACATTGCTTTTGGCCTGAAGCAGGACAAACTGCCGAAAGCCGAAATCACCGCGCGCGTGGCCGAGATGCTGAGCCTGGTACACATGCAGGAGTTCGCGAAGCGTAAACCACACCAGCTCTCTGGCGGCCAGCGTCAGCGTGTGGCGCTGGCCCGCAGCCTGGCGAAACGCCCGAAACTGCTGCTGCTCGACGAACCGATGGGGGCGCTGGATAAAAAACTGCGTGACCGCATGCAGCTGGAAGTGGTGGATATCCTGGAGCGCGTGGGCGTGACCTGCGTGATGGTGACCCACGACCAGGAAGAGGCAATGACCATGGCCGGACGTATCGCGATCATGAATCGCGGTAAATTCGTGCAGATAGGCGAGCCGGAAGAGATTTACGAGCATCCAACCACCCGCTATAGCGCGGAGTTCATCGGCTCGGTCAACGTCTTCGAGGGGCTGCTGAAAGATCGTCAGGAGGATGGGCTGGTCATCGAATCGCCGGGGCTGGTGCATCCGCTGAAGGTCGACCCTGATAACTCGGTGGTGGACAACGTGCCGGTCTATGTTGCTCTGCGTCCGGAAAAAATCATGCTCTGCGACGAGCCGCCTGCTGATGGCTATAACTTTGCCGTCGGAGAAGTGGTACACATTGCCTATCTGGGCGACCTCTCTATTTACCATGTACGCCTGAAAAGCGGACAGATGCTCAGCGCCCAGTTGCAGAACGAACATCGCTATCGCAAGGGACAGCCGACCTGGGGCGACGAAGTGCGCCTGTGCTGGGATGCAGACAGTTGCGTCGTGTTGACGGTATAAGGAGCGATCATGAGCACACTTGAACCTCCAGCCCGCGTAAAAAAACCGGGCGGTTTTGCGCACTGGCTGGCGCGCATGCAGATGGCGCATGGCCGCAAGCTGGTGATCGCCATGCCGTATATCTGGCTGATCCTGCTGTTCCTGCTGCCGTTCCTGATTGTCTTTAAGATCAGCCTGGCGGAGATGGCGCGGGCGATCCCGCCGTATACCAACCTGCTGGACTGGGCAGACGGCCAGTTGACGCTGACGCTAAATCTTGGCAACTTCCTGCAGCTCACCGACGATCCGCTCTATTTCGAAGCGTACCTGCAGTCATTGCAGGTGGCGGCGATCTCGACGATCTGCTGTCTGGTGATGGGCTACCCGCTGGCGTGGGCGGTGGCGCACAGCAAGCCGTCGACGCGTAACATCCTGCTGTTGCTGGTGATCCTGCCGTCGTGGACCTCATTCCTGATCCGCGTTTATGCGTGGATGGGTATCCTGAAAAACAACGGCGTGCTGAATAATTTCCTGATGTGGCTGGGCGTTATCGACCAGCCGCTGACGATTTTGCACACCAACCTCGCGGTCTACATCGGGATTGTTTACGCCTATCTGCCGTTTATGGTGTTGCCGATCTACACGGCGCTGACGCGTATTGATTACTCGCTGGTGGAAGCCTCGCTGGACCTGGGCGCACGCCCGCTGAAGACCTTTTTCAGCGTGATTGTGCCGCTGACCAAAGGCGGGATTATCGCCGGGTCGATGCTGGTCTTTATCCCGGCGGTCGGTGAGTTCGTCATCCCGGAACTGCTCGGTGGGCCGGACAGCATCATGATTGGCCGTGTGCTGTGGCAGGAGTTCTTCAACAACCGCGACTGGCCGGTGGCCTCGGCGGTGGCGATCGTCATGTTGCTGCTGCTGATCGTGCCGATCATGTGGTTCCACAAACATCAGCAGAAACAGATGGGAGATCACGGATGAACAACTTACCGGTAGTGCGCTCCCCGTGGCGAATTCTGATCCTCGTGATTGGCTTTACCTTCCTGTATGCGCCAATGCTGATGCTGGTGATCTACTCGTTCAACAGCTCCAGGCTGGTCACTGTCTGGGCGGGCTGGTCGACGCGCTGGTACAGCGAACTGTTTCACGACGATGCGATGATGAGTGCGGTAGGGTTAAGTCTGACCATTGCGGCGCTGGCGGCGACGATGGCCTGTGTGCTGGGGACGATTGCCGCGCTGGTGATGGTGCGCTTTGGTCGTTTCCGCGGGGCGAACGGTTTTGCCTTTATGATCACCGCGCCGCTGGTGATGCCGGATGTTATCACCGGCCTCTCGCTGCTGTTGCTTTTCGTCGCACTGGCGCACGCCATCGGCTGGCCGGCGGATCGCGGCATGCTGACCATCTGGCTGGCGCACGTCACGTTCTGTACCGCCTATGTTGCGGTGGTCATCTCCTCCCGCCTGCGCGAGCTGGATCGCTCTATTGAAGAGGCGGCGATGGATCTCGGTGCAACGCCGCTGAAGGTCTTTTTCATCATTACCTTGCCGATGATTATGCCTGCGGTGATTTCCGGCTGGCTGCTGGCGTTTACGCTCTCGCTCGACGATCTGGTTATCGCCAGCTTTGTCTCTGGCCCAGGGGCGACGACGCTGCCGATGCTGGTCTTCTCCAGCGTGCGCATGGGGGTCAACCCGGAAATCAACGCTCTGGCCTCTATCATCCTTGGCGTGGTCGGAATTGTCGGATTTATCGCCTGGTATCTGATGGCGCGCGCGGAAAAACAGCGTGTGCGTGATATCCAGCGTGCAAGACGCGGCTGAAGCATTTAAAATTCCCAGTGAAGTGCCGCGCATGACGCGGCACTGTTTTTCAGGGAAGTAAAAACATTGGGATTCTTACAAAAATCACGTCATACGCACGCTCGTCCGAACGTTCCTGCGCTGGTGCAGGTGGCGGCGCTCGCCATTATTATGATCCGCTGTCTGGACGTGCTGATGATTCTGAATACCTTAGGCGCGCGCGGCATCGGTGAGTTTATTCACCGCAGTGTGCAGACGTGGAATCTGACGCTGGTTTTTTTCAGCAGCCTGGTGCTGGTTTTTATCGAGATTTACTGCGCATTTTCGCTGGTCAGAGGGCGAAACTGGGCGCGTTGGGTCTATCTGCTGACGCAGGTCACGGCTGCTAGTTACCTGTGGGCCGCTTCGCTGGGGTATGGCTACCCGGAGCTGTTCAGTATTCCCGGCGGCTCCCGACGCGAGATTTTTCACTCGCTGGTGATGCAAAAACTCCCGGATATGCTGGTGCTGTTCCTGCTCTTTGCACCTGCCTCCAGCCGACGGTTCTTCCGCCTGCAATAATGTGTATAATCGCAGCCCTCGTTTTCCTGAAGGTTTTCATATGCAGTGCGCACTCTATGACGCCGGACGCTGCCGCTCCTGTCAGTGGATAGAACAGCCCGTCCCTCAACAACTCACCGCTAAAATGATCGATCTGCAACAGCTGCTGGCTGAACACGCGGTGGGAGAGTGGTGCGCACCTGTTAGCGGGCCAGAACAGGGTTTTCGTAATAAAGCCAAAATGGTGGTCAGCGGCAGCGTTGAAAAACCGCTGCTGGGCATGCTGCATCGCGACGGCACACCGGAAGATTTGACCGGTTGCCCGCTTTATCCTGCCTCATTTGCACCGGTTTTCACCGCGCTCAAACCGTTTATTGCTCGCGCAGGGTTAACGCCCTATAACGTTGCCCGCAAGCGCGGTGAGCTGAAATACCTTCTGCTGACCGAAAGCCAGCTCGATGGCGGGATGATGCTGCGCTTCGTGCTGCGCTCGGAAGCCAAACTGGAACAACTGCGCGCGGCGTTGCCGTGGCTCCAGCAGCAGCTTCCACAGTTAAAGGTCATTACCGCCAATATTCAGCCTGTGCATATGGCCATCATGGAAGGGGAGAAAGAGATTTTCTTCACCGAACAGCACGCGCTGGCAGAGCGTTTTAATGATGTGCCGCTGTGGGTTCGCCCGCAAAGTTTCTTCCAGACTAACCCGACCGTCGCGAGCGCGCTGTATGCCACCGCACGCGACTGGGTTCGCGCGTTGAACATCCATCATATGTGGGATCTGTTCTGCGGCGTGGGCGGTTTTGGCCTGCACTGCGCCACGCCCGAAATGCAGCTGACCGGGATCGAAATTTCCGCCGAAGCCATTGCCTGTGCGAAACAATCCGCCGCGGAACTGGGGCTAACGAATCTTCATTTTCAGGCGCTGGATTCCACCCGCTTTGCGACCGGCCAGGGCAACGTGCCGGAGCTGGTGCTGGTCAACCCGCCGCGTCGCGGCATTGGTAAAGTCCTGTGTGACTATCTCAGCCAGATGGCACCAGATTACCTCATCTACTCCAGCTGCAACGCGCAGACGATGGCGAAAGACATTGCTGACCTGCCGGGCTACCGTATTGAACGCGTTCAGCTTTTCGATATGTTCCCGCATACCGCGCATTATGAAGTGCTGACGTTGTTGGTGAAAACGCGCTAATCCATAGCCATCGCATAACCTTAAACAAAATGTGAACTCTTCATCCCTGCGAAATCAGGTAATCTTAAGACAACGAAATGAATTAAGGCTTACCCATGAAGCAGATCCTGCTGGTGGAAGATGACCACGATATCGCAGCACTCCTGCGTCTCAATTTAGAAGACGAAGGCTACACCATCACCCATGAATCCGATGGCGGCAATGCGTTACAGCGGCTTGAAGCACAGCCGTGGGATGCGGTGATCCTCGACTTAATGCTCCCCGGCGTCGATGGTCTGGAGATTTGCCGTCGCATCCGTCAGATGACGCGCTACCTGCCGATTATTATCATCAGCGCCCGTAGCAGCGAGACGGACCGCATTACCGGCCTGGAAACCGGGGCCGATGATTACCTGGCAAAACCGTTTTCGGTGCAGGAGCTGATTGCGCGCATTAAAGCGCTGTTTCGCCGTCAGCAGGCGATGGGGCAGGTGCAGACTTCCGGTCTCATTCACGCTCACGGCCTGACGATCGACCCGCTGGCACGCACGGTGCGCCTGAACGGGCAAGACGTCGATCTCACTCCGCGCGAGTTTGAACTGCTGTACTTCTTTGCCCGCCACCCCGGTGAAGTCTTTTCCCGTCTCGCTTTGCTGGAGCAGGTATGGGGCTATCAGCACGAGGGCTATGAACACACCGTTAACACGCACATTAACCGCCTGCGCATCAAGATTGAGAAAGATGCTGCCGAGCCGGAGATCATTCGCACCGTCTGGGGCAAAGGCTACAAATTTGCGGAGCTGAAGCATGATGCGGCGCTTTAGCCTGAGCCAGCGGCTGACGCTGCTGTTCATTCTGCTGATGATGCTCTGCGCCGCCGTCGCCTGCGCGGTGCAGCTTTACAACAGCATGCAATACGGCAATGCCATGGTACAGCGGCTCTCCGGTGGCCTGGCGCAGCAGATTGTACAGCGTGAACCGATTTTGAACGCCCAGGGCAGGGTTGATCGTGACGTACTGAAGCCGCTGTTTGATCGGCTGATGACGTTTAATCCGAGCGTTGAGCTTTATGTCGTCTCTCCGGACGGTGAGCTGCTGGCCGATGCGGCACCGCCAGGCCATATCCAGCGGCCAAAAATCGACATTGCGCCGCTGCAGACGTTTCTCAGCGGTGCGGCAATGCCGGTTTACGGCGACGACCCGCGTAGCCAGAATCAAAAGGTTTTCAGCGCCACGCCGCTACGCCAGGACGGTGAGCTTAAAGGCTATCTGTACATTATTCTCCAGGGCGAAGAGTCAAACGCGCTGGCAGAGATGGCGTGGCATAAAGCGCTCTGGAGCACGGCGATGTGGTCTCTGTTGCTGGTGGCGCTCTTTGGTCTGCTGGCAGGGCTGCTGCTCTGGTACTGGGTGACACGTCCGGTAAAACAGTTGACGACGGACGTCGCAGGGCTGGAGCAGGACAGCATTAGCGCCATCAAACAGCTGGCGGCACAGCCGCTGGAGCCCGCGGCAAATGATGAAGTGGTGACTCTGCGCAACACCTTTATCGAGCTTGCACGCAAAATAATTTCTCAGTGGGATCAACTGGCCGACAGCGACCGTCAGCGCCGGGAGTTTATTGCCAATATTTCGCACGATCTGCGCACACCGCTCACCTCGCTGCTGGGGTATCTGGAAACCTTGTCGCTCAAGTCCGCCACGCTGACGCCACAGGAGCATCAGCAGTATCTCGCCACTGCGCTGCGTCAGGGGCAAAAGGTGCGTCACCTTTCGCAGCAGCTGTTTGAACTGGCGCGCCTGGAACATGGTGGCATTAAGCCGCAGCGCGAACGCTTCGCGATGGCGGAGCTTATCTCTGACGTGGCGCAGAAGTTCGAACTGACCGCCCGCACGCGTGAACTGAATCTGCATATTGATGTGCCGGGTCCACTGCCGCTGGTTAATGCGGATGTGTCGATGATTGAGAGGGTGGTGACAAACCTGCTGGATAATGCGATCCGCCATACGCCCGCGGGCGGAGAAATCCGTCTGGCGGTGTGGCAGGAGAATGAGCAACTGCAGGTTGAAGTGGCAGACAGCGGAACGGGGGTGAATGCGGCGCTACGCGACGATCTGTTTCAGCGTCCTTCTGCGTTAAATTCCCAGGCATCGCGGGAGAATCGTGGCGGCTTAGGGCTGCTCATTGTGAGACGGATGCTGGAGCTGCACGGCGGTGGGATCAGGCTGATGGATTCGGTGAGCGGGGCGCGTTTTCGCTTCTTTGTGCCGCTGTAGAGTTGCCGGATGGCGTTGCGCTTATCCGGCCTACAGACCACCCCCGTAGGCCGGGTAAGGCGAAGCCGTCACCCGGCAAAAGACATTATTGCGGGAACCACTGGTCGCTGATTTTTTGATACGTGCCGTCTGCTTTAATCGCTTTCAGCGCGCCGTTCAGTTTTTCCAGCAGGGCTTTGTTATCCGGACGCACCGCAATGCCCAGGCCCGTGCCGAAATATTGCGGATCGGTGACTTTCTCCGTCGCCGTACCCAGTTGCGGGTTGGTTTTCAGCCACTCGTTGACGACGGCAGTGTCACCAAACACCCCATCAATACGGCCATTTTTCAGGTCGATAATCGCATTCTGGTAGCTGTCGTAGGCCACGGTTTTCACTTCAGGGTGTTTGTCCTGCAGGTATTTCTGGTGCGTGGTGCCGTTTTCCATCCCGATGCGCTTGCCTTTCAGCTGGTCAAAAGAGGTGTACGCCCCTTTCTTCGCAATCACCACCGCGGAGTTCGCGTAGTACGGGTCGGTGAAGGAAACCTGTTTGCTACGCTCCGGCGTGATGTCCATCCCGGAGATCACCGCGTCGTATTTTTTGAATTTCAAAGACGGGATCAGGCTGTCGAACGCGTGGTTGGTGAACGTGCAGTCGGCCTGCATCTGTTTGCACACGGCTTTCGCGAGATCGATATCAAAACCGACGATCTGGTTGCTGGCATCCAGCGATTCAAATGGTGGATAGGTGGCTGAAACGCCAAAATTGATTTTCTCTGCCGCTGTAGCGCCAGCGGCGAAAGTTGCCAGTAATGCGGCCAGAACTAACTTTTTCATTGTCATACTCCCGTCTGTAGGTCTTATGAAGGTACAATGCCATTTAATGAATTTGTATGCAATATAAATGATTAAATATTTACTGTTGAATAAAAAAATGCGGATAACCAGAAAGTTACCCGCATTGATAAATCACATTTATGCACTTCTCGCCAGGTGGCGCTGCGCTTACCCGGCCTACGATCTGCGCTCAAACGCTAACGCTTTACGCTCGATCAGGCGCATCATCAGCGTCAGCAAACCATTGACCACCAGATACACCAGACCTGCGGCACCAAATACCATCACGTCGTAAGTACGTCCATACAGCAACTGCCCGTGGCCCATCACTTCCATCAATGTGATGGTGTAGGCCAGCGAGGTACTCTTGAACACCAGCACGACTTCGTTGGAATACGAGGAGAGCGCACGTTTAAAGGCGTAAGGCAACAGAATCGCCAGCGTATCTTTTTTGCTCATCCCCAGCGCCCCGCAGGACTGCCATTGTCCTTCCGGGATCGCGCGGATCGCACCGTAGAACAGCTGCGTGGTATACGCCGCACTGTTCAGGGAGAGCGCGATCAGGGCGCACAGCCACGGCTCAGAGAGCAGATGCCAGACAACCGGATATTCCTGCAAAGACGGGAACTGGCCCGGTCCGTAGTAAATCAGGAAGATCTGCACCAGCAGCGGCGTACCGGTAAACAGAGTGATGTAGCCGCGTACAATCCACACCAGCACCGGCGTTTTCAGCGTCAGGATGATGGTAAAGATCAGTGCCAGAATCAGGGCCACGATGATGGACGCCACGGTCAGCGTCAGGCTGGTGTGCAGCCCTTTCATTAGCTCGGGTAAATACTCAAGCATCAGCCTGGTCTCCGTTCAAAACGCGTTGCACGCAGGTCAATACGCTTAAGGATGTATTGGCTCAGCAACGTGATCACCAGGTAGATAGCCGCCGCCACGATGTACCAGGTAAAGGGCTCCTGGGTGCGGGTGGCGATACTTTTGGTTTGCAGCATCAAATCGTTAACGCTGATCAGGCTCACCAGCGCGGTATCTTTCAGCAGCACCAGCCACTGGTTCCCCAGGCCCGGCAGGGCATGACGCCACATCTGCGGCATCACCAGGCGGAAGAAAATCGCCGCTTTCGACAGGCCTAACGCCTGACCGGATTCCCACTGCCCCTGTGGTACGGCTTTCAGCGCACCGCGCAGGGTTTGCGAGGCATACGCAGAATAGAGCAGGGAGAGGGCAATCACGCCACACAGGAACGGGCTGACGTCAAAATTCTCTATCTGCATTTGCACCGGGATCTGTGCAAATCCAAGATTAATCGTAAAGCCGTCCGACAGCGTTAACAGTAGCTGTGACGAGCCAAAATAGATAAACAGGACCACCAGAATCTCCGGTAGTCCGCGCAATACCGTGACCAGCGCTGAGCCAAGCCATGCGACGGGACGCCATTTGACTGACTCCCACACCGCAAAGAACATCGCCAGCGCCAGGCCGATAACCAGTGCGCAAACGGCAAGGCCGACGGTCATCCCGGCGGCGCTTGCTAAAGGAAAAATTTCATTCATCAGGAATTACTTCTGGAACCATTTTTTGTAGATGGTTTCGTAGGTGCCGTCTTTCTTCACTTTTTCCAGCGCAGTGTTGAATTTCTGCTGCAGCTCAGTGTTGCCCTGACGAACCGCGATACCCAGGCCAGTGCCGAAGTAATCTTTATCCGTTACTTTATCACCCACGGCGGCCAGTTTATCGTTCGCTTTCAGCCATTCGGTCACGACTGCGGTATCACCGAATACGCCGTCGATACGGCCATTCTGCAGATCCAGCTTCGCATTCTGGTAGCTGTCATACGGAACGGTGGTGATTTCCGGATGTTTATCCATGATGAATTTCTGGTGCGTGGTGCCGTTCTGCACGCCGACTTTCTTACCTTTCAGCTGATCAACAGAGGCATATTTACCTTTCTGACCAATAAACAGCGCGGAGTTGTCATAGTAAGGCGTAGTGAACAGAACCTGTTTTTCACGCTCAGGGGTGATGTCCATACCGGCCATCACGGCATCAATACGACGGAACTTCAGGCTTGGGATCAAGCTGTCAAACGCCTGGTTACTGAAAGTACAGGTCGCGTCGATCTCTTTACATAAAGCGTTTGCCAGATCCACATCGAAGCCAACAATTTTGTTGTTTGCATCGATAGATTCAAACGGAGGATAAGACGCTTCGGTGGCGAAACGAATAGTCTGGGCTGCGGTAGCGGAAAGGCTGACGCTAGCAAGCAGCGCGGCAATCAATACTTTTTTCATTATCATTTTCCCTAACACATCAGTGAGATAAGTAATTTTTAAAGGCATCGGTTTGCGGGTTTGTGAAGCAGCTCGCGTCACCTTGCTCAACGATATACCCATTTTCCATGTAAACCACGCGGCTGGCGGTTTTACGCGCCACTTCCACTTCGTGAGTCACAATGACCTGAGTAATGTTAGTTTCCGCCAGCTCACGAATGATGCTCACGATCTGGGCGGTAATTTCCGGGTCCAGCGCTGCGGTTGGCTCGTCAAACAGCAGCACCGCAGGCTCCATCATCAGCGCACGGGCAATCGCCACGCGTTGCTGCTGACCACCGGAGAGGTGCAGCGGATAGCGATCGCTGTACGGCTTAAGACGCAGACGTTCCAGCAGCTTTTCGGCGCGCGCCATCGCCTGGTCTTTGCTTAAACCGAGCACGCGGCAAGGCGCTTCAATCAGGTTTTGCAGGACGGTCAGGTGCGGCCAGAGGTTGTATTGCTGAAAGACCATGCCGACGTTTTGACGCAGCTCGCGGATCGCTTTATCAGACGGCGTTTTCGCAAAATCGAAATGGTTACCGGCAATCGCCAGCGTACCTGAACGGGGCATTTCAAGCAGATTAAGGACGCGCAGAAGGGAGCTTTTGCCTGCGCCGCTTGGGCCGAGCAAAACCAGCGTTTCGCCCTCCGGGCAGTTCAGCGTAATGTCAAACAGCGCCTGGTGTGCGCCGTAGAAGCAGTTAATGCCGTTTAGTTGAATACTCATCGGGGCAGTCTTTACTCATCCAGGCAATCTATAGCAATTGAGGCCGCAGATAGTACCGTTGACAGAATAGTTATGCAATATTTCTGCGTTAAAAGTTAAATATAACCCGTAATCCTCTCTAAACATAGCACAAAATAGCGATGGGCAATGACGGCGAGTATAAATGTCGGCATTCCGCATGAAATGCCGGACATTTTACGGGGTTAACATTTTTATAACGGATGGCTTAGCGGTTCTCAATCGACTGGCGAAGCGTGCCAGCCGGGGCATGAACGTTGCCGCCGATGTAGTGCACGTCGTCTACCGCCCAGCACTGGCCTTCGCGGATCATCAGCACTTCATCCTGCCAGGTCTGGCTGCCCTGAGTCAGCTTCACGCGCAGCGGAATGTTTCGCGCATCGGTGTTCGGGATCGTTGAAGCACTGGCGACCTCGGCGCTATCCGGCAGCGTTGCGCGGCTGGAGAACGGATCGGATTTGAGCAGCGCATTATGCTGTGGATCGCGCGAAGCGTCGTTCAGCAGTTTTGCCAGACTATCGCTCAGGTACGGGCGCAGGGCGGTGATGTCGTTACCCCGGTGCTGGATGCGATAATCATAGAACTGTTGCGCCACGGTATCCGGGCCGCCCTCAATACAAGGGCCGCTACGCGTACCGATATCCTTAAAAGCTGGCGTGACCGGGGTGGTGCAGGCGCTGAGCACCAGCGCGCACGGCACTAAAAGCGTTAAAGCAGAGTAGCGCATGTTGATTTCCTTATTTATTAACTATCCTTTCAATCATAGCGTAACGAACCGATAATGCTGTTGAAGTTATAGCCTAAGGCATTGAACGCTAAAGAAGGAGAGTAAGTATGCAGTTTTCAACAACGCCAACCCTGGAAGGGCAGCCGATTACCGAATATTGCGGCGTGGTCACGGGCGAAGCTATTCTCGGCGCGAATATTTTTCGGGATTTCTTTGCCGGTATCCGCGACATCGTCGGTGGCCGTTCGGGGGCCTACGAAAAAGAGCTGCGTAAGGCGCGCGAAATCGCGTTTAAGGAGCTGGGCGAGCAGGCAAAAGCGCTGGGCGCGGATGCCGTTGTGGGTATTGATATTGATTATGAAACCGTTGGTAAAGATGCCAGCATGCTGATGGTGAGCGTAAGCGGTACGGCGGTGAAAACGCGTCGATGAAACGCTCGCTATCCACACTCCTGCTGGCGCTGCTGCTGGCAGGATGTGCTACCGAAAAAGGCATTGTTGATAAAGGCACCTACGAGCTGGATACCCGTCACCAGGCGCAGGCGGCGTACCCGCGTATAAAGGTGCTGGTGATCCACTACACCGCCGATGATTTCGACACCTCGCTGGCGACGTTAACCGACAAAAACGTCAGTTCTCACTATCTTATCCCAGCTAAACCTCCTGCACCGGATGGCAAACCGCGCATCTGGCAACTGGTGCCTGAAAGTGAACTGGCGTGGCATGCCGGATTGAGCTTCTGGCGCGGTACAAACCGTATCAACGACACGTCTGTCGGCATTGAGCTGGAAAACCGTGGCTGGCAGATGAATGAGGGTGTGAAAACATTCGCCCCCTTCGAGCCTGCGCAAATCGCGGCGCTTATCCCGCTCGCCAGAGACATTATTACCCGTTACAACATTAAACCGCAGAACGTGGTGGCCCATTCCGATATCGCCCCTCAGCGTAAAGACGACCCAGGTCCGCTGTTTCCCTGGCGCGAACTGGCGCAGCAGGGGATTGGTGCCTGGCCCGATCCCGAACGCGTGACGTTTTATCTGAACGGTCGGCCACGCTTTCAGGCGGTCGATACCGCGATGCTTCTCGACCTCTTAGCGCGTTACGGCTATGACGTGCCTGAAAACAGCACGCCAGCGCAGCAGAAAAGAGTCATTAGCGTTTTCCAGATGCATTTTCGTCCGCAGTTATGGAATGGCGTTGCTGATAGAGAAACCATGGCGATCGCCGAAGCACTTTTAGAGAAATACGGACAGGGGTAATCCTTGGGTTTACCCCCAAAGACGTATTTTTCTCATGTTTTTCTTAAGATTAATCTTAGGTACAAATTCAATTCATTTTTAGTTAATTGACTTAAAATTATCCGGATTTAAGATGGACACATAGCTTGCTAAGCAATGCAGCAAAAAAATATTTAAAGCATCAGTTTTTTATTCTCTCTTTGAGAACATTATCAGGAAAATATTCCTGAACTCAGGTTATTTAACCTCAGTCCTGATTTTTAAAGTTCACATCTTATAACGGGTATAACAATGTTAAGCATCTATGCTAAAAAATTACGTCCACAAAACGAAATGGACGCTATTATTTCTGCAACGTCAGGTTTCGAAGAAAAAACGTTAAAGAAATGGCAGAAAATCTCCACTGCAGATTCCCAGTATATTCATATTATCGTCAGCGGCGAAGTAGAATTCCGACGCGAATCTGACGAATTATGTATGTTCACCGTTCAGGGACAGTGCATTTTCGGTCTTTCATCCATCTTCTATCATTCAACCCACATGTATGGGCTTGTGCGTGCAAATACCGTTGTCCGCTCCATAAAAAAAGATGTTTTTACACAGC
Organism: Enterobacter oligotrophicus; assembly: GCF_009176645.1. Taxonomy (NCBI): domain Bacteria; kingdom Pseudomonadati; phylum Pseudomonadota; class Gammaproteobacteria; order Enterobacterales; family Enterobacteriaceae; genus Enterobacter; species Enterobacter oligotrophicus. Next base: position 4,043,201 of record NZ_AP019007.1, read on the forward strand.
TGATGACCGATAAAAATCTCTGGCCTGAGCTGGCTAAAGTGCTTGCCTGCTATGTCTGCATGCTGAGCAAACGTGATGACGTTCTGGTTGCCCGCAGTGCGTATTCTGTTGTACGCGAGTTTTTATATGAAATTAATGAACTGATTGTTGAACATAAACGCGATATTAATGTTTATGATTACATTCAGGAGTACACTAATCTGGCTCGCAGCACCATTATTAAAATCCTCTCTGACCTGAAGAAAGGTCAATACATTGTGGTGGAAAAAGGTCGACTTCTTAATCTCACCGCACTGCCTGAAAAATATTAATTACTCCAGCCGGTCTCCTTTTTCACTTAACGGAGGCCGGGAATTATCTTTATGTAGCATCCCAGATTGCGAATTATCCTGCGTTTCGTCAACCGGCGGCGCGGGAATTTTCCCTTGCGCATAATCCTGCTCTTGTTCTTTGAGCGCCTGCCTGAATAATTCTTTTAACGATGTATCGTCATTATCTGTACGGCTATTCTTAACGGCGTCGACATCATCGTGCGCCTCTGTTCCTGGTAACGTATCACGTGACGTATCGTGCGGAATATTACCGTCAGGTGCCTGTTGCCAGTCAGCGTCGTCGTTATTAATTGGCAGATCCTGCATCGCGGGGATCTCCTCATGCACCGGCGCAGGTTTCGGGTGTGGATGCGGGAAAGGTTTACTCACATACACGTAATGCATATCCGACAATTGCGTTTCAGGTTTGGCGACGCTTGCTTTTACCGGTTCAGGTGCGGGGTGTCGCAAGTTCCAGTAAACGTGTGCGTAAAGCCCGGCAACGAGCATGGCACAAAGCCCGAGCATCCATAAAAAGGTATGACCGACGACTTTTCTCAGGCTGGGGACGCGGTATGAAAACCAGACCGCCTCCCCGGTAACGTAACTGCGCTGGGCCGCAAGACAGATGGTAGACATTAGGAACTCTTCTCCTGCGTTTTCGCGGCGGGTTCTGAACGGGATGTCTGGATCAACACGTTCGGCGTGGTATTGGTATCCCGCATTAACTGCATCAGTGTCTCTTCTCCCGGAATGCCATCCACATGCAGATTAGCCTTCTGCTGGAACGCGCGGGTGCGTTTCATTAACTCCGCCGTCCAGGTCTGGGCGTGTGTTTCGGGCTGCGAAAGTGCCAGACTCAACTGCTGATCGAGCCACGTCAGCTCTTTGCTGTCGCTGGCGGCACTGATAGCGTCTTTACCTTCTGGCGTCAGGCGGTGCAGCTGCGTGTAATTCCCGGTCGCATGTTGGTTAAACCAGCTGCGGCTTACCTGCCATGTACGATTATTCATCAGCAGGTCGATTGAGTTGTCCCCGACACGGGCAACAACGGCATAATTAAGGTGATTACCGGTTTTCATTTCACTCACCCACGGATAGCCTTCGTGTGCCAGCGCATCCGGCGAGGCATTTCCCTGTTTACACATCAGGTTAACCCTGGCGGCGTTCTGACACAGCGCGTCTTCCGCCGATGCATCGTAACCCCACATCAGGTAAAGCTGGTGCATGGCATCCGGCTGATTGACCATTTCATTGTCGATGACCGGCACGACAGGCACGTCTGCTTTCGGGGTCTGCTGTTTCCAACTGATCGGCACCGGCAACTGAACCGGCAGCCTGGCGTTGATTGACGATGTTAAATACCAGCCGCAGGCAGCGAATAATACAGAGGCGAAAAGTCCAACGGTTGCCAGGCGCTTACCGGGTCTTTTCGCGGGGAGGATTTCGCCAGCGGCCAGACGTAAATGACGCGGGCTCACCTGTGCTGCGCGTTCCGTCCAGGCGGCAATCAGGGACAGGTGCGCCAGTTCATTGAATTTACTGATGTGACCTTTTGTTAGCGTATGCATTTTGCGAACGCGGGCGGGAGATAACGGTGCTGTTTCGCAGCCCAGCTCCTCGCATTGCGTCTGCACATAGCTGAGATATTCACGACAGGTCAGGCCACGCACCACATGGTGCGTATGCACAAACTCCTGAAGCCCTGACTGCTGCATCAGAACCGTTTCCTGATCCACTGCGCCCGTCAGCACAATCGCTAACTGAAACTCAAGCTCCTGCGCACGGGCCAGCAACATTCCCAGTACCTCCCGGCAGCTCTCCTTCATGGCTTCCATGTGGGAAATCACCAGCACTTTACTTTTCGTCTTGCGGGAAGTGCTCTCTTCAAGCCAGTGACGCAGTACGGCATCGACTGCCTGGACGCGGCTTTTATTCTCTTTACTCTCCGGGCTGAGTTTGTACAGCAGGCTACTGGCACTCAGTTTTGGAAAAGCATTTACAGAAAGTACGTCGCGGCAGGCGGCTTTCAGCGCATCGCTGAACTGGCAAAGCAGCGCGGTGTCGTGACAAAAGAGCCCGGTAATTCCCGCCGTCCGGGTTTTCTCCTTCAGCAGGTTGAACACGTCCTGATGATAAGGCACAAAAAAGTCACCCGATACGCGGGTGACCTTCCTGAATGGCGGATTTTTAAAATTAAAATGACTCTGATACATAACGACTTACCGTCTCTTTACATGAATAGCACTGGGACGAAAAAGTAAGCTAAGCGCTACGTCTGGTCAATTTGCAGTCAGAGTAAAAATAACCTGTCTTTCAGCCTTAACATCTGGTTTTTTCCCGGTCAATATTTTTCTTCATCAAAGTTAATGGCAAAGCTGGTGGTCGATTTTGAGCCGACTATTTACTATTTGCATCACATATTGGCGCAGCACGACGCTGCTTATTTTCGCTTTGCTAAAGGCCAGATGAATAATGAGTTTCTCATTTCTCTCCCGGTGGATAACACCCTGTATTATGTTTGTGTCGCTGATTTTTTGCGGCCAGCAAGGGTATGTGATCTATAAAGATTATAAAAAAGTTTCAAATAAACTGGCGAATGCTGACGTCAAAAAGCCTCAACAGCGCCAGAGTGACAAAGCGTTTACTCTTTTTACTGCCGCGGTGCGTCAGGAGAACCCGCGTGCGGCGGCGAAAGCTCCGTTAGCCGCTGAGATTGAAGGCATTGTCAGCAGTGATGATGCCTGGCTCTCCTTCGCCGTTATCAAGACGCCGGGCGGTCAGAAAAGCTATCGTGAAGGTGAAAATCTTTCCGGTTTCAGCGACGCGTATATTGAGACAATCAATAAAGACAATGTGGTAATTAATTACGAAGGTACTTCGCAGGTACTGGCATTAAAAACACCCGATTATTTTAAGGGCGGCGTTAACAGCGGCCCGGTAACCAAATCGACAAAGGACGCGGGGGCTGACAGTGTGCACCTGGATGATTATCTGGTGTTAAAACCGTTAATCGAAAAGGGCCAGCTGGAGGGGTACAACATCAATCCACGGAATGCGTCCTCTTTTTACAGCCATTCCGGGCTGAAAAAAGGGGATGTGGCTATAGAAGTCAACTCTGTTGATATGACCAATGAAACACAGGCAAAAAATATTATTGCTAACTGGTCAAATATGAAAGAAGCGGAGGTCGTCGTCAGACGTCACGCTCACCTTGAAAATATTCGGGTTAATGTTCTAAACAATTAACAAGTGTACAGACATGAAGAAATTTCCCTGGGCGTGCGTGGCGCTGACCGCATTGTCGTTATATTCGAGTTCACTGCTTGCAGCCAACTTTAGCGCCAGTTTTAAAAACACCGATATCCGTGAATTTATCGATACGGTAGGCCGCAACTTAAACAAAACCATTCTGGTCGATCCCTCCGTTCAGGGGTCTGTATCGGTCAGAACCTATAACGTGCTGACGGAAGATGAGTATTACCAGTTCTTCTTAAGCGTGCTGGATCTGTACGGGCTGTCGGTGATCCCGATGGACAACGGCATGGTCAAAGTGGTGCGCTCAAGCGTGGCACGCACGGCAGGTGCTCCGGTTGCTGACAGCAAAAATCCGGGTAAAGGTGATGAGATTATCACCCGCGTTGTGCGCATGGAAAACGTTCCTGTGCGTGAACTGGCTCCGCTGCTGCGCCAGCTCAACGATGCGTCCGGTATCGGCAACGTGGTGCACTTTGAACCGTCGAACGTCCTGCTGTTAACCGGTAAAGCCTCGGTGGTAAACCGCCTGGTGGATTTGGTGCAACGCGTCGATAAAGACGGTATTCAGCGCCGCGAGATCGTGCCGCTGCGCTTTGCTTCTGCCAAAGAGCTTTCGGATATGTTGAATAACCTCAACAACGAAGAGCAGAAAGGGCAGAACGCACCGCAGCTGGCGACCAAAGTGGTGGCGGACGATGAAACCAACAGCCTGGTTATTAGCGGTTCGGAAGGGGCGCGTGCCCGTACCCGCTCGCTGATCGGCCAGCTGGATCGCGAGCAGAACAATGAAGGTAATACCCGCGTGTTTTACCTGAAATATGCCAACGCCAGCAAAGTTGTCCCGGTGTTGACCGGAATCGGCGAGCAGCTGAAAGACAAGGCCGGTGCGCCGAAAAGCAAAACTGCGCCTGCGTCAGGTGACCTGAATATTACCGCCGACGAATCAACCAACTCACTGGTGATCACCGCGCAGCCTAACGTGATGAACTCCCTTGAGAAGGTGATCGACAAGCTCGATATTCGTCGTCCGCAGGTTCTGGTGGAAGCGATCATTGCGGAAGTCCAGGACGGCAACGGACTGGATCTCGGCGTGCAGTGGACGAGCAAGCACGGTGGCGTGCAGTTCGGTTCAACCGGCCTGCCAATCAGCCAGATTAAGAACGGCACCATGAAAGGCGCGAGTTTTACCGGTCTGGCAACGGGCTTCTTTAACGGTGATTTCGGCGCACTGATGACCGCGCTTTCCACTGACGGCAAAAATGACATTCTTTCTACGCCAAGCGTCGTGACGCTGGATAACAAAGAAGCGTCGTTTAACGTCGGCCAGGATGTGCCGGTGCTTTCCGGCTCGCAGACCACCAGTGGCGATAACGTGTTTAACTCCGTTGAGCGTAAAACGGTCGGTACGAAGCTGAAAATTGTGCCGCAAATCAACGATGGCGACATGATCCACCTGAAAATCGAGCAGGAAGTTTCCAGCGTGGATAACAACGCAACGGAAGATGCCAGCCTTGGCCCAACGTTCAACACGCGCACCATTAATAACGAAGTGATGGTGCACAGTGGTCAGACGGTGGTGCTTGGCGGTTTGATGGAAAACGTCACCAAACAGACGGTCTCCAAAGTACCACTGCTGGGCGATATTCCGCTGGTCGGTCAGCTGTTCCGCTACACCTCGCAGGATTCGTCAAAACGCAACCTGATGGTCTTTATCCATACCACGGTGCTGCGCGACGACGACAACTACAGCGCGGCGTCGAAGGAAAAATATGACCAGATCCGCGCCCGCCAGCAGCAGCGTGTGGAAGAGAAAAAGCTCGGCATTCTTGAACCGGCCGATAACCCCGTCTTGCCCGATTTTCCTTCAGCAAGCGCAGCCCCGGTGAAAACCAGCGCCAGCGCATCACGCAATCCGTTTAAAGAGTAAGGCGGAGGTGCAATGTGGACGAACTGAGTAAAGCGCTGTGTAGCAGTAGCTACGCGAAAGATAACGGCGTGTTGTTTTACAACGAGGATGTTTATATCCGTGATGATACGCCAGCGTTTGCGCTGCTGGAGGTGCGCCGGGTACTGGGGCGCACGTTCGTCCCGGTGATCCTGACGCCGGAAGCGTTTGAGGAGATGCTGGCAAAAATCTGGCAGCAGAACAGCGGCGTCTCCCAGCAGCTGGTGGATGATATGGATGCGGATATCGATCTGATGGCGTTGACCGAGGAGATCCCGGATAACGAGGATCTGCTTGATAACGACGAAAACTCGCCGGTGATCCGCCTGATCAACGCCATTCTTGGCGAGGCGGTCAAAGACGGCGCATCGGATATTCATATCGAAACGTTTGAGCGCACGCTGAGCATTCGCTTTCGCGTTGATGGTGTGTTGCGCCCGGTGCTGCAGCCTGCGCGTAAACTCGCGCCGCTGCTGGTGTCGCGTATTAAGGTGATGTCAAAACTGGATATCGCCGAAAAACGTCTGCCGCAGGACGGGCGCATCTCTCTGCGCATTGGCCGCAAGGCGATTGACGTGCGTGTGTCGACGATCCCGTCTCAGTACGGCGAACGCGTCGTTATGCGTCTGCTCGATAAAAGTAATTTGAAGCCAGATATCAACAAACTTGGGTTGATTGATGAGGAACTGGAGAAGTTAAAAGGGCTGATTGACCGCCCGCACGGCATTATCCTGGTCACCGGGCCGACAGGTTCCGGTAAAAGTACCACCCTGTACGCGATCCTTTCGGCGCTGAACGGCCATGAACGTAACATTCTGACCGTTGAAGATCCGATTGAGTACGAGCTGGAAGGGGTGGGACAGACGCAGGTTAACCCGCGCGTGGACATGACCTTTGCCCGCGGGCTGCGCGCTATCCTGCGTCAGGACCCGGACGTGGTGATGATCGGGGAAATTCGTGATGGTGAAACCGCACAAATCGCGGTGCAGGCCTCGCTTACCGGTCACCTGGTCATGTCTACGCTGCACACCAACAGCGCCGCGGGGGCAATAACGCGTCTTCGCGATATGGGGCTGGAGTCTTTCTTAATCGGGTCATCGTTGCTCGGTGTCATTGCCCAGCGTCTGGTACGCCGGCTGTGTACGCACTGCCGTACCACCAGTCCGCTGGATGACAATGAAAAAGCGCTGTTCAGCTTTATGGACACGCCGCCGAAAGCGATCTTCCGCGCGGTAGGTTGTGAGCACTGCCGCCAGAGCGGCTATCAGGGCCGTGCCGGTATTCATGAGTTTCTGGTGGTGGACAGCACCATGCGCCGCGCCATCCATGAAGACAAAGATGAAATGTCCATCGAAACGCAGCTGTTTAAGCAGGCCTATAGCCTGCGCGAAAACGGGCTGCTGAAGGTGATTAGCGGCGTGACGTCACTGGAAGAGGTGATGCGCGTTACTGCCGAGCGCGGAGGGGATGAGTAATGGCTTCCTGGGCATGGACGGCAACGGACGCGGCAGGGAAAACCCGACGCGGCACGCTGCAGGCCGAAGGGCAAAAGCAGGTTCGCCAGTGGCTTCGCGAGCAAAAGCTGATGCCGGTCACGATTACCGAAACCCGCGAGGCCACTGCCACCGGGAAAGCGAAAACCGGGGCAAAGCTCACCACGCCGGTGCTGTCGATGTTTACCCGCCAGCTTTCCACGCTGGTTAATGCTGCGCTGCCGCTGGAGAGTGCGCTGAAGGCGATCTCGAAGCAGACGGAAGATAAAAAGCTGGCGTCGATGGTGGTGGAGATCCGCGAAAAAGTGGTGGAAGGGCATACGCTGTTTGATGCATTCAGCCAGTTTCCTCGCACCTTCGACAAGCTCTATTGCACGCTGGTGATGGCAGGTGAAAAAACCGGTCACCTCGGCGATGTGCTGGAAAAGCTGGCGGAGTATAACGAGCAGCGCCAGAAGATGAAAAGCAAGCTGACGCAGGCGATGGTCTACCCGATTACGTTGACCGTGGTGGCCATCGCGGTGATCAGCATTTTGCTGGTGGCGGTGGTGCCACAGGTGATTGAGCAGTTCACCCATATGAAACAGCAACTGCCGATCACCACCCGCACGCTGATTGCGGTGAGCGATTTCCTGCAGGCTTACGGTATCTATATTGCGGGTAGCCTCGCGGGCGGATTTATCGGCTTTAAAGCCTGGCTCAAAAATGCCAAAAACCGCTTTCGCTGGCACAGCTGGCTGGTGAACGGCTCGCCGATTAAAAAGCTGGTGTGCGCCATCAACAGCGCCCGTTATATCCGTACTCTGAGTATTCTGCAGGCCAGCAGCGTGCCACTGCTGGAGGGGATGTATATCGCGATGGACGGTATCGAAAACCTCTATGCCCGGCAGGTGCTGGAGCAGGCTGCCGATACTGTGCGCCAGGGGGCGTCATTATATGCGGCGCTGGAGCAGGCGAAATTATTCCCGCCGACCATGCTCTATATGATTGCCTCAGGTGAAGAGAGCGGTGAATTAGGCAATTTAATGGACCGCGCGGCGGAAAACCAGGAATCAGCATTACAGCATCGTATTACATTAACGCTGTCGGTATTTGAACCGGCGCTGGTGGTATCAATGGCGACGATTGTTTTATTCATCGTCCTGTCAATATTACAACCGCTTCTGCAACTTAATAATATGGTAGGTTAAATCATGGCTATGAAAAATAAACACCTGGCTCGCCAGGCGGGCTTCACATTGCTCGAATTAATGGTGGTTATTGTTATTCTCGGCGTACTGGCGAGTATGGTAGTACCAAACTTAATGGGCAATAAAGAAAAAGCGGACACGCAAAAAGCGACCAGCGATATTGTCGCTCTCGAAGGTTCGCTGGATATGTATAAGCTGGATAACCACCGTTATCCGACAACCGAGCAGGGCTTGCAGGCTCTGGTGACTAAGCCTGAAATTGCGCCAATCCCGAACGGCTACCGTGCGGATGGCTATATCCGTCGTCTGCCGCAAGACCCGTGGGGCGGTGACTATATTCTGGTAAGCCCCGGTGAACATGGCGCAGTAGATGTATTTTCCGCAGGCCCGGACGGTGAAGCGAATACGGCTGATGACATCACTAACTGGTCTCTGGATAAAAAAGAGAAATAATGAAAAATCAACGCGGCTTTACGTTGCTGGAAATTATTCTGGCGCTGGTGATATTTGCCAGTTGCGCCATGATGGTGGTGTCAACCATACCATCACGCAGTGGTGCGGATATATTTGGCCAGCAATTAAAAGCTCTTGTTGATTATGGTTCGGACCGTGCGGTCATGGACGGGAATATCGTCGGGCTGGTTATTACCACGGATAAATATCAACTGGTGACGCTCGAAGATAAAAACGGCGAACGTCACTGGGTGCCGTTATCTGCTGGCCGAATTACCACTAAAGGCGATTTCCCGGAAGAGATGCACGTCTCACTCTCGCCTCAGCGCCTGGCCGCCACGGTGGAGGCTGAGCCGCAGGTGGTCTTTTTGCCGGATGGTGAAATCAGCCGCTTCACGCTGACGCTGCAAAGTTATGACAAAGAACATCATTTCCGCGTGGTGTCGCAAGGGGCGGCACCGGTATCGGTAGAAAACGATGGCTAACGGCAACAAAAAGCAAAAGGGGATGACGCTGCTTGAAGTGATGGTCGCGCTGGTCATCTTCTCCACCGCCGCGCTGGCGCTGATGAATTCGGTCTCCCTGAACGTGCGTTTCACCCACGGCCTGGCCGATACATTGCAGGCCAGTTGGGTGGCTGAGAACCAGCTCGCGGAAGCGCAGCTCACCAAAAGTGATTTCCCGGATGCGGAAGAGCAGGGGACGGAGATCATGGGCGGGCGCAGCTGGGGCTGGCGCAAACAGCGGGTAAAAACGGCGGATAACGGCTGGGCGAATGCGATCCGCGTCTATGCGGAAGGCGATGAAAGCCAGCCGGTTATTACGCTGCAGATTATTCCGCCGGGAGAGAGCAAGTGAAAAAAACGCAACGCCAGCGCGGTTTTACCCTGCTGGAGATCATGATTGCGCTGACCATTTTTGCCGTGATCAGCACCCTGGCCTGGCAAATTCTGGACGGTGCCATGCGCACCAGCTCTGCAACGGATGCCAGCGCGGCAAAACTTAATCAGCTTCAGCGAGCCTGGAGCCTGATGGAACGTGATTTTTTTCAATTGCAGGCGCGTGCGCCGCGTAACGAGCAGGATGTGTTCCGCCAGGAAGGGGATGCCCTTGAACTGACGACACTGAACGGCGTGAGCGGATCAGTGCAGCTTGAGCGCGTGCGCTGGCGGCTGGAAAAGGGCGTTTTATATCGCGATGTCTGGCCTGCTATCGACAGCCCGGCGGAGGTGAAGCCGGAAGAGGTTCCCATCGTCGGTGCGGTAAAAACCATGCAATGGCGCTTTTACCACAAAGGCTGGCTGAAAAGCTGGGACGACGCTGCGCGGCAGCCGGATGGCGTGGAACTGACGCTCACGATGGAAAACGGTGATACATGGCGTTGGGTGTTTACCACACCGGGCGATATGCCGGAAGTGGCTGCAGCACCAGAACAGAGTGCCGAAGCGCCTGTGCCAGCAGCAGAAGGTGCGCCAGCACCGGAGGTTAAACCATGAGTCGCATACGCAAGGAGAAAGGCGTTGCTCTGCTGGTGGTGCTGATCCTGCTGGTCATGATGTCTGCGCTGGCTGCCAAAATCAGCCAGCAATTCTGCCGTAATTTGCAGAAAACGCACTATCAGGTGAGCCAGCAGCAGCTGCGTTGGGCGATGCAGGCGCAGGAAAAAGTGGTGAAAGATCGTCTTCAGACTGACGCCAGCGGCGAAAGTCAACCGCTCGCGCCTGATGGCGACTGGCACCAGCCGCTGGAAACCCAGGGTGAAGATTACACGGTGGTAAGCCAGGTTGAAGACGCGCAGGACTGCTTTAACGTCAATAACCTGCTTGCCGCAGAGAAGTTAGCTCAGGGGCAAAATACACCAGCCGTGCCGGAAAAACCGCTGAAAGAGCTGATGGTTGAGCAGATCCTGACCCGTAGCGGGATCGGCCAGTCTACCGCGGAAGAGATTTATCTGCAGCTGGTGGACTATCTCGATGGCGACAGCACCACCGTAAAAGAGGGGGCTGAAAGCGATGCCTGGGCGGGCGTGGTGCCCGCTCGTCTGCCGGCTAACCAGATGATGCGCAACATTGCCGAAATTAAGTTACTGCCTGCGTTTCCGGCCGCGGCGTATGCGAAAGTCAGCAAGCTGCTGTGTGCGCTGCCGGACAGCGCCAGTAAGGTGGATATCAACACTCTGAGCCAGGAACAGGCCGCCATTCTGGCCGCGCTTTTTCCTGGAAAACTGACGGACGATGATGCGGTTCGCCTGATCGAATCGCGCCCTGAAACGGGCTGGGAAAATATTGAGGCGTTCAGCAAGGTTCTGGAGCAAAACTTCCCGCAACTGAAAGATGATTTGCCGCGGGTGGCGGAGCAGCTCTCCATTAATAGCCGCTATTTCCGCGTCAACTTTGTCGGCAATACCGATGATTTAACGCTGCGCGTGGCCAGTCAGCTCCAGGTGAATAACGAAGCTGGCGAGATTGTGACATGGCAACGTCGTTACCGAATGATTGAATAACTAAAGTCGAATTTTATGAAACAGGTGCTTTTTATTCGTCCCGACAGTCGTGAAGGCGGGACAGTATGGTGGTGTGAATCCGGAAGTCAGCAGGTTGAAGCGCTGGAAAGTCTGGAGACGCTTGTAAGCCATCCTCTGGCGACCCGCGTATGCCTGCTGTTGCCTGCCAGTGAAATGATCTTTCGCCACTTTACGCTGCCGAAAAAGGTATCGTCGCAGGCGACGGCGTTTTCATGGATGGCGGAAGAGACGCTGATAGGTGAGGTCGATAATCTCCACTGGACGGTGCTCAACAAAAAAGGGAGAGAGGTCGACGCGGTCGCTATCGACGCCACGCGTTTGCGCCACTGGCTGAGCCGTTTTCAGGCTGCGGGGCTAAACGTTGTTCAGGTCCTGCCGGATGCCTGGCTGCTGCCGGTGACTCAGGGGGGAAGCACGATCATCTCGCTGGGCGAGAATTACTGGGTGCGTTTTTCTCCCTCTGCGGCATGTGAAGTCGACGCAACATTGCTTCCCCTGCTGATGCAAAAAAACGGTGAGGGTGAGGTGTGCTGTTATGGCGACATCCCGGCGGACGTGGCGGTTGACGAACAACGTCCCTGGCAGCACCCACTGGCACTGATTCAGGCGCAGTGGCAAACCTGTCGCGTCAATCTTTTACACGGTGAATTCAGTGCTAAAGGCGCGAACGCGGGCGTGGTCAGGGGCGTGCGGGCTGCCATTGTGGCAATGGGGCTTTTGTCACTTGGAATGCTGCTTGGCCCGCGTATTGCGATGGCCTGGATGCTGGTGCAGCAGGAGAACATTACGCAGCAGGAGATCGTCCAGGTCTACCAGCACCACTTTCCCAGCATGCGCCAGCAGACCAACATCAAGTACCACTTTGGTCAGAATATTAAAAAACGGAGCAAAGGGATTTTTCGGCAGCTTGAGGATCTGGAAATCATTCGCCAGCGGGTCCCGGCGCTGGAAATCACCCTGCTGGAATATGACAGCAGTCAGAATGCATTAACCCTTAACGTGAGTGCACAAGACCAGCAGGCATTACAGGAATTTATCAATCAGGCCAGCGCGAATTTTGATTTCAGTCTGCAACCCGTTTCAAATAGCGCGCCATACACCGCAATGATCGCAGGGAAATATAAATGAAAGAGCGAATCGCACAATTAAAATCGCGTTATCAACAATACAGTGCCAGGGAAAAAAATATTTTAAAACTGTGTGCCGTGGCACTTTGCTGCGCCGCCGTATATTACGCAGGAGTGATCCCGTTGGATAATATGATTCAAAATAGTAAAGCCACGCTCGCCAGACAAAAAGAGACACTGAACTGGATGCGCAGCGAAATTGATAAAAATCATCTTCAGGTTCATGTGGTTAAAACAGATAATCCGCGCACCGTGGTGGAAAATAGTGCCCATGAGATTAATTTATCCCTGACGGATGTACGTCAGGACGGGCAGACTCTGGCGTTTGTGGTTAACCGCGTCAATGTTTATGAGTTAAAGAACTGGCTGCGGGAAATTAACCTTGCATCGGGCGTCAGGCTGCAAAAGATGAATCTCACGCCTGTTGATCACCTGAACGACGTCAAAGCTGAAATTGAGCTAACCTGGAAAACGAGTGCATGAGCATTATCGACTCTCTCCGTGAGGCCTGGCCTGTGGGATTTCCGGTGATGAGCGCGGTGTTTGGCGCGATAACAGGAAGTTTTCTCGGCGTTGTCGTCGAACGTGTTCCGGCGATGGTCAGAGAGGAAGCGGAAAGCGATAATTTGCTTTTCCCCGGCTCTCACTGCCCGGTTTGTCAGCATTCGCTGTCCGCATGGGAGAATATTCCCCTGGTGAGCTGGCTGGCGCTGCGTGGACGTTGCCGGAAATGCCGTAGCGCAATACCGCTGCGGCTGTTTTTAATGGAGCTTGTGTCAGCACTGGGTTTTGGCCTTACAGCCTGTTTTATCGCTGACGCCGGAACGCTGTTTTCGCTCTGGCTGCTGGCGGCGTTCCTGTTGCCCCTGGCGATGATTGACTGGCGGCACCAGCTGCTGCCGGATTGTCTGACGCAACCCCTGCTGTGGGCCGGATTACTCCTTCACGCGGTGGGCCACACGTTGCCCCTGCAGGACGCGCTATTTGGCGCAGTGGCGGGCTACCTCTCGCTCTGGCTGATCTACTGGGCGTTTCGCCTGATGACGGGCCGCGAAGGGCTGGGATATGGGGACTTCAAACTGCTTGCTGCACTCGGGGCATGGTGCGGCTGGCAGGCGTTACCCCTGATTCTGTTTGCTGCGTCTGTAAGCGGTATTGCCGGTTACTTCTTATTTAATAAGCTAAATAAAAATAACCAAACTATTTCTTTCGGGCCGTACCTGGCGCTTGCAGGAATAGGTGTTTTCGTTAGTCAGCTATTTGCATTCACATATTAAATATCCAGGTCAAGATTTTTTATAAATCTTTTCGACGAGGAAATGGAAGGAATACGTTTACCCCTCAGTGTATTGTAATAGACATAAGCTATACGGACTTTTAGCTTGTATCTTTTTATGGAGGAAAACAACTCGTCATCGTTTTTGGTAACGGCTGTCATGTTTTTGAAGATATAAGACACTCCATGTTCTAAAGGAATACATGGGTCATTCACGTTAATAAATTTATCAGGAAATAAAAATGAAATTTATGAAGCCTAAATATCTGGCGCTCTTTATTGCAGCGGCAACCAGCTCTGCATTCGCAGCGGCACCAGGTACGCCTACTATCAGCAGCGGCAACGACAAATTTGCCCTTGTTGAAGTGGATCAGGCCGCGCAGGATTACAATAGCCTCGTCAAAGTTCACCACGATGGTGTGGATGTGAAGGTCGAGTGGAACGTGTGGAGTGGCGATGCGCCAACGTCCGCAAAAGTTCTGCTGGATGGTAAAACCGTCTGGACCGGCGCGGGCAGCGCGGCGGGCTCTGCCACCTTTAAGGTCAAAAAAGGTGGGCGCTACCAGGAACAGGTTGAACTCTGTAACACCAGTGGCTGTACCAAAAGCGCCAGCAAGCTGATTATCGTTGCGGATACCGATGGTAGCCACCTGCTCCCGCTGAATGCACCAATGCAGGAAAATAACAAAACCTTCGCCCAGCACACCGATAAAGTGGTGGCGGCGTATTTCCCGGAATGGGGCGTGTATGGTCGTAACTTCCCGGTTGATAAAATTCCGGCAGCGAACCTGAACCACATCCTGTACGGCTTTATTCCAATCTGCGGCGGCGACGGCATCAACGACGGCCTGAAAACCGTTGAAGGCGGTAACAGCTTCGCCGTGCTTCAGCGTGACTGCCAGGGCCGTCCTGACTTTACCGTCGCTATCCACGACCCGTGGGCAGCGCTGCAAAAACCACAGTCAGGTGTGTCCGGCTGGGACGACCCGTACAAAGGTAACTTTGGCCAGCTGATGGCGCTGAAAAAAGCGCATCCAGACCTGAAAGTATTGCCATCCATCGGTGGCTGGACGCTGTCTGATCCGTTCTACCATATGGGTGACGCGGCAATCCGCGCGCGCTTTGTCTCTTCTGTGAAAGAGTTCCTGCAAACCTGGAAATTCTTTGACGGTGTGGATATCGACTGGGAATTCCCAGGCGGCGGCGGTGTGAGTGAAAACCAGGGCAATCCGCAGCAGGACAAAGCCACCTACACAGCGCTGATGCATGACCTGCGTGCCATGCTGAACGAACTGTCTGCTCAGACAGGGCGTACTTATGAACTGACCAGCGCCATCGGGGCCGGTAAAGATAAAATTGAAGATGTGGATTACACCACGGCTCAGCAGTATATGGATCATATCTTCCTGATGAGCTACGACTTCTACGGCGGCTGGAGCAACACCGAGCTGGGCCACCAGACGGCACTGCGTGCACCGTCATGGAGACCGGATACCAACTACACCACCGAAAATGGCGTTAATGCGCTGCTGGAGCAGGGCGTACAGCCAGGCAAGATCGTTGTGGGCACGGGCATGTATGGCCGTGGCTGGACGGGTGTACATGGCTACACCGGCAATAACCCGTTCACTGGCACCGCGACTGGCATGGTGAAAGGCACCTGGGAGCCGGGTGTGGTTGACTATCGTCAAATCGTCAACGAATACAAAGGCAAGCCAGGCTGGGAATACGGCTACGACGCGGATGCTGAAGCGCCATACGTCTTCAACAAATCCACCGGTGATCTGATCACCTATGAAGATGCGCGTTCTACTACCGCAAAAGGCAAGTACGTTCTGGCAAATAAACTGGGTGGCCTCTTCGCATGGTCTATCGACTCCGATACCGGCGACATTCTGAACGCGATGAATGAAAGCCTGCTGGGCGGCGGGTCTGCTCCGGTTGATCCGGTTGTGACTAACCACGCGCCGGTTGCGACCGCCGCTGACCAGACTGTGACCGGTCCGGCCACTGTCACCCTGGATGGCTCTGCCTCTACCGATCCAGATGGCGATGCAATCACCTACAAATGGACCCAGATTTCTGGCCCAACGGTGACCATCACCAACAGCACCAAAGCGAAAGCGACCTTCAACGTGGCTGCTGTGACCAGCAACCAGACGCTGGCCTTCCGCCTGACCGTGAAAGATGCCAAAGGGCTGAGCAATGCGGTTGACGTGCAGGTTGTTAACAAAGCACCAAAAGCCAACCAGGCACCGGTAGTGAACCCAATGGAATCCGTTACCCTGCAGGCAGGCGAAACTTACGCTCTGCATGCTCAGGCTGCGGACCCGGACGGTGATGCGCTGACCTACTCCTGGAGCGTGCCGGCTGATATGCATGCAACCGGTACTGACACCGCGAACGTGTCTATCACGGCACCGGAAGTGAGTTCTGAGTCCTCTTATACGCTGAGCGTAGTGGTGAGCGACGGTAAAACCAGCGTTCAGTCCAACGTGCAGGTTGTCGTCACGCCAAAAGCGGCAGACGAAGTGACTCCGCCAGCTGACGACGTGACGCCTCCATCCGATGACGTTACTCCTCCGTCTGATGATGTCACGCCACCTTCTGACGAAGGTACGGCAACCGGCAGCTGTGATAAGCCTGTTGATGCCAATGCCAGCAAATATGCTGCGTGGGAATCCAGCAAAATCTACAACAATGGCGATACCGTGAGCTTCGACCACCTGGTGTGGAAAGCGAAATACTGGACGCAGGGCAACCAGCCTGGCTTCGGTGTGGACGCATGGGAGCTGGTGAGCAACGTGAAGATGAACTGGCGTTCTGACCTGGTCTATAACGGCGGTGAAACCACCACCTATCAGGGTAATGTTTACCGTGCCAAATGGTGGACCCGCGGTGATAACCCGGCCAACAGCGACGTATGGGTGAAAGAAGGCGCGTCTGCGGACTGCAAATAATCTTCTGAGCCTGAAATTGCGGGCATGATATCAGCCCGCAATTATTGGTCACACCCCACTTCGGGTGTGACCAATAACCCAACATATAAAACGATGTGCGCAAGGAGAGAATGGGAAACTCATCAAGCAGGTGAAGACAATGAAACGCCTAATTTTGTTATTGTTGATTATTAGTCAAAGTGCATTCGCCAATTGTTGGGACAACGCTGCACATTATTATCACGTCGACCCCTATTTATTATTTGCAATCGCGAATGTGGAGTCGGGGATGAATCCTCATGCAGTGGGCTGGAATCACGATGGTTCGCGGGATGTGGGTTTAATGCAAATTAACAGCTCGCATTTTAATGAATTAGAACGCCACGGCATCGATGAGTATCGCTTAATGACTGAACCCTGTACGTCTATTATGGTCGGTGCATCCATACTGGCTCATATGATAAAGGTCTATGGCTATAACTGGGAGGCGGTAGGTGCTTATAACGCCGGGCTCAAAAAAGAAAATTATCCCCAGCGTATGAAATATGCCCGCAAGGTTTGGGAAAAATATCAGCAAATAAAGACGGCTGGCAACCTGTGAATTCTCATTTTTATTTTTTGAAGAATGCTGGATGGTGTTCTTCAAAAAATGAAAACCACCGCATTCTTTGGTTTATTTATTAAGGGAGTAATAAATAAACCTGGAATGTATTAACCCTCGTTTTTGAATACAGGATTATTTGAAATGACTAAAAGGACATTACTGAGCGTTCTCGTGGCGGGTGCATGCATTGCGCCATTTATGGCTCAGGCGACCACGTTGCAGGCGACCAGCAGCGAACCGTATACCATGAAAGCCAGCGATCTGGCGAAAAAGGAAAAAGAACTGACCAGCTTCCCGCTGATGGCCTCAGTTAAAGAGACGATCAAAACGCTGGATAACGCGCAGGTCGAAATGATTGAGCCAGGCCGTGCGGCGAACCCGGACAACGTGAAACGCGTTGAAGGGATCGTTAAGGCCAGCGACTGGGAATACCTGTTCCCGATGCGTGCGGAATCCTACACCTACAGCAATTTCCTGAAAGCGGTGGGTAAATTCCCGGCACTGTGTAAGACCTATAACGATGGTCGTGACAGTGACGCCATCTGCCGTAAAGAGCTGGCGACGATGTTCGCTCACTTTGCGCAGGAAACGGGCGGGCATGAAAGCTGGCGTCCGGAGGCGGAATGGCGTCAGGCGCTGGTTCACGTTCGCGAAATGGGCTGGACGGAAGGTCAGAAAGGCGGCTACAACGGTGAATGTAACCCTGACATCTGGCAGGGCCAAACCTGGCCGTGCGGCAAAGACAAAGATGGCGATTTCGTGAGCTACTTTGGTCGTGGCGCTAAGCAGTTGTCTTACAACTACAACTACGGTCCGTTCTCCGAAGCGATGTTTGGCACTGTCCGCACGCTGCTGGATAAACCGGAGCTGGTGGCTGATACCTGGCTGAACCTGGCGAGTGCGATCTTCTTCTTTGCTTACCCACAACCACCGAAACCAAGCATGCTGCAGGTGATCGACGGTACATGGCAGCCAAACGATCGTGATAAAGCCAATGGTCTGGTTCCGGGCTTCGGCGTGACCACGCAGATCATCAACGGCGGCGTTGAGTGCGGCGGCCCGACTGAAATTGCGCAGTCTCAGAACCGTATCAAATACTACAAAGAGTTCGCGAACTACCTGAAAGTGCCTGTTCCTGCGAACGAAGTGCTGGGTTGCGCCAACATGAAGCAGTTCGATGAAGGCGGAGCCGGTGCGTTGAAGATCTACTGGGAGCAGGACTGGGGATGGAGTGCGGATACGCCAGACGGCAAGACCTACTCTTGCCAGCTGGTGGGCTACCAGACGCCGTTCAGCGCCTTCAAAGAAGGTGACTACACTAACTGCGTGAAGAAGTTCTATAACGTCAACATTATCAATGATGACGGTTCTTCCGTTACGCCTGATGAGACGCCAGTAACGCCAACACCAACGCCATCTGATGACACGCCAGCGCCGGCACCAACGCCGACGCCGGACGAAACGCCAGCAGAACCGACAGTGGTTAATCACGCGCCGGTTGCGCAGATTGCCGGTCCAATTGGTGCAGTTGAGGCGGGTGCGCAGGTTTCTCTGAGCGCTGAAGGATCGACTGACGAAGACGGTAACAAACTGACCTATACCTGGCGTTCCCAGGACGGCCAGACTGTGACGGGTGAAGACAAAGCGGTAGTGACCTTCACTGCGCCAGAGTCAGCAACCGCTCAGCAGTATGAAGTTAGCCTGACCGTAAGCGACGGTGAACTGAGCAGCACCACCTCTTATCTGCTGAACGTGAAAGCGAAAACTGCGTCTCAGGATGAAGGTAGCTCAGATACCTATGCTGCGTGGAGCGCGAACAGTAAGTACAAGGCAGGCGATATCGTGAACAACCACGGTAAACTGTTCCAGTGCAAGCCGTTCCCGTACAGCGGCTGGTGTAACAACGCCCCGGCATACTATGAACCAGGCGCAGGTCTGGCATGGTCTGATGCCTGGACGGCTCTGTAAAAGCAAACGGCAACCGAAAGGTTGCCGTTTTAGTGTCTGCTCTTTCCCCTCACCCTAACCCTCTCCCCAAAGGGGCGAGGGGACAGTGCGGTGCAGTTGTAGGCCCGATAAGGCGAAGCCGCCACCGGGTAAAAAAGCTAGCGATGTAACCTACCGTGATCCCGCAGCCACGCCGCGGTTTGCACTATCCCTTCATCCAGCGTCACGATCGGCTTATAGCCCAGCTCGTTCTCCGCACGTGAAATATCCAGCGTAAAATCAAAGTTAAGTTTGGACACGCCGTAATGCGTCAGGGCGGGCTCTTTCGCAGATTTATTGCCAAACCGCTCCATGCTGCGGGCGATCATATCCAGCATCGGATACGGTACGGAGCGAATCCGGCACTGGATCTGCAACTCGTCAATCAGCCTCTGCACAATGCTGCGTAGCGTGCACGGTTCACCATTCGTGATGTTATACGCACGCCCGGAAATCAACTTATCGCAATCCGGCTGGCTCGCCAGCCACATGGCATGGACGGCGTTTTCGTAGTAGGTCATATCCACCAGCGCATCACCACCGCGTGGCAGCAGCACGCTGCCGTAGTGGTGCATCATCTGCGCCAGTCGCGGGATAAACACTTTGTCGTGCGGTCCGAACAGGCTTTGCGGACGCAGGACGGTAAACCGCGTGTGCGGGTTTGACTGCGCCAGCAGGTCGATCACCTCTTCACTGGCGGCCTTGCTGCGGGCAAACTCACAGGCAAAGCGTGCCGGACGAAAATCTTCCTGAACATCGCGGTGGTGGTGATAGTCGAAATAGAGCGACGGGGAGGAGATATGGATAAAGTTACGCACGCCCCAGGCGACGGCCCATTCGCCCAGGCGGCGCGTGGCGCGCACGTTGGCGAGGTCAAAGGCTTCCTGCGTGCCCCACGGGGAGGTAAAACTGGAGCAGTGCCACAGCGTATCGATACCGGCGAGCATCACTTTCGCCTGAGAAGAAACCAGCTCCGTCAGGTCGGCATGGACAAACTCTGCGCCCATTTTTTGCAGCAGCTTACCCATCGCTTCATTGCGACCGGTCGCCCTGACGCTGATGCCCTTGTTGCGCAGAAACTCGACCGCGTTTCGGCCTAAGCCGCTGGTCGCTCCGGTAACCAGTACCTTCATATCAATCCACTGTGTTGAAAAAGAATTTCGTGCGCATTCTTTCGTGAATTACGGCGGGTTGCAATGGGAAAGGTGAAAGAATAAGGGTTTTATTTAGATCTTTTCCTTCTTTTGTTCTGCCAGTTGCGCAATACGCTTTGCCATCCCGCGGAAAATAAACAGGTGCGCAGGGATCATAAACAACCAGTAGAACAGACCAGGCATACCGTGGGGATGCCACCATGCGCGGACGTCGAGTTCACGGTGGTCGCCCTTGTCTTTGAGGGTAAAACAGAGCCGTCCCAGCCCTGGCGCTTTCATGCCGAACAGCAGCGCCAGCTGTTTTTTCGGCTCGACGATGATCACCTTCCAGCTGTCGACGGTATCGCCTGGCTCAAGATACGGGTGAGACGGGCGGCCTTTCGCCAGACGATGCCCCACCAGCAGATCCATCGCGCCGCGCGTTTGCCAGAGGATATTGCCGAAGAAATAGCGCTCTTTGCCGCCAATCTGGTTTATGACGTCCCACAGCGCTTCCAGACTCGCCTCTGTTTTAACGGTGCAGCCTGCCTGTTTCGGGTAGTAGCCGTACTCCGGCCGCCAGCGGGCAAACGCCTGCGCGTCGTAACCCCAGTCGCTGGAGTTCACCAGCTTCTCTTCTTCTTTTAGCGTGTTGCGGACGGCATCGTCAAAGCGGATCAAGTCCTGCGGGATCAGCGCCCGCAGTTCACGATCGTCCGCCAGCAGATCGTGTTTCAGCCCCTGGATCAGCGCTTTCGCCGTGGTCGGTGGCACCGAGGTGATGACATTTAAAAACCACACCGAGATCCAGCGGGTCGGGAAGGGGATCGGCACCAGCCAGCGCTGGCGACCGCTCACGCGCATAAAATGCTCGAACTGCGCCTGATAGCTCAGCACTTCGGGGCCAGCGGCTTCCAGCACGCGGTGTTGCTCAGTGGGATGTTCCAGCAGTGCCACCAGATAATGAAGTAAATTTTCCAGCGCAATCGGCGTGGTGCGTGAGCGCACCCAGCGCGGTGGCGTGAGCACCGGCAGGTTGTAGACCATATCGCGCATCACTTCGAAAGCTGCAGACCCCGCGCCGACGATGATCCCGGCACGCAGTTCGGTGACGGGAATATTGGCGCTGCGCAGGGTGTCAGCCGTGAGCTGACGGGCGCGCAGATGGTCGGACTGCTCATGTTCTGGTGCCTGCAGCGAGCTTAAAAAGATCACCTGCTTCACCGGTGTTTGCAGCAGGGCGTCGCGGACGTTCAGCGCTACCTGGCGTTCATGGGCAATAAAATCGCCCCCTTCGCCCATGCTGTGTACCAGGTAGTAAAGCGTGTCGATCCCTTCCAGCAGGGCAGGAAGCGCTTTCGGCCAGTTGAGATCGACATTGTGACACGTCACGCCGGGCAAATTTTGCTTTTGCAGGCGTTCCGTGGAGCGTGCCGCGGCCAGCACCTGGTGTCCGTGCTGGCTTAACGCCGTGGTCAGATGCTGACCGATATAACCGCTGGCACCGAGCACCAGAATACGTTGCGGCACGTCAGGCTCCTTAGCGCTGTAAAAACGCCTGCCAGTGTTTCACCACCTCTGCCAATTGCTCGCGGTTCACGTCGAGATGCATCACCAGACGCACAACCGGAGAGGCGTTGATAAGTACGCCACGCGCTTTCATAAATTCACCCAGCGCGGCAGCATGCTCATCCCCCACGCGTACAAACAACATATTGGTATCGTGACGCATGACATCTGCGCCAATTTCACGCAACTGCGTAGCCATCCACGCGGCGTTGTCGTGATCGTCCTTCAGACGCGCGACGTTATTTTTCAGGGCATACAATCCTGCTGCCGCCAGAATCCCGGCCTGACGCATCCCGCCGCCGGTCATTTTACGCCAGCGGTTGGCACGCTTAATGTAGTCTGCATTACCGACCAGCAGCGAGCCAACCGGCGTGCCCAGCCCTTTAGAGAGGCAAATGGTGAACGAGTCGCAATATTGTGTAATCTCTTTTAGCTCGCAGCCGTATTCCACCACGGCGTTAAAAATACGCGCGCCGTCCACATGCAGCCCCAGCTTGCGCTCGCGGGTAAATTCCCATGCCGATTGCAGATATTCACGCGGCAGCACTTTGCCGTTGTGGGTGTTTTCCAGACTGAGCAGTTTTGTGCGTGCGAAGTGGATATCGTCGGCTTTGATTTTAGCCGCGACTTTATCGAGCGGCAGAGAGCCGTCCGGCGCGGCGTCAATCGGCTGTGGCTGAATGCTGCCGAGTACCGCCGCGCCGCCTGCTTCATACAGATAATTATGCGCGCCCTGGCCGACGATATACTCTTCACCGCGTTCGCAGTGGCTGAGCAGTGCCACCAGGTTGGCCTGCGTGCCGGTCGGCAGGAACAGCGCGGCCTCTTTGCCGCTTAGCTCAGCAGCGTAGCGCTGCAGTTCGTTGACCGTCGGGTCATCGCCGTAAACGTCGTCCCCGACCGGGGCGGCCATCATCGCTTCGAGCATGGCGCGACTCGGGCGGGTAACGGTATCACTGCGTAAATCAATCATGGCATATCCTTATAATCAAAAAGGCGATGCCAGATGTTTTACCTGAGCCAGTTGGTTTTTGCCAGTTCGATCACTTCATCGCCGCGGCCGCTGATAATTGCACGCAGCATATAGAGGCTAAAGCCTTTGGCCTGCTCCAGTTTGATCTGCGGTGGGATCGCCAGTTCCTCTTTGGCAACCACTACATCCACCAGCACCGGACCGTCGATGGAGAAGGCGCGCTGCAGGGCTTCATCCACTTCAGAGGCTTTCTCCACGCGGATACCGGTAATACCGCAGGCTTCGGCGATACGGGCGAAGTTGGTGTCGTGCAGCTCGGTGCCGTCCGTGAGGTAGCCACCGGCTTTCATCTCCATCGCCACAAAGCCCAGCACGCTGTTGTTAAAGACCACGATTTTAAGCGGCAGCTTCATTTGCACCACCGACAGGAAATCCCCCATCAGCATGCTGAACCCGCCGTCGCCGCACATCGCCACCACCTGACGCTCCGGTGCGGTGGCTTTCGCCCCCAGCGCCTGTGGCATCGCGTTCGCCATTGAGCCGTGATTGAATGAGCCGAGCAGGCGGCGTTTGCCGTTCATCTTCAGATAGCGCGCCGCCCAGACCGTCGGCGTGCCCACGTCGCAGGTAAAAATGGCGTCGTCATCGGCGAAATGGCTGATCTGCTGCGCCAGATACTGAGGGTGGATGGCTTTGTCGCTCGGTTTGGCGAGATCGTCCAGCCCCTTGCGCGCATCGCGATAATCGCTCAGCGCTTTGTCGAGGAATTTGCGGTCTGTTTTTTCTTCCAGAAGCGGCAGCAGGGCGGCGAGCGTAGACTTGATATCGCCTACCAGTGCCATATCGACTTTGCTGTGCGCGCCGATGCTGCCCGGATTAATGTCGATCTGGATGATTTTGGCATCTGACGGATAGAACGCCCGGTACGGGAACTGAGTGCCGAGTAATATCAGCGTGTCGGCGTTCATCATGGTATGGAAGCCGCTGGAAAACCCGATCAGCCCGGTCATCCCCACGTCATACGGATTGTCATACTCCACGTGCTCTTTGCCGCGCAGGGCGTGGACAATCGGCGCTTTCAGCTTGCCTGCAAATTCCAGTAATTCTTTGTGCGCGCCCGCGCAGCCGCTGCCGCACATCAGGGCGATATTGCTGGAGTAGCGCAACAACTGCGCCAGTTTTTTCAGCTCCTCTTCGGCAGGCGTAACGACCGGCCGTGGCGCGTGATACCAGTGGTTGCTGGCACCTTCAGGTGCGGCCCTGAGGGCTACATCTCCCGGTATAACCACCACCGAGACGCCACGGTTCAGGACGGCTTTGCGCATGGCAATTGCCAGTACCTGCGGGATCTGCTCCGGAGACGAAACCAGCTCGCAATAGTGGCTGCATTCGCGGAACAGCTCCTGAGGGTGCGTCTCCTGAAAATAACCACTGCCGATTTCTGACGAGGGGATATGTGCCGCAATCGCCAGCACCGGAACATGGTTGCGGTGGCAGTCGAACAGACCATTGATCAGATGCAGGTTCCCCGGACCGCACGACCCGGCACAGACGGCCAGTTCACCCGTCAGTTGCGCTTCGGCACCCGCAGCAAACGCGGCCACCTCTTCATGGCGAGTCGGCATCCATTCAATGGTTTTCATCTTATTGAGGCTATCGCTGAGCCCGTTCAGGGAATCGCCGGTGACGCCCCAGATGCGTTTTACGCCAGCCTGTTCAAGGGTTTTCGCTATGTATGCAGCCACGGTTTGTTTCATGGGTGTCCGTCTCCTTTTTGTGATATCGCTTACAAGCGTAGAAGAAAGTCTCCGTATTGGCCGTCAAATCCCCTGATTAAAAGGTGCTTTTCATGCGCAATTATTCGGCATAATCTGGTGATACCTCAGGTGAAAACAGGAATCATTTCAAATGGTTAAATCATTGTTAATTGCTGTTAATGAAAAGCTAATGTGCGACGATTTTGGCAAACTCTTGTTACGACTTGCCGTCGGCGGGCTGATGCTGTTTCACGGTTTGCATAAGCTATTTGGTGGCGTGGGATTCATCAGCGGCATGCTGGTGGAGAAAGGGTTACCGGGATTTATCGCTTATGGGGTGCTGATTGGCGAAGTGGTGGCACCGATCCTGATTATTATCGGCCTCTTCACCCGCCCGGCTGCGCTGGTGCTGGCGTTTACGATGGTTGTGGCATGGTTGATGGTCGGAACTGGAAAGACGTTCGCGTTGGATGCGGTAGGTGCCTGGGCCATTGAGAGCCTGGTGTATTTCTTTATCGGCTCTCTGGCGGTGGCATTTTTAGGGGCAGGGCGTTTTGCAGTGGGGAAAGATCCGGCGTGGCGTTGAATATGGATCGTAGTGGTAAGAAAGGGGCGCAGGCTCCTTTCTTCTGGTTAAAAATTGCCTGGTTATTTTCTTAAAAAACAAGCGTAAGACGTAATTATGATCTGGTTTGAACTTCCATGTTGTGGTCAAGCGTAGGCTTGCAATCGTGAATCACGTATATGGCAATGCTCTAATGACGAGTCTTATATCTTGAAACAAAGGAAATATACATGGCTATACCTGTTTATTTATGGCTCAAGGACGATGGTGGCGCATTGATTAAAGGGGGCGTCGATGTCATACACCGCGACGATAGTATTGAGGTAAAAGGGTTCCATCATAACCTTATGATCCCAACTGATAACGCCACAGGTAAAGTGACAGGGACAAGGGTGCACTCACCTATGCTCATCATTAAGGAGTTCGACTGTTCCAGCCCCTATCTCTATAAAGCTGTCGCGACAGGTCAGAATCTGATATCAGCTGAAATAAAATGGTATAGGATTAACTATTCGGGCCAGGAAGAAGAATACTTTAACATGCTGCTGGAAGGTGTTCGGGTAGTATCTATTTCCCCTGCTATGGCTACAGGAGATAACCCTAATGAAAACCATATGGAAACAGTCGAACTACGCTACGAGAAAATAACCTGGAAGCACCACGACGGGAACATCATCTTTAGTGATTCATGGAATGAACGACAGTCGGCGTAGACATTATAAGGGGCGGTGAACCCCTTAGTCATACAGCCAGTGTCCCGCTTTTGCTGACTCAATGATCATTTGCAGAGTCAGCGTTTTAAATTGCCGATCACGAAACTCTCTCTTAAGCCTAAACTGCCACCAGTACAACTCTGGCATGAAATAATTATCTATATTGAAATTGCTATGCTCAATGCCATATCGAGTGAAAAGGTCAATGAGCATATCTTCGAGATCTTCTGGTACGAAATTAAAATATTCCTGAAATGTCCATTCCTTCTTTGCTGGACGCTTTCGTTCACTATAATTCTCAGTAATGTAATCTAAAAACTCTTGTTCATCGGGTAGCAACATCAGAAGGACGTCCATAAAATTTGATCTTTAGGTTTGGCAATCAAATTATATTTTTTTCTCGTCTCACTGGCGACTTTAACACAAAGGATAACAACCTGGGCGTAGCCAAGAAACGGAATCGCACGACCTACCACTGTTCCGATTTTGTTCGTAGGACGAGAATGTCCCATCACGCTGGTATTGAAACGTATTCCAAATGGGAAACGAGCATTCTTAAGTATTGCACGCGCCAACTTAGAAGCAATGCTGGTACGTTTGACTTTCGAACCTAATACTACACGTTTTGGTATTATGGGTTGTCCTGCCAGAATCATCGCAGCCGCTTCTATCTCAATTCCTAAGTGGTCAGCAAGGCCCTCCGCGAATATCAACCAAAACAACTCCTTTGGGGTCACATTCGCATTGCCGTGGTAGAAATAGGTTCCACCGAGCTCTTCAATTGTATCCATAGCTTCATCCTTTGTTTGATTATCATAAGATTAAGCTCATATGTAACATCAGGATGATAGGCGGCTCTTGTTATAGTGATATTCAGAAAAAAGCCCGGTAAACGCTAACGCTTACCGGGCCTGTGATGGAGCATTTACAAATTACGCCAGAACTAGATCACCCTGTGGGTGACACGAACACGCCAGCACATAACCTTCCGCAATTTCCGCGTCAGTCAACGTCATGGTGCTGGTCACGCTGTACTCACCAGAAACCACTTTCGTCTTACAGCAACCGCACACGCCAGCACGACAGGCTGCCACCACGGGCACCTTGTTGCTTTCCAGCGCTTCCAGCAGCGTAGTACCCACGCGGCCAAAGAAAGTCTGCGCGGGTTGCAGTTTGGTGAACTGAATCCCGCTGGTTGCCGCTTCGGCCACTGGCGTGAAGAATTGCTCTTTAAAGAAGCGGGTCACGCCCAGCGCTTTTACGTTCTCTTCCACGATATCCATGTACGGTGCTGGGCCACAGGTCATCACGGTACGGTTCGCAATATCCGGCACGCTTTGCAGCAGCTCGCGGCTCAGACGACCGGCGACAAAACCGTGGGTGGCGTTATTCTCTGCCACCAGCGTTACCGGATAGTCGCGCCACTCATCGGCAAAAATCACATCCTCTGGTGAGCGCACGCTGAAGATCACCTGCACGTCGGCCTGTGGACGGTTTTTCGCCAGCCAGCGGCGCATCGACATAATCGGCGTTACGCCACAACCGGCTGCCAGCAGCAGGAATTTATCTTCTGCTTTGTCGTCACAGGTGAAATCACCTTGCGCGTCAGACAGCCAGATATAATCTCCGCGCTTCACATCACGGGTCAGCCACTGGGAGCCTGCACCGTCATCAATGCGACGGATGGTGAGCGTAATGTACTCGCTCACACCCGGCGTTGAGGAAATGGTGTAAGCGCGCAGAGTGTCAGCAGAGTTGCGAACACTGACCAGCGCATATTGCCCGGCGCGATACGGATAGTAGTCATGGCATAGCAGCGACAGCGTCCACACATCCGGCGTCTCCTGATGGATGTGATGAACCTGCATCCGCCACGGACATTGTGAGGTTGGCATGGTCATGAATTGCTCCTTACGCGCTCAGCAGTTGCTGCATATCATCTTCAACATTGGTCACGGAACGCAGACCGAATTTCTCGTTCAGTACGGCCAGCAGGTCCGGCGTCAGGAAGCCTGGCGCGGTCGGTCCGGTCACGATGTTGGTGACACCCAGAGAGAGAAGGGTCAGCAGGATGACAATCGCTTTCTGTTCGAACCAGGAAAGCACCAGTGATAACGGCAAATCGTTCACGCCGCAGCCCAGTTTCTCCGCCAGGGTGACCGCCAGAATGATGGCAGAGTAAGCATCGTTACACTGGCCCGCATCCACCAGGCGTGGCAGACCTTCGATGTTGCCGAAGTCCAGTTTGTTGAAACGGTATTTACCGCACGCCAGGGTCAGGATCAGGCAATCTTCCGGCACGCGGGTGGCGAAATCGGTGAAGTAGTTACGTTCACCGCGCGCGCCGTCACAGCCGCCAATCAGGAAGATGTGGCGCAGTTTTTCACGGCTGACGAGGTCAATCAGAGAATCCGCCGCACCGAGCAGGGTTTCACGGCCAAAGCCGACGGTGATGAGATGTTCGATTTCGCTGTAAGGGAAGCCTGCCATCTGCTGTGCCTGGGCGATAACCGGGCCGAAATCGTCACCTTCGAGGTGGCTCACGCCCGGCCAGCCGACGATGCTGCGGGTCCAGATGCGGTCGTCATACGCGCCCACGGTTGGGTCGATAATGCAGTTGGAGGTCATCACGATTGGGCCAGGGAAACGGGCGAACTCAACCTGCTGGTTCTGCCAGCCGCTGCCGTAGTTACCGACCAGATGTTTGAATTTACGTAGTTCAGGGTAACCGTGTGCAGGCAGCATCTCACCGTGGGTATAGACGTTAACGCCGGTGCCTTCGGTTTGCTTCAGCAGGTTATAGAGATCTTTCAGATCGTGACCGGAGATCAGGATGCACTTGCCTTCGGTCGCTTTGACGTTAACTTGCGTTGGCGTCGGGTGGCCGTAGGTGCTGGTTTCACCGGCATCCAGAATGCTCATCACTTTGAAGTTCATCTGGCCGATTTCCATCGAGCACTCAAGCAGCGCATTCATATCGGCAGGCCAGGTTCCCAGCCACGCCATGATTTTGTGGTACTGAGTATAAATATCGTTGTCGTACTGACCGAGTACGTGCGCGTGTTCCATATAGGCGGCCGCACCTTTCAGACCGTACAGGCACAGCAGACGCAGGCCGAGAATGTTCTCGCCAATCGCAGCTTTATCTTTGTTTGGCGTGAATTCTGCCGCCTGACGCTGCAGTTCACCCAGGTCATCGCTCACCAGCTGGAGTTCTGCCATTGGATTATCCACACGAGCGCTGGCATCGGCATTCAGACACTGCGCTTTCAGTGCTTCACGCAGGGCAATCGCTTCGCGGGCGTAACCGACAATGCGCGGGGAGTCGAAGTTGACATTCGTCAGCGTGGAGAAAAATGCGCGAGGGGCGAAGCTGTCGACGTAGTGGTCGATAATGCCGTATTCACGGGCTTTGAACGCCCACGCGGAGAGCCCTTGCAGGGAAGCAATCAGCAGATCCTGCAGGTCTGATGTTTCTGCGGTTTTGCCGCACATACCCTGCGCGTAAGAGCAGCCATTGCCTGCCGGAGTACGGATGGTTTGTTCACATTGCACACAAAACATAATCACACCTGTTAAAGTTATATTTAATATACATGTTTAAGATTATGCTTGTGCCAGAACGGTGAAAAGTGCTTTCTGCTACAAAGTAGAGGGATATTGATTTAGCGCAATTTTGGCGGCAGGTTCGCTACCGCCAAAGAAGTATCAGGCGGAGAAAAACGCCATCAGAACCGGAACCAGCAGGCTCAAAATAAAGCCGTGTACGATGGAGGCAGGCACCATCTCCAGACCGCCGGAACGTTGTAACACCGGCAGGGTAAAGTCCATCGATGTGGCACCACACAGGCCCAGTGCGGTGGAGCGGCTGCGGCGAACCAGGCCTGGGATCAACATGATGGCAATCAGCTCGCGCGCCAGGTCATTAAAGAAGGCGGCGCTGCCAATCACCGGCCCGAACGATTCCGTCAGAAGGATGCCAGACAGAGAATACCAGCCGAAGCCGGAGGCCATTGCCAGCCCGGTTTTCAGCGGCAGGTCAAGAATAAAGGCGTTAATGACACCCGCGACCAGGGAGCTGGCGACCACGACAACGGCCACTATCATTCCCCGGCGGTTGAGGACGATCTGTTTTAACGTCATGCCATTATTTCGCAGCTGAATACCAATCAGGAATAGCAGGAAGATCAGGGTATATTCGCTGGCTTCCGTGGCGTGCTGTAAAAATGCCCATCCGGTAAGTCCCAGCAGAAAACCGAGCACCACAACGCCGCACAGTTTTAATGATTCCAGCGCCATCGCAATACGCGAAGGTAATTTTTCCTGGTGGTGGTGATTTTTCCACGGAATTGAGCGTTCCAGCCAGAAAAGCGCAGCAATATTGCACAGTAATATCACCACAACCGTGACGGCTGAATAATGCAGGATCGAGAGCAAATTAGCGGCCAGGTTATCCAGGAAAGCGAGGCTAATCCCCATAAAGAAAAGAATAACGTAGACAATCCAGCTGAGAAAACGATTGATGAGCCTTAATGCGGATTCACGACGCAGCGGAATAAGGTAGCCCACAATCAAGGGCAGCAAAATAATGAGGAGTCCTGAAAACATGAACAGCTGGTCCTTTTGAGTATCTGTTAAGCGCCAGTGACACTACCCAATTAAGGCTGTGAGGTAAAGCTACAAAAAAAGCCGGGTGGCGGCTACGCCTTACCCGGCCTATAACGTGCACCATCGCGTAGGTCGGGTAAGCGTTAGCGCCACCCGACATTACAGGCCGCACTTTTATTAATCGCGTTTTTCCAGCAGGGTGCGATACAGCACACCGCCCAGTATACCGCCGATGACTGGCATCACCCAGAACAGCCACAGTTGCTCAAGCGCCCAACCCCCCTGGAAAATCGCGACCGCGGTACTGCGCGCCGGGTTAACGGAGGTGTTGGTAACCGGAATGGAGATCAGGTGGATAAGCGTCAGCGCCAGACCAATAGCGATTGGCGCGAAGCCCGCAGGTGCGTGTTTATCCGTTGCACCGTGGATGACTAACAGGAAGCCTGCTGTCAGCACAATTTCAATCACAATGGCAGACAGCATGGAATAGCCGCCCGGCGAATGTTCACCGAAGCCGTTAGAGGCGAAACCGCTGGCTGCCGCATCAAAGCCTGCTTTACCGCTGGCAATCATGTACAGCACCGCGGCGGCAATAATGCCGCCAACCACCTGAGCGATAATATAGCCAGGAATGTCTTTCGCCGGGAACCGGCCGCCTGCCCATAAACCTAATGTCACTGCCGGGTTAAAATGTCCGCCGGAAATATGACCTACGGCAAATGCCATCGTTAACACCGTCAAGCCAAAAGCCAGGGCGACACCGACAAAACCAATGCCTAATTCTGGAAAAGCGGCTGCGAGAACTGCGCTACCGCAACCACCAAATACCAGCCAGAATGTACCGAAACATTCTGCCGCTAACTTTCTGAACATAACCACCTCAATAATAAATTTCCGCACACTATCCCGCGTGCGGGTTATATCGCCATAAAGGGATGACGACTCAAAGAGCCATTATTTTAGAAACCTACAACACCCCTTCGCCACTTAAATAAATTCAATTAATTTGATTTAAGGCAATGTGATGTTATTCCTTGTTCGAGCGGGAGGTAAATAGATCATAGTCCAATTCTTAAACGGGCGTATCTTCTGCTATCGTGTCCAACATCCTGCCGCTATACTGCTGATAACTTGAAGGAAAAAGTGATCATTTCGCGGGGGATTTATGCTTCTCGAACGAGTGGAAATAGTCGGGTTTCGCGGTATTAACCGTCTGTCGCTGCAACTGGAACAGAACAACGTCCTGATTGGGGAAAACGCCTGGGGAAAGTCCAGTCTGCTGGATGCCCTGACCCTGTTGCTTTCACCCGAAGATAATTTGTACCACTTCGTTCATGATGACTTCTGGTTCCCACCGGGTGATGTCACGGGGCGCGAGAAGCATTTACATATCATTCTGACCTTTCGGGAATCTGAGCCGGGGCGTCATCGCGTGCGTCGTTTCCGCCCGCTGTCGTCGTGCTGGGTGCCGTGCGATGATGACTTCCATCGTATTTTCTACCGTCTGGAAGGTGAGCTGGCCGAGAATGAGAGCGTATTAACGCTGCGTGAGTTCCTCGATGGCAAAGGTCATCCCCTCTCGCTGGAAAATATTGATGAGATGGCCCGCCACCTGATTCGCCTGACGCCGGTATTACGCTTGCGTGATGCACGTTTTATGCGGCGCATCCGTAACGGCACTGTACCGAATATGCCTGAAGTGGAAGTGACCGCTCGCGAGCTGGATTTTCTGGCGCGTGAGCTGGTCTCTCGTCCGCAAAACCTGACCGACGGGCAGATCCGCCAGGGGTTATCTGCCATGGTGCAACTGCTTGAGCACTACTTTTCCGAGCAGGGAACATCGCAGTCACGTAACCGTCTGATGCGCCGCCGCTCGCACGATGAACAGCGAAGCTGGCGTTACCTCGATATCATTAACCGCATGATCGACCGGCCAGGCGGGCGCACTCACAGAGTGATCCTGTTGGGATTGTTCTCCACGCTTTTGCAGGCCAAAGGCACCGTTCGGCTGGACAGGGACGCGCGGCCGCTGCTGCTGGTGGAAGATCCTGAAACGCGCCTGCACCCGATCATGCTCTCCGTTGCGTGGCAGCTATTAAACCTGCTGCCGCTGCAACGTATTACCACCACCAATTCCGGCGAGCTGTTATCCCTCACGCCGGTGGAGTATGTCTGCCGACTGGTGCGTGAATCCTCACGCGTATCGGCTTACCGGCTGGGGCCGGGCGGCCTGAACGCGGAGGACGGTCGCCGCATTGCGTTTCATATCCGCTTTAACCGCGCGTCGTCGCTGTTTGCGCGTTGCTGGCTTCTGGTCGAGGGGGAAACCGAAACCTGGGTTATCAACGAGCTGGCGCGCCAGTGCGGTCATCACTTCGATGCAGAAGGCATTAAGGTCATTGAGTTCGCGCAGTCGGGATTAAAACCGTTAATCAAATTCGCCCGCCGGATGGGCATTGAGTGGCATGTACTGGTGGATGGTGACGAAGCAGGGAAAAAATATGCCGCTACCGTCCGCAGCCTGCTCAACAATGACCGGGAAGAAGAGCGCGATCATTTAACTACGCTGCCCGCGATGGATATGGAACACTTTATGTATCGTCAGGGTTTCGATGACGTATTCCACCGCATTGCGATGGTACCGGTGGATGTGCCGATGAATATGCGTCGGGTGATCGCCAAAGCAATTCACCGATCGTCAAAACCGGATCTGGCCATTGAAGTGGCAACGGAAGCAGGGCGGAGGGGTGTTGAATCGGTGCCTACGCTGCTGCGCAAAATGTTCTCCCGCGTACTTTGGCTCGCACGCGGGAGAGCGGATTAGCGGTGAGTGGCCTGGTTTACCTGGCTAATCAGGCTATCCAGCAGCGCGTAGCGACGGCGATACTCGGAACGTTTTTTACTGGCAATCTCTTCAATCGGTTTGCGTGGCATTGTCAGCGGTAGCACAAAGTTGCCGTGATCCTGCTGCTGGCCGCCAATGGAAAGCCAGAAACTGTCGTAGTCTGCCAGCAGTTTTCCCTCTTTTTTCTTGCGATAACGCCAGCTACGATAGATATGCGTGGCGTTGCTCACGGCGACAATCTGTTCGACCGGGAAAGCTGTCCCCAGGGTCATCGCGGCTTCAACCAGCAGACGTTTCGGGAACAGGCCGTGACAGGCTTTGGTCGCCCCCTGGATCAGCTCATGCGGCACATGCGATTTCGCGCCCTGTAATCCGCCGATAAACAGCGTGGATTTCCCTTCAAACTGACACAGCGTAAAGGTCATCTCCGCCAGTACCGTATTTTGGTGGTCACAAAAGGCGAGGGTCGCTTCACCCTCTTTATCAAGAAACGCATCAGCACAGAGGCGGAGGGTGAATGGTTGTTCGTCTTTGCCGGTTAAGGTGACCAGCGTCATCCCTTTTTTCGAGAGATAACCTTTCAGTAGCGTCGCCGGAAGCTGACGGCTCATCATCTGGTAGTGGCAGTTAAGCGATTCCAGCGCGTTCTGCCGGCTCATATTCACGGTCAGCCAGGGACGGTGCAGACGGCACGGCAGCCCAGGTTGCACCTGTAACATTTGCATCAGACAGGGCTGTTTTGCCAGGCTTGCCAGCAGACGCGCGGTGCTGAACGGGGTTGCCAGTGAACGTAGCATGAATTTGCGTCGATAGGCGGGGTTTTGCCACGCCAGTCCTGGCGTAATCGTCCCAGATGCCAGGCTCCTGAAAAGTTGCCAGCCGGTTTTAGGTTGTGACAGGTTTGAATAAGGTGTATCGACGATGGAAGACATGTTAGATCCTGCTCCTTGTGGAAGATCGTTATTTCAGCAGGCGCTTTATCAACATCTCGTAAACAAATTCCGACGATTCCAGAAAACAGGGGTTTCGTTGAGGAGTGGTTTAGATAGAATCAACGGTGATGATAGCCAGGACAATTATTTGGAATATTTATGAATCTTAAGGGAAAACGCAGAACGCTATTTCTGCTGCTGGCGGTGCTGGTGTTAGTGGGCGGTTTCTGGTTATGGCAGGTGCTGAACGCGCCTGTGCCGCAGTATCAGACGCTGATCGTTCGCCCAGGCGAACTGCAACAGAATGTCCTGGCGACAGGCAAACTTGATGCCCTGCGCAAGGTTGACGTAGGGGCGCAGGTGAGCGGCCAGTTGAAAACGCTGTCGGTTGAGATTGGCGATAAGGTGAAAAAAGGCCAGTTGCTGGGCGTTATCGATCCTGAGCAGGCGGAGAACCAGATCCGCGAAGTGGAAGCGACGCTGATGGAGTTACGCGCGCAACGCGCTCAGGCTCAGGCGGAGCGCAACCTCGCGCAGGTCACCCTGACGCGCCAGCAGGCGCTGGCTAAAACGCAGGCCATCTCGAAGCAGGATCTGGATACCGCAGCAACAGAGCTGGCGGTAAAACAGGCGCAGATCGGCACCATTGATGCGCAAATCAAACGTAACCAGGCGTCGCTCGATACGGCGAAAACCAACCTCGACTATACGCGCATCGTCGCGCCAATGGCCGGGGAAGTCACCCAAATCACCACGTTACAGGGGCAAACGGTGATTGCTGCGCAACAGGCTCCGAACATTCTGACGCTGGCAGACATGAGCACCATGCTGGTGAAAGCGCAGGTCTCTGAGGCAGATGTGATTCATCTTAAGCCGGGGCAGAACGCCTGGTTTACCGTGCTGGGCGACCCGCAAACCCGCTATGAAGGTGTACTGAAAGATATTCTGCCGACGCCGGAAAAGGTCAACGACGCCATCTTTTATTATGCGCGCTTCGAGGTGCCTAACCCGCAGGGCGTGCTGCGCCTGGATATGACCGCCCAGGTGCACATCCAGTTGACCGGGGTGAAAAATGTGCTGACCATCCCACTCTCAGCGCTGGGTGAGTCCGCAGGGGACAGCCGCTATAAAGTGAAGGTGCTGCGCAACGGCGAAACGCGCGAGCGTGAAGTGGTGATTGGCGCACGTAACGACACGGACGTGGTGGTGGTGAAAGGGCTTGAAGAGGGGGAAGAGGTTGTCACCAGCGAAAGCCTTCCCGGAGCCGCTAAATGACCGCGCTGCTTGAGCTGAATGACATTCGTCGCAGCTATCCTTCCGGCGACGGCCCGGTGGAAGTGCTTAAGGGGATCTCCCTGCGCGTTGAAGCGGGCGAAATGGTGGCGATTGTCGGTGCGTCCGGTTCCGGTAAATCCACGCTGATGAACATTCTCGGCTGTCTCGATAAACCCACCAGCGGCACATATCGCGTGGCCGGGACGGATATCTCTACGCTGGACGGCGATGCGCTGGCGAAACTGCGCCGTGAGCACTTCGGCTTTATCTTCCAGCGCTATCATCTGCTCTCTCATCTGAGCGCGGCGCAGAACGTAGAAGTGCCGGCCGTTTACGCGGGTGTGGAGCGTAAAAAACGCCTTGAGCGTGCGAAAGCATTGTTAACGCGTCTGGGGCTGGCGGAGCGTGTGGAGTATCAGCCGTCGCAGCTTTCGGG
Source organism: Enterobacter oligotrophicus (assembly GCF_009176645.1). NCBI lineage: Bacteria > Pseudomonadati > Pseudomonadota > Gammaproteobacteria > Enterobacterales > Enterobacteriaceae > Enterobacter > Enterobacter oligotrophicus. The sequence continues at coordinate 4,079,113 of NZ_AP019007.1, forward strand.
AGGCCAGCAGCAGCGTGTCAGTATTGCCCGCGCGCTGATGAACGGTGGTCAGGTGATCCTCGCGGATGAGCCGACCGGTGCGCTCGACAGCCGTTCCGGTGAAGAGGTAATGGCGATCCTCCATCAACTGCGTGACCAGGGGCATACGGTAATTATCGTTACCCACGATCCGCAGGTGGCTGCGCAGGCGGAGCGGATTATTGAGATCCACGACGGCGAGCTGGTGAGCAACCCACCGCCGCGTCAGTCCAGGGCGGCTGCGCCGAAAGAAGCATTGCCTGCTTCAACCGGCTGGGGGCAGTTTTCCAGCGGCTTTCGCGAAGCGCTGACCATGGCATGGCTGGCGATGGCAGCGAATAAAATGCGCACGCTGCTGACCATGCTCGGCATTATTATTGGTATCGCGTCGGTGGTGTCGATTGTGGTGGTGGGCGACGCGGCCAAACAGCTGGTGCTGGCGGATATTCGCGCCATCGGGACGAACACCATTGACGTCTACCCTGGCAAAGACTTTGGCGACGATGAACCACAGTATCAGCAGGCGCTGAAATATGACGATCTGGCGGCGATTCAGAAACAGCCATGGGTCAATTCGGCTACGCCTGCGGTCTCGCAGAACCTGCGCCTGCGCTACGGCAATATCGACGTGGCGGCCAGCGCCAACGGCGTCAGCGGTGATTACTTCAACGTCTACGGCATGACCTTCAGCGAAGGCGCGACCTTCAATGCCGAACAGCTGGCGGGCAGGGCGCAGGTAGTCGTGTTAGACGCCAACTCGCGCAGGCAGCTCTTCCCAAATAAAACGAACGTTGTGGGTGAGGTGATCCTCGTGGGGAACATGCCTGCCACGGTCATCGGCGTGGCGGAAGAGAAACAGTCGATGTTTGGCAGCAGCAAGATCCTGCGCGTCTGGCTGCCGTATACCACCATCTCCGGGCGGATTATGGGCCAGTCATGGCTTAACTCCATCACCGTTCGCGTGAAGGAGGGCTACGACAGCACCCTGGCCGAACAGCAGCTTGAGCGGTTGTTAACCCTGCGCCACGGGAAGAAGGATTTCTTCACCTGGAACATGGACGGCCTCTTGAAAACGGCGGAAAAGACCACACGTACTCTTCAGTTGTTCCTGACGCTGGTGGCGGTGATTTCGCTGGTGGTCGGCGGTATCGGGGTGATGAATATCATGCTGGTGTCGGTCACGGAACGCACGCGGGAGATCGGTATCCGCATGGCGGTCGGGGCCAGAGCCAGCGATGTGCTGCAGCAGTTTTTGATCGAAGCGGTGCTGGTGTGTCTGGTCGGTGGTGCGATGGGGATTGCGCTGTCGATGATGATTGCCTTTGCGCTCCAGCTCTTTTTACCCGGCTGGGAGATCGGTTTCTCACCGGTGGCAATTCTCACGGCGTTTTTATGCTCGACCTTTACCGGTATCCTGTTTGGCTGGCTGCCAGCACGCAATGCGGCGCGGCTCGATCCGGTGGATGCGCTGGCGCGGGAATAACCCGAAAATAAAAATGCCAGCCGATCGGGCTGGCATTTTGCCTGCGGGATGTACACAATAAAACAGAGGGCTATGCAACCGTTTCTGCTTCAACGGGCACGATTAGACTGGCGTGATTGCCTTTTGGCCCCTGGTGTACATCGAACCGGACGGACTGCCCGGCTTTGAGCGTCCTGTAACCATCCATCTGAATGGTGGAATAGTGAGCGAAGATATCCTCGCCGCCGCCTTCGGGGCAGATGAAGCCAAACCCTTTGGCGTTGTTGAACCACTTAACAGTACCCATTTCCATGCTTCGACATCCTTCGTAAATCTTATAAATTAAGATGGAATGAACCGGTGGTGGAGTGGGGGCTGTTCAAAACCTCGCCAACTCACGCTTGTACAATTTAGATAAACGAAAGAAGCCGTCAAGCGTTTGGCGCTGGAGTTGGGACAATAATCAACCAAAATTTGAGGCAGTTAACGCTATTGCAACAGTTTGTGACAGACATCGCGGATGACAGTAATAGATGATTGTTATCTAACATCTGAGGTAGATTCAAAGTGGTTATGCATAATGGGTAAGACGAACGACTGGCTGGATTTTGACCAGCTGGCGGAAGATAAAGTGCGTGACGCGCTAAAACCGCCATCTATGTATAAAGTTATGTTAATGAACGATGATTACACGCCGATGGAATTTGTTATTGACGTGCTACAAAAGTTCTTTTCTTATGATGTAGAACGTGCAACGCAACTGATGCTTACCGTTCATTATCGTGGCAAAGCGATCTGCGGCATCTTTACTGCCGAAGTCGCGGAAACCAAAGTGGCGATGGTGAACGATTATGCGAGGGAGAACGAGCATCCGTTGCTGTGTACGCTGGAAAAGGCCTGATAAGGCATAAAATTGGGGGAGGTGCCTATGCTCAATCAAGAACTGGAACTCAGTTTAAATATGGCTTTCGCCAGAGCGCGTGAGCACCGACATGAGTTTATGACCGTCGAGCACTTGCTGCTCGCACTGCTTAGCAACCCATCTGCCCGCGAAGCGCTGGAAGCCTGCTCCGTGGATCTGGTGGCGCTACGTCAGGAACTCGAAGCCTTCATCGAACAAACCACACCGGTGCTGCCAGCCAGTGAAGAAGAGCGCGACACGCAGCCGACGCTTAGCTTCCAGCGCGTGCTGCAGCGCGCGGTTTTCCACGTCCAGTCTTCCGGGCGTAGCGAAGTGACTGGCGCAAACGTCTTAGTCGCCATCTTCAGCGAGCAGGAGTCACAGGCGGCTTATCTGCTGCGCAAACACGAAGTCAGCCGACTGGATGTGGTCAACTTCATCTCACACGGGACGCGCAAAGACGAGCCTAACCAGGCATCGGATTCCAGCAATCAGATTAATAACAATGAAGAGCAAGCAGGCGGGGAGGATCGTATGGAAAACTTCACCACCAACCTTAATCAGCTTGCTCGCGTTGGCGGTATCGACCCGCTGATTGGTCGCGATAAAGAGCTGGAGCGTGCGATTCAGGTGCTGTGCCGTCGCCGCAAGAATAACCCGCTGCTGGTGGGGGAATCTGGCGTCGGTAAAACCGCGATTGCCGAAGGTCTTGCCTGGCGCATAGTGCAGGGCGACGTGCCGGAAGTGATTGCCGATTGCACCATCTACTCGCTGGATATTGGCTCGCTGCTGGCGGGCACCAAATACCGCGGTGATTTTGAAAAACGCTTCAAGGCGCTGTTAAAGCAGCTTGAGCAGGACACTAACAGCATTCTGTTTATCGATGAAATCCACACCATCATCGGTGCAGGTGCGGCCTCCGGTGGCCAGGTGGATGCCGCTAACCTGATCAAACCGCTGCTTTCCAGCGGCAAGATCCGCGTGATTGGCTCCACAACTTACCAGGAGTTCAGCAACATTTTCGAGAAAGACCGTGCGCTGGCGCGTCGCTTCCAGAAAATCGACGTGACTGAGCCGTCCGTCGAGGAGACGGTGCAGATCATCAACGGCCTGAAACCGAAGTACGAAGCGCACCACGATGTGCGTTATACCGCGAAAGCGGTGCGTGCGGCGGTGGAACTGGCGGTGAAATACATCAACGACCGTCATCTGCCGGATAAGGCGATTGACGTGATTGATGAGGCGGGGGCGCGTGCGCGCCTGATGCCAGCCAGCAAGCGCAAGAAAACCGTTAACGTGGCAGACATTGAGTCCGTGGTGGCCCGTATCGCGCGTATCCCTGAGAAAAGTGTTTCTCAGAGCGACCGCGACACGCTGCGCACCCTCGGCAATCGCCTGAAAATGCTGGTCTTTGGCCAGGATAAAGCCATTGAGGCCTTAACCGAAGCGATCAAGATGGCGCGCGCCGGGCTGGGTCATGATCACAAGCCGGTTGGTTCCTTCCTGTTCGCCGGGCCAACCGGTGTCGGGAAAACCGAGGTGACGGTGCAGCTCTCCAAAGCGCTGGGCATTGAACTGCTGCGCTTTGATATGTCCGAGTATATGGAGCGTCACACCGTCAGCCGTTTGATTGGTGCGCCTCCGGGATACGTGGGCTTTGACCAGGGCGGCCTGCTCACCGACGCGGTGATCAAGCATCCGCACGCGGTACTGCTGCTCGATGAAATCGAGAAAGCGCACCCGGACGTGTTCAACATCCTGCTGCAGGTGATGGACAACGGGACGCTGACCGACAACAACGGGCGTAAGGCGGACTTCCGCAACGTGGTGCTGGTGATGACCACCAACGCCGGTGTGCGTGAAACCGAGCGTAAATCCATCGGCCTGATCCACCAGGATAACAGCACCGATGCGATGGAAGAGATCAAGAAGATCTTCACGCCGGAGTTCCGTAACCGTCTGGACAACATTATCTGGTTCGATCACCTGTCTACCGAGGTGATTCATCAGGTGGTGGATAAGTTCATCGTCGAGTTGCAGGTTCAGCTGGATCAGAAAGGCGTATCGCTGGAAGTGAGCCAGGAGGCCCGCAACTGGCTGGCAGAGAAAGGCTACGACCGTGCGATGGGTGCCCGTCCGATGGCGCGTGTGATTCAGGACAATCTGAAGAAACCGCTGGCGAACGAGCTGCTGTTTGGCTCGTTGGTGGATGGCGGCCAGGTGACCGTGGCGCTGGACCAGGCGAAGAACGAGCTGACGTACGATTTCCAGAGTGCGGCGAAGCATAAGCCGGAAGCGGCTCACTGAGTTGAACGTTAAACGAAAAAACCGGGCATTTGCCCGGTTTTTTTATGCCCGCTTTTCTCCCTCTCCCTGTGGGAGAGGGCTGGGGTGAGGGCATCAGGTCGCAGCGAAATTTTGCGAGGCGCTTTCCAGTTTCTTTTGATGTCTGTTGCTGGATAAATCCACAGCAATAAAATGGCGACGCACCTGCAAAATCAGGTGCCGGGATTGGCGTCCTGAAAGTGTGTGAGCAGCAGTATTGCTGCAGGCTTCGTTCGCCCTAAGGAAAAGGGTATAATCTGCATCTGGCGGGCGAATCGGGAGCTTCCTTTGAAGCGCCAGTAGCACACACACTGGTACGCCAATTCCTTTTCGTCCGCCGCCAGCGAATCTGGCGTTTCCTGCGGTGGTAAATTCAAAGTGTGTGAAGGAATTACCCAATGAATACAAAAAATAATTTCGCCCAACTCTACAGCGAACTTACTCTAAACCTCGATCTCCCAACACTTACTGAGCGTTGCAAATTGCTCACTGAAATCCTGCTGGACTGCAACTCGCTCCCGCAAACTCAACCCGTTTGTCGTTGTCTTGGTGCTTATCTGGAGGAAGTCAAAACCGGCCTTGTGGAATCGATGAGTGATTTTCAGATAGTAGAATTTGAGGAAGAAGAGGAGCCACCGCGGCAAAAAGAGTGGTTGCTGGAAGGTACTGAAACCAAGTGCGATTACTGCCGCGCATTAAATCACGTGCTGCTGGTATCGCATTTTGACCGCGAGATGCTGCCGTACCTGACGGGATTATTGCACGACATTACTCACTCAATGGCGGCAGATGTGGTTGCGCCTCGCAGTGCAGAAACCGTTATCCATATTATTCCCTGATTATTTTGTCGCGTCGGGGGAGTTGTTTCGATGCATGCAGGTTAAACCCTTTTTTCTGGCGGTTTTATAACTCATTGATTTATATGATGAGGATTTGCGCTTTGAAAAAAAGGGTTTAATGCGCATGTATTGATTATTTTCTTATACAACAATAAGATGGCGAGGTTTCCTTTCAGTTCACTGCCGTGCAGGCAGCTTAGAAAGAGAGATCAGGATAAACCAACAGATCATCAAAGTTCACTGCCGTGCAGGCAGCTTAGAAAGCGAGCATCGCGTTCAAGCATACGCTGAAGCTGTTCACTGCCGTGCAGGCAGCTTAGAAAGAATACATCGAGATCCACAGGGTCACCCTGGTGTTCACTGCCGTGCAGGCAGCTTAGAAATCTGGCGCAGAAGGCCAGCAAAAACATGACGCGTTCACTGCCGTGCAGGCAGCTTAGAAAACATCCTTCGCAGTGAAGGTCCGGTGCGTTTCGTTCACTGCCGTGCAGGCAGCTTAGAAAGGCGCGAAGGTACTGCGCTGGAAGGAGGGCTGGTTCACTGCCGTGCAGGCAGCTTAGAAAGATCAGCGCCGGAAACAGCGTCGGCCTGTTCAGTTCACTGCCGTGCAGGCAGCTTAGAAAAGTAGCAAAGCACAGCCAGACAAAAACCAACCGTTCACTGCCGTGCAGGCAGCTTAGAAAGAACGTACATGAGCGGGTAAAACTGGAATTACGTTCACTGCCGTGCAGGCAGCTTAGAAATCCGAACGTCGGATCATGCTGCATGCTTTGAGGTTCACTGCCGCGCAGGCAGCTTAGAAACCTGTCATATCGTCGTTAATTGTTATCACGCGGTTCACTGCCGTGCAGGCAGCTTAGAAAACGTTACCGCAAAATGTATCCTGGATTTGTTCGTCCACTGCCTTACAGGCAGCTTAGAAACACTCAATGCCCATCTGGACGAAGGCGTTAATGTTCAACGCCACACAGCCCCTCTCGCTAGAAAGGTCTTGCAATTACATGCTCCACATCGATCATTCACAAGAATCCATCACTATTATCTCTGTCATTTTTATTTAAATCAAAAAACATATCCAATTCATAAATATAATCAAAGGAATGCATTATTCATTGGGATGATAAATGCGCTATTAAACACACTTTCTGTTTTATTACCCCTCTGATTATTATTCATTTGATATATATCACATTTGTCTTTGTCTAAAACTCGCTAACATATCCTGCATTCAATTCTTTGAAATAAAAGCCTTAACATGCCCGCAAACAGCATCACGTCTGGTGATTTAAAAACCATACTCCACTCTAAACGCGCCAATATCTATTATCTGGAGAAATGTCGTATTCAGGTAAATGGTGGGCGGGTTGAATATGTCACCCAGAAAGGGAAAGAGTCATTTTTCTGGAACATTCCCATCGCCAATACTACGGCGGTCATGTTGGGTATGGGAACCTCCGTTACGCAAATGGCAATGCGGGAATTTGCACGGGCAGGCGTGATGGTTGGTTTTTGTGGAACGGATGGCACGCCGCTTTATGCGGCAAATGAAGTGGATATTGATGTCTCCTGGCTTTGTCCGCAAAGTGAATATCGCCCGACGGGGTATTTGCAAAACTGGGTTTCATTCTGGTTTAACGAAGAAAAACGTCTGCAGGCGGCAAAGCACTTTCAGTTTATTCGTTTACAGCAAATCGAAAAACAGTGGTCCGGGTTGCGGATGCAGCGAGAAACCTCTTTTCAATCAGATAAGGATGCGCTGAATAATATTCTTGAGCGTGCGAAGCAGGGCATGGAAAACGCTCAGGATCATACGTCGTTGATGCTTCAGGAGGCACAGCTGACGAAATCACTCTATAAACTGGCAAGCCAGACGGTGGGCTACGGCAGCTTTATCCGCGCCAAACGGGGTGGCGGGGCGGATATGGCGAACCGTTTTCTCGATCAGGGCAACTATCTGGCCTACGGGCTGGCGGCTGTCGCAGCCTGGGTGACGGGCATTCCTCATGGGCTTGCGGTTATGCACGGTAAAACCCGACGCGGTGGGTTGGTTTTTGATATTGCTGATTTAATGAAAGACGCGCTCGTTATGCCACAGGCATTTATTGCGGCTATGGAGGGTGAGGATAATCAACAATTTCGTCAGCGCTGCATCAACGTGTTTCAACAGGCTGATGCGCTGGATGTGATGATCGCCACGTTGCAGGAAACCTCGCAGTCGCTGGCGGGAGTCGCAAAATGAATGTGCTGATTATCTCCCGGTGTACGAAACGTGCGCGCGAGCAAAGCTGTCAAATTATCGATCAATTTGCTGAGCGCACGGGTGACGCTGCGTGGCAGACGACGATCACAATGGAAGGCGTTAACACGCTACGTAAGCTGTTGCGTAAAACTGCGCGGCGTAATACCGCCGTGGCCTGCCACTGGCTGAAAAAAAGCGGGCAAACAGAGCTGCTGTGGATTGTCGGGAATTTGCGTCGCTTTAACGCGCAAGGACGTGTACCCACAAATCGCACGACCCTGCAAATTATCCGCAATGACAACGAACACCATTGGCACAGTGCGGAAAGCATCGCCTTGCTGGCGGCGATCGCCGGGCTGTTTCATGATTTTGGTAAAGCGGGGATGAGTTTCCAGCAAACGCTTAAGGGTGAAAGTAAGCGCTTCTGTCAAATGTTTCGCCATGAGTGGATCTCTGTTCGTCTGTTCGAGGCATTTGTAGGAGAACAAACCGATGAACAGTGGCTGACATCCTTAACACAGCTCAAAGCCGCTGACGAAAAGGCCATGCTAAAAGCGCTGAAGAAGGACAGGGAAGAGTGGAGTAACAGTCCGCTGGGAACATTACCACCCGTCGCTAAAGTGGTGGCGTGGCTGATGTTATCACACCACCGTTTACCTGAGCCCCATTCGAAAAATCCCTCATTACTGTACTGTGAAGGCTGGCTTGAGCGACAGCTGAATGTGGACTGGAACGCGCTAAATCACAAACAGGAAAAGCATGGCTGGACCACGCGGGAAAAACAAAACGTCTGGACATTTCCTCACGGCACGCCGCTAAAAAGTAAAACCTGGCGCGAGAAGGCCAGGCAGATTGGTAAACGCATCCGTAACCTCCCCGCACTGCTTCATGCGGGATCGCTGGATAATCTTTTCACCCTCCATCTTGCTCGTCTGTCGCTGATGCTGGCCGATCACGTTTACTCCTCTCAACCGGCTTATTCCAAATGGCAGGATGATGCCGTCCAGTGCTGGGCCAACAGTGACCGCCAGTCAGGGCTGCTTAAGCAAAAACTGGATGAGCACAATGTCGGTGTCGCACACCTGGCGCTGCTGATGGGGCGTTCTCTTCCTTCTTTGCGTCGTTCGTTACCCGCCATCGCCCGACATAAAGCGTTTCGGGAAAGGGCAACAAATCCGCGCTTTCAATGGCAGAACAAAGCATGGGATGTGGCCTCTGCCTTGCGGGAGAAGAGTGCAGAGCAGGGTTTCTTCGGCATCAATATGGCCTCGACCGGATGCGGTAAAACCTTTGCAAACGCCCGGATTATGTACGCCCTGGCGGATGAGCAGGCGGGATGTCGCTTCAGCGTCGCGCTGGGGTTACGCACGCTGACGCTGCAAACGGGACAGGCTCTGCAGTCGCGTCTGGGGCTGGATGATGACACGCTGGCCGTGGTGACTGGTGCCGCAGCAGTGAAGGAGCTGTACCAGGGGAATGACGTTGAAGATAACAGCAGCGCCAGCGACGAAGCGTTTTTCGCCAGCCATCATTACGTTCATTATGAGGGCGCAATGAGCAGCGGTATTGCGCAACAGTGGCTGGCGAAAGAACCGACGCTTAACCGTCTGGTCAGTGCGCCGGTGCTGGTGACAACCGTCGATCATCTTATGCCCGCGACGGAAGGCGTACGCGGGGGGCGGCAGATCCCCGCCATGCTGCGCCTGCTGACCAGCGATCTGGTGCTTGATGAGCCAGATGATTTTGATATTGATGATTTGCACGCGCTGTGTCGGCTGGTTAACTGGGCGGGAATGCTCGGCTCCCGTGTGCTTCTCTCGTCGGCAACGTTGCCCCCTGCGTTAACGGAAGCGTTGTTTGAAGCCTATCGGGAAGGACGCAAAGCCTGGCAAATCGCTTGCGGGATCTCCGACAGACCGATGAGTATCTGCTGCGCCTGGTTTGATGAGTACGGCGCACAGTCAAAGGATGTGGCCGATGAAAACCAGTTTCGTCAGGCGCACGGCGAATTTGTGCGTCAGCGGATTAAACGCCTGCCTGACCAGCCACGGCTTCGGCTTGGGAAACTGGCCCCTGTATTACCGCAATCCGCCAGCTACGCGGCTGTGGTTTCTGCGCTGGCGGAGACGTTGTACCAGGAGATGGTTGAGCTTCATGGCCACCATCACGCCACGCATAAAAGTGGCAAAACCGTATCGTTTGGCCTGGTTCGCATGGCCAATATCAATCCGCTGGTTGCTGTCGCGCAGGCGCTGATGGCAATCCCCTCGCCGGACAATTACCGCATTCATTACTGTGTTTATCACAGCCAGCATCCGCTGGCGGTGCGCGCGGCGATCGAAAAACGGCTGGACAGCGCGTTCACGCGACACGACCCGGAACATGTCTGGCAGTTACCGGAAGTGAAGCAGGCGCTGACATCACCGGAGCAGCACCATCTTTTTGTTGTGCTGGGGACGTCTGTGCTGGAGGTCGGGCGAGATTTTGATGCCGACTGGGGGATCGTCGAACCGAGTTCAATGCGTTCGCTTATTCAGTTTGCCGGACGTATTCAGCGTCATCGCCAGCAGGTGCCTGAGCGTGAAAACCTGGTGATTCTGGAACGCAACGTGCGCGCGCTTCGTGGGGAGCGCGTGGCCTACTGTCGTCCTGGTTTCGAAACGGAACACCATCCGTTGCCTCACCATGATCTTCATGAACTGCTCAGTGAAGAAAGTTATCGCACACTCAATGCTATCCCGCGCATCGTTGAAGATTTACCCGGTAATGCGCTGGCGGCGCTGGAGCACGCCCGGTTGCGTGCCGCGCTGCTGGACGGTGGGGATAAACCAGATGTTGTTGCCGCGTCGTGGTGGCGATTGCCACTGACGTGGAACGGTGAGCTTCAAAAACGAACACCGTTTCGCCGCTCATCGCCTGAGGACTCTTTCTTTTTGAGTATGAAAGAGGAAGACGACGAACCCGTGTTTTGCCTGATGCAGGAAGACGGCAGGTTAAAACCTTCGGAGCGGTTTCGCTCGCATTCGTTATCCATGGCCGACGGCGTAGAACCGTGGTTTGCGATTGATTATGCCAGGGTGTTGCAGGCGCTTGCGGATGAAAAGCAGATGGAGCTGGATGCGGTGTCGCGTCGTTATGGCGAAATCACATTGAGGGTCAGCAGGGAGGAGGAGACGGAACAATGGCTGTATCACCCGGTACTGGGTGTGTTCAGGGAATATCTATAAAGATCCAGGAGCGAGTATGTCAGTTGAAGCAGTAAGCGCTTTCATTGCTGAGTACATTGCCGGACGACGGCAAACAAAGCTGGAAGCATTTGAAAAAGAGGCCGCAAAACGCAGCGAGGCAGAGAGCGCGACGCTTGCGGCAGAACGCCGGGAGCTGGAGCTTCGCTATGAACCGAAAGCATGGCTGACGGATGCCGCGAAGCGAGCCGGACAAATTAACCTCGTGACCCATGCGGCGAAATTTACCCACGGGGATTCAAAAAGTAGCAGTATTTACAGCGAGGCAGTGGCGCAGGAAGGATATCTCAGCAGCGCAGCGTTGTCTGGTCTGGAACCGGATGCCGTGGGTAATGCTGCAGCGCTGGATGTGGCGAAACTTCTGCAGACCCGTATCGAAGGGGGCGACTCCCTTTTGGCGAGCCTGAAACGCGGTGACCATGCCGCGCTGGCCGCATTTACCGACGACACTCATCAGTTAAATGAGTGGATAGCGGGATTTTCGCGCGCTCTGAAGCCAGGAGAGCCAGCTTCGCACAAACTCGCAAAACAGGGCTATTTTCCGGTAGGTGATGGTTACCACCTGTTAAGCCCGCTGTTTGCCACCTCGCTTGTCCATGCTATGCATCAGAAAATGGTTGCCCTGCGTTTTGGCGATGAGGTTAAAGCCATCTGGAAAGCGCGTCGCGAGAAAACCTGGCATCCCACTCCGCTGACACTCTTCCCGGATTCAGCGGAAATACACTTCGGTGGCACAAAACCGCAGAACATTTCCTATCTCAACAGCGTGCGCGGCGGACGTAGCTGGCTACTTTCCTGCCAGCCACCACAGTGGAAAAGAGCAGAAAAGCCGCCAACGAATTTACGTTCTGTTTTCGCCTCGGGTGGGCAATTTGACCGTCGTGCCAAGAGTCAAATTCAGTTGCTTATTTCTTTGCTGACGAGAACGGGCGGTTACACCAGCTTTCGTATTCGCGAAGCACGTGATGGCTATATCAACGCGCTTATCGACCTGTTGTTTGACGTTGCGGCTCAATTTCAGTGCGAAACATGGCAAAACTGGACACTCAACTGCCCGGATCTTAAATCCCATCAGCAACTCTGGCTCGACCCCTGGCGCACAAAAACAGACGAAGCCTTCCGCCTTGAGCGTGAAAAAGACGACTGGCAGGACTCTGTGGCAGAGGATTTTGCTCTGTGGCTGAACGCGCGTCTGCGCAAGGCATTGCCTGATTTAGGTGCGGTAGAAAAGCGTGAATGGGAAACCCGCGAACGTTTACGCACGAACCTGCGCGAGATGGAAAAAATCATCCGGGAGGCGCTGAAATGAGCTCATTGATCCTGCTTCGCCGCGTCAGAGTCGAAAACGCCAACGCGATTGCTGGCCTGACGTATGGTTTTCCCGCTATCACCCATTTCATGGGATTTTCTCATGCGCTGTCCCGCAAGCTGACGGAAACGCACGGGCTGCGTATTGATGGCTGTGCGGTCGTGAGCCACGAGCACCAGATCCACGCGCATACGTCTGGCCGTGATTATCAGTTTGCGCTGACCCGTAACCCGTTAACTCGTGACGCGAAAACGGCCTCCTTTAATGAAGAGGGGCGCATGCATTTGACCGTTTCGTTACTGCTGGAATGTCACGGAGAAATTCCTAACGGTGAATACGGGCAGCGCGACCTGGCAGAGTTTCTGTTGCAGGTGTGCCCGACGCTCCGACTGGCGGGAGGAATTATCGTCGATATTCAGGATATCTCTGTGATGGCAATGCCTGCCAGTCGTCAGGAGATGGGGCGATTACAGTGGCAACTGATGCCGGGCTTTGCCCTGCGCGATCGCAGCGGCTGGCTGGGCGAACATCATCAAACGCTTCTTGAAAACGATCCTAACGCCACGTTGCTTGACGCCTGGCTGGATTTTGCTGCCCTGAAAATGCAAGCCGAAACGCCGGAGGAAGGTGACATCCGCGAAGGCGAACCGGCAAACTGGCACTATGCTCCTAAACCCAACCCCGGTTACCTGGTACCGTTAATGACCGGTTATCAGCGCATCTCTGAACTCTACGCGCCCGGTGTCGTGGCAAATGCGCGTGATGCGGAAACCCCCTTCGCGTTTACCGAAGCGGTGTATGGCGTGGGCGAATGGTGTGGGTTGCATCGAATTCAGTCACTTGATGACATTTTCTGGCGTTATCGCACGACAGAAACGGGCTACTACTGTCAGGGCGCGGGCGCGCCAGTGACATCTGAACATTCAAATTAAAAAGGACTTAACTATGGCAAAGGCTCCAACTACCGTTAAAACGGCATCTGTACTGGCATTTGAACGGAAACTGGCAACCTCCGATGCAGTAATGTATTCAGGCACCTGGGGGGAAGAGGTCTGGCAACCGATTCGTATTCAGGAGAAAGCGGTGCGTGGCACCATTTCAAACCGTCTTAAAAATGCCATTACCAGCGATCCGGCAAAACTGGATGCTGAGATCCAGAAAGCGAACCTGCAGCGTGTCGATGTGGCGGCGTTACCTGCTGATGCGGATACCCTGAAAGTGACGTTTACCCTGCGCGTGCTGGGAAATCTTTCGACGCCTTCTGTGTGTAACGACCGGGCCTATCAGGATGAACTCACGCAGGTCATTGATGGCTATATCAGTGAACACGGTTTTGCCGAGCTGGCACGCCGCTATGCGACCAACCTGGCGAACGGTCGTTTTTTATGGCGTAACCGTGTCGGTGCCGAAAAGATTGTCGTTAAGGTAGCGGGCAGCAAGTCATGGACATTCGATGCCTACGCCTATGCGCTGCGTGATTTTTCTGCCAGCGACGAGCAACTGAACGAACTGGCTCAGGAAATTGAAAAAGGGCTCAGCGGCAACGAATTCGTCCTGCTGAATGTAGAGGCGCAGGTATTACTTGGTGCCGGACAGGAGATTTTCCCGTCGCAGGAACTTGTGCTCGACAGCAACAGCAGTAAGAGCCGTCTGCTGTATCAGGTGGATGGTGTTGCCGGGATGCATTCACAGAAATTGGGTAATGCGTTGCGCACTATTGATACCTGGCATCCTAAAGTTGAGGAGTTGGGGGCGATCGCCGTCGAACCGTACGGCTCTGTCACCAGCCGCGGCGTGGCGTGTCGTCAGCCGAAAGAGAAACTGGATTTTTACACCTTGCTGGATAACTGGGTGACGAAAGGCCAGAAGCCAGACGTTGAACAGCAGCATTACGTAATGGCCGTCCTGATCCGCGGCGGCGTCTTCGGTGAGAAAAGCGAGTAAGGAGTCGTAATGGATCACTACATTGAGATCCGCGTACTGCCCGACCCGGAGTTTAGCGAGGAAATGCTGATGGCCGCGCTGGTGGCTAAGCTGCACCGCGCGCTGGGGCAGCGAGGGCAGGGTGATATTGGTATTAGCTTCCCTGCATACAGCATAAAGCCTGGCCCGGTGTTACGTCTGCACGGTCAGCACCAGGCGTTAAGCGTTCTCGAATCACTGACATGGCGCAAAGGATTGAGCGACTACTGCGTGTCTTCGGACATAAAGCCCGTGCCTGCCGTTACGCAATGGCGCTGTGTGAGCCGCGTTCAGGTTAAAAGCAGTGCGCAAAGGCTTATGCGTCGTTCGGTGAAAAAAGGATGGTTAACAGAGGAAGAGGCGCAGCAACGCCTGTTGACAATGCAAGAGGCGCGGACTGATTTGCCCTGGCTTAATCTGCGTAGCCTCTCTACAGGCCAGTCGTTCAGGCTCTTTATCCGTCATGGTGATCTACTCTCTGCGCCTGTCATCGGGGCATTTTCGACATACGGGTTAAGTGCAACGGCGACCATTCCCTGGTTCTGAGAATAATAACCGCATCAGCTTTCAGGGTGCGGTTTTCTCTGCCAGACGAATATCGAAATTAAAAGGGAGCTGCTGGACAGAATTGAGTGTTTTGTGGAATGCCGGATGTAATGGGTTAAGTATGGCGTTGTTTTCATAAGGAATGATGCAGGAAGGTAAGATAAGCGCGAGCGCACTGTTCGCCTGCAACCAACCGGTTCCCAGATCCATCGTTGATACCGGTGCCGGATTTTCCTGCCAATCCTCGGGCAACCAGGCTTTGTCCAGGTAGTCAATCTGGTCATCCGGGATATCAATACTGAACAGTTGATACTGATTCAGCACGGTGTCTTTTTTCACGTGCACCAAAATTTCGAGCGATGCCAGCGAGATGGCGGTGGATACGTAGACGGCAGGATGTCCTTTATGATTCCAGCGACCACCATACTGGTTTGCGCCGCTACCACTCCACGCTTCGCTGGCATAACGTCCTGTCACCAGACGATAAAAAATCACGCAAACACTCCGTGTTCCAGACGACCAATCAAATCGGTGACTTCCAGCGCGCCGGTTTCAGTGGCAATCAGGTTGACTGGCGCAACATTCCCAAGCCCACGCACCGGTGCTTGCAGCCAGTTCCATGCTTCCTCTTTACTACCAAAATAATCGACAGCAGCATCCAGCACACGCACGAAACGTGCCACGCGCTCGCTTTCATCGGGCGTCAGCGTTCGCCCTGCGCTTTTGCGGCGAGCGACATTGCGCTCGTTAATCCCCGTCACGCGAAGGATGTCCGCTTTCGACATCGACGTCCATTCATGAATGTTATCGAGGATACTGACGGGTAAACCTTGATTGAGGTATTCAACTAACCGCATACCACGGTTTGCAGGTAAACCGGCATAGCGCCAAAGCGCGTTGTCAGCAGGTTTCTGCGCGGGAACCCATGTTCTCATAGTACCTCCTGATTGAAGTCATTTGTCATAGGTTAGTGTAGTCATTTGTCGGGGTTTTTGGAATGGATGTTTTTTGCGCGGGGCGGTGGAAGAGAATTCAGCTGTTTACCCCTAATTTTGGAGTGATATGTAATGTATTGATTTATATTGGAAATATTGTGGGTGGGGTAAAATAGGATAGGAATAGGGTTTTAGCTTTTTTTGTATGAAAATCATAATGGTAAGGGGGTATTATTTCAGTGCACTGCCGTATAGGCAGCTTAGAAAAGCAGCGGCTCCGAAGCTGCGCGGCACAGTTCGTGCACTGCCGTATAGGCAGCTTAGAAAAACGCGTATCGGTTGTACGAATCATATCAATAGTGCACTGCCGTATAGGCAGCTTAGCAAAATAGAAAATAAGGTCTTCACACCCTTACATTTTGCACTGTCGAACAGCCAGCGCTGAGCTGAAAAGAAACCTCAAATAACGGTTTAAGTAATCGACCGCACGACCAAAAAATAAGGCCGGGACTATCCCGGCCTTATTTAATATTCATCTGCCCTTACAGGCGAAAACAATTAGCGACTACGGAAGACAATGCGGCCTTTGCTCAGGTCGTACGGGGTCAGTTCAACAGTCACTTTGTCGCCCGTTAAAATGCGGATGTAGTTTTTGCGCATTTTACCGGAGATGTGCGCAGTTACCACGTGACCGTTTTCCAGCTCTACGCGAAACATGGTATTAGGCAACGTATCAAGTACGGTACCCTGCATTTCAATATTGTCTTCTTTGGCCATCTAATCCTCTGGGGTATCACTACCAAGTTTTGAACCGGCAAGATAATGCCGAAATTCATCAATTAAGTAAAGAATTGCGCGTTTAAAACGCAGCAAAACAGTTTCAGCGCATTGCCCAAGCGTCACGGTACAACCGAACGGGAAGCGCATTCGTAAAGGGGAGACAACAGGATAAACGTCAGGACGTTATCTGAAGCGAGGGTCCCAAACGGCGGCGGGGCAACAGGCAGAAGCTACTCTGCGGCGTAATTATAACACCCTCATAAAAAATGTGCGGAAAACATTTAGGCATTGGGCATAAAGAGCGTTTTTGGTATCCAGAAGTCGCGCGGGAGCTTCTCCTGGCGGCAGGTATCCAGATGCTCAATATAGTGACGGCGGGAGATTTCAACGGCTCCCAGTGAGGCGGTATGCTCATTGAGTACCTGACAATCCATCAACTGTCCGCCACGTTCGGCAAATTCCTTGCAGAAAACCAGCAGCGCGGTTTTCGATGCATTAACGGCGCGGGAGAACATTGACTCCCCGCAGAACAACGTCCCCTGTGCTACGCCGTACATGCCGCCCACCAGCTCGTCTTTATCCCAGACTTCAATGGAATGCGCATAGCCAAGTTCGTGTAACTGCTGATAAGCGGTAATGATGTCACGGGTGATCCATGTACCTTCATGGCGATCCTCGGCGCAGCCTTCGATGACCTGCCCGAACGCGTGATTAAGGGTGACATGATAAGGCGATTTAGCATGAAAACGCTTCATGCTACGGCTGAGGTGGAACTGCGCTGGCCACAGCACGGCACGCGGATCGGGCGACCACCATAAAATCGGGTCGCCGGGTGAAAACCACGGGAATATCCCGCGCTGGTAGGCCATCAGCAGCCGTGCCGGGCTGAGATCGCCGCCAAGTGCCAGCAACCCGTTGGGCTCACGTAGCGCGCCTTCCGGGGAAGGAAACGCAATATTATGACGAGAAAGCTGGACCAGGCGCATGACAGCAGAACTCCAATACGCGAGTGAGGATCGGTTCAAATATAGTCTACAGACGCTGTTTAAACTGGTAATAACGACCCTGTTTCGCCAACAGTTCTGCGTGACTACCTTGCTCAATAATGTGTCCGTTGTCCATCACAATTATTTGATCGAAACTCGCCAGCCCGCGCAGGCGGTGCGTGACCATCAACACGGTTTTACCAAGCATCACATTCGCCAGTAAATCAAGAATTTGACTCTCGGTAGTAGCATCCAGCCCTTCTGTGGGTTCATCCAGCAACATCAGCGGCGCATCGTGTAGCAACGCACGCGCAATCGCCAGACGACGCAGCTCGCCACCGGAAAGCTGGCGGCCACCTTCGCCCAGCCAGCCGTTAAGCCCGTCGTCTTCGAGTAACTTATGCAACCCGACCTGTTCCAGTATCGCGCAAAGCGTGTCGTCCGGAGCATCCGGCGCGGCCAGCAGCAGGTTATCGCGAAGTGTGGCGCTGAACAGATGTACACGCTGTGGAACTACACTCACGGTCTTACGCAAGGTCTGCTCGCTGAAGTTAGCCAGTGGCGTATCGTTAAACCGAATTATGCCGTGCTGCGGGTCCCATGCGCGCGTTAAGAGCTGCAGAAGCGTCGATTTACCGCAGCCGGTACGGCCAAGGATCGCAATGCGCTGGCCCGCTTCAACGACGAGGTTAATGCCTTCCAGTGCATTCTGCGCCTGCTTGTCATAGGCGAATGTGACGTCACTGAGCGTCAGTGCGACCTGTTCAGGCGTGGTTGTCTGCGCAGCAGTGAACTTCACTTCCGGCTCCTGCTCAGCAATCTCCGTAATACGCATTGCAGAAGCGATAACCTGTCCCAGATGCTGGAACGCCCCCGTGACCGGGGCTAAGGCTTCAAAGGCCGCCAGCGCACAGAAGACGAAGAGCGCAATCAGCGCGCCGGGCTGTACGTTGCCGCCCACACCGCCGGAGGCCATCCACAGCATGACGGTGACCGCCACGCCGCCGATTAACATCATCAGCGCCTGGGAGAAGGCTGTTAGTTCTGACTGGCGGCGCTGAGCTTCGTGCCAGTTCAACTCGGTGCTTTCCATTTGCGAACGGTAGCGCGTGCTGGCACCAAAAATGGTAAGTTCTGCCTGTCCCTGCAGCCAGGAGGTCAACTGCTGTCGATACTCCCCGCGCATACGGGTCAGGTTTTCGCCTGTTGACTTACCGGCACGGTAAAACAGCGGCGGCAGGATAATCAGCGTCAGCAGCATGATGCCGCCCAGCGTCAATGCGAGCGGTACGTCCAGAACGCAAAGTCCCAGCGTGACCACCACGATCACCACAAACGCACCCACGATCGGAGAAATCACACGCAGGTAGAGGTGATCGAGTGTATCGACATCCGCTACCACACGGTTGAGCAATTCGCCCTGGCGAAAACGCGCCAGCCCGGCAGGGGAGAGGGGCAACAGTTTGCTGAAGGTATAGATACGCAGGTGCTGCAGCACGCGGAACGTCGCGTCGTGGCTGACCAGACGCTCGAAATAACGTCCGGCAGTACGGGTAATGGCGGTGCCACGTACGCCCGCAGCCGGAAGCATATAGTTAAAGCTGTATAATCCGGCGAAGCCCGCGACGGCAGAAGCCGACAAGAACCAGCCGGAGAGCGTAAGCAGGCCGATGCTGGCAAGCAGGGTAACAATTGCCAGAACGATGCCCAGCGTCAGCATCCATTTGTGGCGTTTATACAGGGCAAGATACGGGAGTAAGGCGCGCATCAAATGTCCTCCTGACGATTCGCCAGCAGGGTGGCAAACGGCCCCTGCGCAGCAACGAGAGAGGCGTAATCGCCTTGCTCAACAATACGACCATTTTCCATCACCCAAATTTGATCCCAGTCGGCAATGCCTTCCAGCTGGTGCGTGACCATCAGGGTGGTTTGCCTGCGCGAAGCCGCGTTAAGCGCATCCATTACACGTTTCTCACTGTGCGCATCCAGGCTCGCGGCGGGTTCATCCAGCAGCATAAGCTGGCAGGGATTCAACAGCGCACGGGCAACAGCCACGCGCTGCGCCTGCCCAACGGACAGTCCGGCGGATTGATCGCCAACCACGGTATCCACACCCTGCGGCAGCAGCGGTAGAAACTCGCTGACCCAGGCGCGATCGAGCACCGATTGCAACTCATCTTCTCGCGCATCAGGGCGCGCCAGCAGCACATTTTCACGCAGCGTGGCAGCAGGAAGCTGTGGGTTTTGCCCCACCCAGCTTAGCTGTTTACGCCAGGCCTCAGGATCAAGCTCACTGAGTTCCGTTTTGTTAATGCGAAGGGAACCGGTGTAGGCCATAAAGCCAGAAAGGGTATTGAGCAGCGAGCTTTTCCCGGAGCCGCTGGTGCCCACCAGAACCACACGTTGTCCGGCTGGCAGGGTAAAGTTCATAGGGCCTGCCAGCACTTTTCCCTCTGGCGAGAGAATAGAGAAATCCCGCGCTTCAATGGTCACAGGCTCCTGGGCGTTCAGGGTCACTTCACCACGTGCCGGGTGCGCCAGCGGCGTTTCAAGGAACGTTTTCAGGCTGTCGGCTGCGCCAACGGCCTGCGCTTTGGCATGATAAAACGTGCCGAGATCGCGAAGCGGCTGGAAAAATTCCGGTGCCAGGATCAGCGCAAGGAAACCAGCAGAAAGGGTGACTGCCGTACCGTAGTGGCCGAAATCCAGCGCTCCGAGGTAAGAGAAGCCAAAATAGACCGCCACCAGGGCAATCGACAGTGAGGTAAAGAATTCAAGAACGCCAGATGACAAAAACGCCAGACGTAACACTTCCATGGTGCGCTGGCGGAAATCCTGTGAGGCCAGGCGGATGTTTTCGGTTTCCGCTTCACCACGGCCAAATATACGCAGGGTTTCCATGCCGCGCAGACGGTCAAGGAAATGACCGCTTAAACGCCCCAGAGCAAGGAAGTTACGGCGGTTGGCATCTGCGGCACCCATCCCAACCATCGCCATAAACAGTGGGATCAGCGGGGCGGTGCCCAGCAAAATCAGCGCAGCGGCCCAGTTGACAGGGAAAATAGCGATCACAATCAGCAGCGGAACGAATACAGCCAGCGCCATCTGTGGCAGATAGCGGGCGTAGTAGTCATGCATATCGTCGATCTGCTCAAGGATCAGCGTAGCCCAGCTTCCGGCAGGCTTACCCTGAATCCACGCTGGCCCCGCCTCCTGAAGACGGTCAAGCACCTGGCGGCGAATTTCATAGCGAATATGTTGTCCGGCATGAAAACCAACACGCTCACGCAGCCATACGACCCAGGCGCGCAGCACAAAGACCAGGACCAAAATGATAAACGGCAGCAGCAGCGCTTCGCGCGGGATGTTCTCCATAATCATATGATTAAGAATGCGGGCCAGCAGCCATGCCTGGGCAACAATCAACAGACCACTGACAAATCCCAGAAGTCGGGAAAAGGTAAGCCAGCGGCGGGATAGAACGCTTTGCTGTTTTAGCCAGCGTGTTAACTCTTGTTGACGGGTTTTTTCCATTGCGTATTTTGCAGGTGACGTTATAAGAAATTAGACAACTGCATGTTACACGTGACCAAAAATAAAGGCGACCTGTGGCCGCCTTTATTTACGTTTGTTACTGACTTGTAAAGATTATTTGGCTTGTTCAGCCAGCCCATCCAGGTAGCGTTCAGCATCCAGAGCGGCCATACAGCCAGTGCCTGCGGAGGTGATTGCCTGACGATAAATATGGTCCATCACGTCGCCTGCGGCGAACACGCCAGGAATGCTGGTCTGGGTCGCATTGCCGTGGATACCGGACTGCACTTTGATGTAGCCGTTTTCCAGCTCCAGTTGACCGTCGAAGATTGCCGTGTTCGGGCTGTGGCCGATCGCCACAAACAGGCCCGCCACTTCCAGCGTTTCCACGTTGTCGGTGTTCTGCGTATCGCGAATACGCAGACCCGCCACGCCCATCTGATCGCCAGTCACTTCTTCCAGTGTACGGTTGGTGTGCAGCACGATGTTGCCGCTCGCCACTTTATCCATCAGACGTTTGATCAGGATCTTCTCGGCACGGAAGGTGTCACGGCGGTGGATCAGGTGCACTTCAGAGGCGATGTTCGCCAGGTAGAGCGCTTCTTCCACTGCGGTATTGCCGCCGCCGATGACCGCGACTTTCTGATTGCGGTAGAAGAAACCGTCGCAGGTTGCACAGGCAGACACGCCGCGGCCTTTGAATGCCTCTTCTGACGGCAGGCCGAGGTAACGGGCTGATGCGCCAGTGGCAATGATCAATGCGTCACAAGTGTATTCACCGTTGTCGCCTGTCAGACGGAACGGACGGTTCTGCAGATCGACCTTGTTAATGTGGTCGAACAGAATTTCAGTTTCGAATTTGGTTGCATGCTCGTGCATACGTTCCATCAGCAGCGGCCCGGTCAGGTCGTTCGGGTCGCCTGGCCAGTTTTCCACTTCAGTGGTGGTGGTCAGCTGACCGCCTTTTTCCATACCGGTGATTAATACCGGTTGCAGGTTAGCGCGTGCAGCATAGACCGCCGCGGTATATCCCGCAGGTCCAGAACCAAGGATTAGCAGCTTACTGTGTTTGGCCGTGCCCATGAGATCCCCATTGTTGTTGGCAGACATTTGGCTGGATTGTAGGGAATTTGTTGCCGTAAAAAAAGAGCACAGCAATTTTGATATCAATATGTGCAATAGACGCCGACGATGAATGGAGCGCTATAACATAACGATTTCTACTGAAAACCGGTCGTTTATAAGGCAATAAAATGATGATTAATACGCGACCGTAATGAATATCCGGCATGTTGTACTAAAAATCGATGTTTTGCTTTGACAATCCCCTGCGCTTTTGCGAAAACATTCAAGGAAGAAAAAAAACCGCGTTAACCGTGTGCCGCATAGGCATGCACGTAAATGCCATTTTTACCGGGTCAGTGAAATCTACGCATGGCGTGGACAGACGCCATACGTGATGTCGGTGACTGCCTTCGGGCAACGGTCTTCTTACCAACAGAACCCGAATCCGCATCGCGTCTAACACATAACCAGGCGATGTGATGAATAACGGGTACAGGCTCTGAACAGTGATGTGCACAGGGTCCAGGCAGGAGTAGGGAAGGAATACAGAGAGACAATAATAATGGTAGATAGCAAGAAGCGCCCTGGCAAAGATCTCGACCGTATCGATCGTAACATTCTTAATGAATTGCAAAAGGATGGGCGTATTTCCAACGTCGAGCTTTCAAAACGTGTGGGACTTTCCCCGACGCCGTGCCTTGAGCGTGTGCGCCGACTGGAAAGACAGGGTTTTATTCAGGGCTATACGGCTCTGCTGAACCCGCATTATCTGGATGCCTCACTTCTGGTATTTGTTGAGATTACTCTGAATCGTGGTGCGCCGGATGTGTTTGAGCAATTTAACGCTGCTGTACAGAAACTTGAAGAAATTCAAGAGTGTCATCTGGTTTCCGGTGATTTCGACTACCTGTTGAAAACCCGTGTGCCAGACATGTCCGCCTACCGTAAGCTGCTGGGTGAAACCCTGCTGCGTCTGCCAGGCGTGAACGACACCCGTACTTATGTGGTGATGGAAGAGGTCAAACAGAGCAATCGTCTGGTTATTAAGACGCGCTAACACGGAACAGGTGCAAAATCAGCGTAGTTTGATTACACTCCTGTTAATCCATACAGCAACAGTGCCGGGGAACCCCGGCGCTGTTGTCCGTTTTAGCAAACAGGCAGGACATGCCTGATACCTGGAGAGCCTTTCTTGAGCCAGGAATATACCGAAGACAAAGAAGTCACATTATCGAAACTAAGCAGCGGACGTCGCCTCCTTGAGGCGTTGCTGATCGTTATTGCCCTTTTTGCCGTCTGGCTGATGGTCGCCTTACTCAGTTTCAATCCCTCAGATCCCAGTTGGTCACAAACCGCATGGCATGAGCCTATCCATAATTTAGGCGGCATTCCTGGTGCCTGGCTTGCGGATACCCTCTTTTTCATTTTCGGTGTGATGGCCTATACCATTCCCGTCATTATTATTGGCGGATGCTGGTTTGCCTGGCGTCATCGACAGAACGATGACTACATCGATTACTTTGCCGTTTCATTGCGCCTGATAGGCGCGCTGGCATTGATCCTCACCTCCTGTGGGCTGGCGGCTATCAATGCTGATGATATCTGGTATTTCGCCTCCGGCGGCGTGATCGGCAGCCTGCTGAGTACCGCGCTGCAACCGATGCTCCACAGCAGCGGCGGCACCCTTACGTTGCTTTGCATCTGGGCGGCCGGGTTGACGCTGTTCACCGGCTGGTCGTGGGTGAGCATCGCTGAGAAGATCGGCAGCTTTATCCTCAATATTCTCACCTTTGCCAGTAACCGTACCCGCCGCGACGATACATGGGTCGATGAAGACGAGTATGAAGATGAGTACGAAGAGGATGATGACGCGCCTGTTGAGCGTCGCGAATCTCGTCGCGCCCGCATTCTGCGCGGTGCGCTGGCGCGTCGTAAACGCGTCGCTGAAAAATTCGCCAATCCGTTAGGTCGTAAAACCGATGCGGCACTTTTCTCCGGCAAACGCATGGATGACGAAGAGCACATTGAGTACCGCACCTCGGGGGCTGCCCTTGATCCTGACGATGTTCTTTTCTCTGGCAGCCGTGCGATGCCTGGCGATTACGACGAATACGATCCGTTGTTAAATGGCCATTCGGTTACTGAACCTGTGGCGGCTGCCGCAGCGGCCACTATGGCCACGCAGGCTTATGCTGCCCCTGTGGAAGCCGTCATGCCTTCCGCGCAGGTTCCTGCACCCGAATCTGCCATTCAACAACCACAGATTGACTGGCAGACTGCACCAGGTGTCCATACGCCGGAGCCGACGATTGCGCCTGAGCCAGAAAGCTATGTGCCCGTTCAGCAGGAGCAGTGGCAGCAGCCTTATCAGCCGGAGCCGCAGGAATATCCGCAGTATGAGGAGCCTGTTGCTCAGCCGTATCAGGAGCATGCGCCTGAGCCGGTTGAACCTGTGCAACCGTATGTCGCGCCACAGCCTGAACCCGAAGTGGTGGAAGAGGCGAAACCGTCGCGTCCGCCAATGTACTATTTTGAAGAGGTTGAAGAGCGTCGCGCCCGTGAGCGCGAACAGCTGGCGGCCTGGTATCAGCCAGTGCCTGAACCGCTTCAGGAGCCTGTCACCAGGGCTCCGACCGTTTCCGTTCCGCCAGTCGACCCAACACCTGCGGTTGCTCCTGTGGCTGAAAGCGTGAAGCAAGCCACTGCAACAGCTGCGGCTGCTGCGCCGGTGTTTAGCCTGGCAGCCGGTGGCGCGCCACGCCCACAGGTGAAAGAGGGGATTGGCCCGCAGCTGCCGCGCCCTAACCGCGTTCGCGTTCCGACGCGCCGTGAGCTGGCCTCTTATGGCATTAAATTGCCCTCCCAGCGTATGGCTGAAGAGAAAGCGCGTGAGCCTGAGTACGAAGATGACACTGATGAACTGCAG
The DNA here is from genome assembly GCF_009176645.1 of Enterobacter oligotrophicus. Taxonomy (NCBI): domain Bacteria; kingdom Pseudomonadati; phylum Pseudomonadota; class Gammaproteobacteria; order Enterobacterales; family Enterobacteriaceae; genus Enterobacter; species Enterobacter oligotrophicus. The sequence goes on from NZ_AP019007.1 coordinate 4,104,185, forward strand.
CAGGATGAACTGGCGCGCCAGTTCGCCGCGCAACAGCAACAGCGGTATGGTGAAGAATACCAGCATGATGTGCAGCACCATCAAGCCCACCAGGATGACGATGAGGCGGCCGAGGCGGAATTAGCGCGTCAGTTTGCTGCAACCCAGCAGCAACGCTATTCCGGTGAACAACCTGCCGGTGCGAACCCGTTCTCACTGTCCGATTTTGAATTCTCGCCAATGAAAGATCTGGTGGATGATGGCCCGAGCGAGCCGTTGTTCACCCCGAGCGTGATGCCTGAAGCCGAACCGGTGCGCCAGCAACCTGCGCCACAGCCGTATGCTCAGCCACAACAACCGGCTCCGCAGGCATATGCACAGCCACAACAGCCACCGCAGTTCCAGCAGCCTCAGGCACAGCCGCAGGAAAGCCTGATTCACCCGCTGCTGATGCGTAACGGTGACAGCCGTCCGCTGCAACGTCCAAGCACGCCGCTGCCGTCGCTGGATCTGTTAACGCCTCCGCCGGCAGAAGTGGAGCCTGTTGATACGTTTGCGCTTGAGCAGATGGCCCGACTGGTGGAAGCCCGTCTGGCAGACTTCCGTATCAAAGCGGATGTGGTGAACTATTCTCCTGGTCCGGTGATTACCCGTTTCGAGCTCAATCTGGCACCGGGTGTAAAAGCAGCTCGTATTTCTAATTTGTCACGTGACCTGGCGCGTTCGCTGTCGACCGTTGCGGTGCGTGTGGTGGAAGTGATCCCAGGCAAGCCGTATGTAGGCCTGGAGCTGCCGAACAAGAAACGCCAGACCGTCTACCTCCGTGAAGTGCTGGATAATACCAAGTTCCGTGATAACCCATCCCCGTTGACCGTGGTATTGGGTAAAGATATCGCAGGCGATCCGGTGGTGGCCGATCTCGCGAAAATGCCTCACCTGCTTGTCGCGGGTACGACCGGTTCCGGTAAGTCCGTCGGTGTGAACGCCATGATCCTGAGCATGCTCTATAAAGCGCAGCCGGAAGATGTGCGTTTCATCATGATCGACCCGAAAATGCTGGAACTTTCAGTATATGAAGGCATTCCGCATCTGTTGACGGAAGTTGTGACCGACATGAAGGACGCTGCTAACGCCCTGCGCTGGAGCGTCAATGAGATGGAGCGTCGCTATAAGCTGATGTCGGCGCTGGGTGTGCGTAACCTTGCCGGGTATAACGAGAAAATCGCTGAGGCGGCGCGTATGGGGCGTCCAATTCCGGACCCATACTGGAAGCCGGGCGACAGCATGGATGCCCAGCATCCGGTGCTGGAAAAACTGCCTTACATCGTTGTGCTGGTGGATGAGTTCGCCGACCTGATGATGACCGTCGGTAAGAAAGTGGAAGAGCTGATTGCTCGTCTGGCGCAGAAAGCACGTGCGGCGGGTATTCACCTTGTGCTGGCGACGCAGCGTCCGTCTGTGGATGTCATCACCGGTCTGATTAAAGCAAACATCCCGACCCGTATCGCGTTTACCGTATCGAGCAAAATTGACTCACGTACTATCCTTGACCAGGGCGGCGCGGAGTCGCTGCTGGGAATGGGTGATATGCTCTATTCCGGCCCGAACTCTACCTCTCCGGTACGTGTTCACGGCGCGTTTGTTCGCGATCAGGAAGTTCACGCGGTCGTACAGGACTGGAAAGCACGTGGTCGTCCGCAATACGTTGATGGCATCACCTCCGACAGCGAAAGCGAAGGCGGCGGCGGTGGCTTCGACGGCGGCGAAGAGCTGGACCCGTTATTCGACCAGGCGGTTAACTTCGTGACTGAAAAACGTAAAGCGTCCATCTCCGGCGTGCAGCGTCAGTTCCGTATCGGCTACAACCGTGCAGCGCGTATCATCGAACAGATGGAAGCGCAGGGCATTGTGAGCGAGCAGGGACATAACGGTAACCGTGAGGTGCTGGCACCACCGCCGTTTGATTGACCGCGTTCTGATTGCAAAGAAGGGTAAATCAGCCAAAATTAAGCATTTTCTTCTATCACCTGCCTGCGGGCAGGTCCAGAATGGAAGACGGAACCCCCACATCGGGAAGACGTATTTTAAGGAATGACAATGAAAAAATTCGCCATCGCCTGTGCATTTCTCACCAGTTTTGTTGCCAGCAGCGTCTGGGCTGATGCAGCCAGCGACCTTAAAAGCCGACTGGATAAAGTGAGCAGCTTCCACGCCAGCTTCACGCAGAAAGTGACTGATGGCAGCGGTAACGCGGTGCAGGAAGGTCAGGGGGATTTGTGGGTGAAACGCCCAAATCTGTTTAACTGGCACATGACCCAGCCGGATGAAAGCATCCTGGTGTCTGACGGTAAAACCCTGTGGTTCTTCAACCCGTTTGTTGAACAGGCGACCGCGACCTGGCTGAAAGATGCGACCAGCAACACGCCGTTTATGCTGATCGCCCGTAACCAGTCCAGCGACTGGCAGCAGTACAACATCAAGCAGAACGGGGATGAGTTTGTCCTGACGCCAAAAGGCAGCAACGGCAACCTGAAGCAGTTCACCATCAATGTGAGCAGCAACGGTACAATTAATCAGTTCGGTGCGGTTGAGCAGGACGATCAGCGCAGCAGCTATCAGCTTAAATCGCAGCAAAACGGCGCTGTTGATGCATCGAAATTCACCTTTACCCCGCCGCAGGGCGTAACGGTGGATGACCAACGTAAGTAAGAGGCGTGAGTGAGCAACCTGTCGCTCGATTTTTCAGATAATGCGTTTCAACCTCTGGCCGCGCGTATGCGGCCAGAAAATTTAGCGCAGTACATCGGCCAGCAGCACCTGCTGGCTGCGGGGAAACCTTTGCCGCGCGCCATTGAGGCCGGGCATCTTCACTCGATGATCCTCTGGGGGCCACCTGGGACCGGCAAAACGACCCTCGCTGAAGTGATCGCCCGCTATGCCAACGCGGACGTTGAGCGCATCTCGGCGGTGACGTCGGGTGTGAAGGAGATCCGCGAGGCGATAGAGCGCGCGCGTCAGAACCGCAATGCCGGACGTCGAACTATCCTCTTTGTGGACGAAGTCCACCGCTTCAATAAGAGCCAGCAGGATGCTTTCCTGCCCCACATTGAAGACGGCACGATTTTTTTCATCGGTGCCACCACTGAAAACCCGTCTTTCGAACTCAACTCAGCGCTGCTTTCCCGTGCGCGCGTTTACCTGCTTAAATCGCTAACCACGGAAGATATCGAAAAGGTTCTGACGCAGGCGATGGACGACAAAGCACGCGGCTATGGCGGGCAGGATATCGTTTTGCCGGATGAGACGCGCCGGGCGATTGCAGAACTGGTTAACGGCGATGCGCGCCGGGCGCTGAATACGCTGGAAATGATGGCCGATATGGCTGAAGTGGATGATTCCGGCAAGCGCGTGCTGAAACCTGAACTGCTCACCGAAATTGCCGGTGAACGCAGCGCGCGTTTCGATAACAAAGGCGATCGTTTTTACGATTTGATCTCTGCGCTGCATAAATCTGTGCGCGGCAGCGCGCCGGATGCGGCGCTCTACTGGTACGCGCGTATTATTACCGCAGGCGGCGATCCGTTATATGTAGCGCGTCGCTGTCTGGCGATTGCGTCTGAAGATGTGGGTAATGCTGACCCGCGCGCCATGCAGGTCGCGATCTCCGCCTGGGACTGTTTCACCCGTGTTGGGCCAGCAGAAGGCGAGCGCGCCATTGCGCAGGCGATTGTCTATCTGGCCTGTGCGCCGAAAAGTAATGCGGTGTATACCGCCTTCAAAGCGGCGATGTCAGATGCGCGTGAACGCCCGGACTATGATGTGCCGGTTCATCTGCGCAATGCGCCGACCAAACTGATGAAAGAGATGGGCTACGGGCAGGAGTATCGCTACGCCCACGATGAGCCGAATGCCTACGCTGCCGGTGAAGAGTATTTCCCGCAAGAAATGGCACAAACACGCTATTATCACCCTACAAACAGAGGTCTTGAAGGCAAGATTGGCGAAAAGCTCGCCTGGCTCGCCGGACAGGATCAAAATAGCCCTATAAAACGCTACCGTTAGCGCGATCGTTGCGGTAATGTTGGCAATGTATCTCTGTGGCCGCAGGCTGTGGCCACTTTTCCCTATTTTAATTCGATAAGCACAGGATAAGCATGCTCGATCCCAATCTGCTGCGTAATGAGCCAGACGCAGTCGCTGAAAAACTGGCACGCCGGGGCTTTAAGCTGGATGTAGATAAGCTGCGCGCTCTTGAAGAGCGTCGTAAAGTTCTGCAGGTACAAACTGAAAATCTGCAGGCAGAGCGTAACTCTCGATCGAAATCCATCGGCCAGGCGAAAGCGCGCGGGGAAGACATTGAGCCATTACGCCTGGAAGTCAACAAACTGGGTGAAGAGCTGGACCAGGCGAAAGCTGAGCTGGACGTTCTTCAGGCCGAAATTCGTGATATCGCTCTGGCGATCCCGAACATTCCTGACGACAGCGTCCCGGTCGGTAAAGATGAAAACGATAACGTTGAAGTGAAACGCTGGGGCACGCCTCGCGAGTTCGACTTCGAGGTGCGCGATCACGTGACGCTGGGTGAAATGCACGCGGGGCTGGATTTTGCGGCTGCGGTTAAGCTGACCGGTTCTCGCTTCGTGGTAATGAAGGGCCAGATTGCCCATCTGCACCGTGCGCTGGCGCAGTTCATGCTGGATCTGCACACTGAGCAGCACGGTTACAGTGAAACCTACGTGCCGTATCTGGTGAACCACGATACGCTGTACGGTACTGGGCAGTTGCCAAAATTTGCTGGCGATCTGTTCCATACCCGTCCGCTGGACGAAGAAGCAGACAGCAGCAACTACGCGCTGATCCCAACCGCGGAAGTGCCGCTGACTAACCTCGTGCGTGATGAGATCATCGACGAAGACGATCTGCCAATCAAACTGACCGCACATTCTCCGTGCTTCCGTTCTGAAGCGGGGTCTTACGGCCGTGATACCCGTGGTCTGATCCGTATGCACCAGTTCGACAAAGTGGAGATGGTACAGATTGTGCGTCCTGAAGAGTCTATGGATGCGCTTGAAGAAATGACCGGCCACGCGGAAAAAGTGCTGGAGCTGCTGGGTCTGCCGTACCGCCGTATGGCGCTGTGCACCGGTGATATGGGCTTTGGAGCCTGCAAAACCTTCGACCTCGAAGTCTGGGTTCCTGCGCAGAACACCTACCGTGAAATCTCCTCCTGCTCAAACGTCTGGGATTTCCAGGCGCGCCGTATGCAGGCACGTTGCCGCAGCAAATCTGACAAGAAAACCCGTCTGGTGCATACCCTGAACGGTTCTGGTCTGGCTGTGGGTCGTACGCTGGTTGCCGTGCTGGAAAACTACCAGCAGGCAGACGGACGTATTGAGATCCCGGAAGTGCTGCGTCCGTATATGAAAGGCCTGCAGTACATCGGTTAATGTGTACCCTGAATCAAAAAAGCGCCTGTTGGCGCTTTTTTTACGCCCCTGATTTGATACTAAGCAATAACCCCTCCCTCTAAAGTAGTAATACTCATCTGAATAAATCAGCATAAAAAGCTGATAACGCAGAAATTCGATATATATAAAACTATATAGCGGTTAATCACCGCCTCTCTTTTCTTTGTGAGCAACCAAAGTGAGTCTCTATGAAAATCAAAGCGCCTGAAACGTTAATGGCTGCCGAGGTCACTCGCCGTGGGTTGATGAAAACCACGGCAATTGGTGGTCTGGCTGTTGCCAGTAGCGCCTTCACGCTCCCTTTTTCTCGTCTGGCATCGGCAGCGGATGCGCTGTCCCCGGCCACGGCCCCTGAAAAAGTCGTGTGGAGTGCCTGTACCGTAAACTGTGGCAGTCGTTGTCCGCTGCGTATGCATGTGGTGGATGGTGAAATCAAATACGTCGAAACGGATAACACCGGGGACGATAACTACGAAGGGTTACATCAGGTTCGCGCCTGCCTGCGTGGTCGCTCCATGCGTCGTCGAGTCTATAACCCGGACCGCCTGAAATACCCAATGAAACGCGTTGGTAAACGCGGCGAAGGGAAGTTCGAACGCATTAGCTGGGACGAAGCCTACGATATGATCGCCACCAGTATGCAGCGCCTGATCAAAGAGTACGGCAACGAATCCATCTACCTGAACTACGGCACCGGGACGCTCGGCGGCACGCTGACCCGCTCCTGGCCACCGGGAAAAACGCTGGTGGCGCGTCTGATGAACTGTTGTGGCGGTTATCTCAATCACTACGGTGACTACTCTTCTGCACAGATTGCTGCCGGTCTGAATTACACCTACGGCGGCTGGGCAGACGGTAACAGTCCGTCCGATATCGAAAACAGTAAACTGGTGGTGCTGTTCGGTAACAACCCAGGTGAAACGCGTATGAGCGGCGGCGGGGTAACGTACTATCTCGAACAGGCGCGAGCCAAATCCAACGCGCGTATGATCATTATCGATCCGCGCTATACCGATACCGGTGCAGGCCGTGAAGACGAGTGGATACCCATCCGTCCAGGTACGGATGCTGCGCTGGTTAGCGCGCTGGCGTGGGTGATGATCACTGAAAACCTCGTCGATCAGCCATTCCTTGATAAATATTGCGTCGGTTATGACGAGAAAACGCTGCCAGCCAGTGCGCCTGCAAATGGTCACTATAAAGCGTATATCCTCGGTCAGGGTAGCGACGGCGTGGCGAAAACACCAGAGTGGGCCTCCACCATCACCGGTATTCCGGTCGAGCGTATTGTCCAACTGGCGCGTGAAATTGGCTCGGCGAAACCGGCCTATATCAGCCAGGGCTGGGGGCCGCAGCGTCATGCCAATGGTGAAATCGCGACTCGTGCCATATCAATGCTCTCTATTTTGACCGGTAACGTTGGTATCCACGGTGGTAACACCGGCGCGCGTGAAGGCTCGTATGAAGTGCCGTTTGAACGCATGCCGACGCTGGATAACCCGGTTCAGACCAGCATCTCCATGTTTATGTGGACGGATGCGATTGAACGTGGCCCGGAAATGACCGCGCTGCGCGATGGTGTGCGCGGCAAAGATAAACTGGATGTGCCGATCAAGATGATCTGGAACTATGCCGGTAACTGCCTCATCAACCAGCACTCCGAGATCAACCGCACCCACGAGATCCTGCAGGACGACAAGAAGTGCGAGATGATTGTGGTGATCGACTGCCACATGACCTCTTCAGCGAAATATGCCGATATTCTGTTGCCGGACTGCACCGCCTCTGAGCAGATGGATTTCGCGCTGGACGCCTCCTGCGGCAACATGTCCTATGTGATCTTCACCGACCAGGCCATTAAACCGCGCTTCGAATGCAAAACCATTTATGAGATGACGTCTGCGCTGGCGAAACGTCTTGGCGTCGAGCAGCAGTTTACTGAAGGACGCACTCAGGAAGAATGGATGCGCCACCTGCATGAACTCTCTCGCAAAGCGATCCCGGACCTGCCTGACTTCGATACGTTCCGCAAGCAGGGGATGTACAAGCAGCGTGATCCTGAAGGACACCACGTGGCGTACAAGGCCTTCCGTGAAGATCCGCAGGCTAATCCGCTGACTACGCCGTCGGGCAAAATCGAAATCTACTCCGAAGCGCTGGCAAAAATCGCCTCTATCTGGGAGTTGCCGGAAGGGGACGTTATCGATCCGCTGCCGATCTACACGCCTGGCTTCGAAAACTACAACGATCCGCTGACGGCGAAATTCCCGCTGCAGTTGACCGGTTTCCACTACAAAGCGCGTGTGCACTCAACCTACGGAAACGTAGACGTACTGAAAGCGGCATGTCGTCAGGAGATGTGGATTAACCCGATGGATGCCAAAGCGCGTGGTATCAGCAATGGCGATCGCGTGCGCATCTTTAATGGTCGCGGTGAAGTACATATCGAAGCCAAAGTGACACCGCGCATGATGCCTGGCGTTGTCGCGCTGGGGGAAGGGGCCTGGTATAGCCCGGATGCAAATCGCATCGACCAGGCTGGCAGTATTAACGTACTGACCACGCAGCGCCCGTCGCCTCTGGCGAAAGGTAACCCGTCCCACACGAACCTTGTTCAGGTTGAAAAGGTGTAAGGAGTAACCGATGACAACCCAGTATGGATTTTTCATTGATTCCAGCCGTTGTACCGGTTGCAAAACCTGCGAGCTGGCCTGTAAAGATTACAAAGACTTAACGCCGGATGTCAGTTTCCGTCGTATTTATGAATACGCGGGCGGTGACTGGCAGGAGGACAACGGCGTCTGGCATCAGAACGTCTTTGCCTATTACCTGTCGATTGCCTGTAACCACTGTGAAGATCCGGCGTGTACCAAAGTCTGCCCGAGCGGTGCGATGCACAAGCGCGACGACGGTTTTGTGGTGGTGGATGAAGATGTCTGCATCGGCTGTCGCTACTGCCATATGGCCTGCCCGTACGGCGCGCCGCAGTACAATGCCGCCAAAGGGCATATGACCAAGTGCGATGGCTGCCACACCCGCGTGGCGGACGGTAAAAAGCCGATCTGCGTGGAGTCCTGCCCGCTGCGTGCGCTGGACTTTGGCCCGATAGATGAACTGCGTAAAAAACACGGCCAGCTTGCTGCGGTGGCACCGCTGCCGTCCGCGCACTTCACGAAGCCGAGTATTGTGATTAAACCTAACGCCAACAGCCGTCCGACGGGTGACACCACCGGCTATCTGGCAAACCCGAAGGAGGTGTGAGATGGGAAGTGGATGGCATGAATGGCCGCTGGTGATCTTCACGGTCTTTGGGCAGTGCGTCGCGGGTGGCTTTATTGTGCTCGCCCTGGCGCTGTTAAAAGGCAATCTGAATGCCGAACAGCAGCAGCGTCTGGTGTTAAGCATGTTTGGCCTGTGGGTGCTGATGGGGATTGGCTTTATTGCTTCTACGTTGCACCTCGGTTCACCAATGCGCGCGTTCAATTCCCTGAACCGCGTCGGTGCCTCTTCGCTCAGTAACGAGATTGCCAGCGGGGCGATCTTCTTTGCCGTCGGCGGGCTGGGATGGCTGCTGGCTGCGCTGAAGAAATTACCTGCGGGCCTGCGCACCCTGTGGCTGATCGTGACGATGGTGCTGGGCGTGGTATTCGTGTGGATGATGGTGCGCGTCTACAACACCATCGACACCGTCCCCACCTGGTACAGCGTCTGGACGCCGATGAGCTTCTTCCTGACCCTGTTTATCGGCGGGCCGCTGTTGGGCTACCTGCTACTGCGCGTGGCGGGTGTTGATGGCTGGGCGATGCGTTTGTTGCCAGCGGTTTCACTGCTGTCGCTGGTGGTGAGCGCGATGGTTGCTCTGATGCAGGGCGCTGAACTGGCAACCATTCATAGCTCTGTTCAGCAGGCATCTGCGCTGGTGCCGGATTACGGTGCGTTGATGGCGTGGCGTATCGTTCTGCTGGTAGCGGCGTTGGTGTTCTGGATCGCGCCTCAGCTCAAAGGATATCAGCCTGCGCTGCCGTTGTTGTCACTGGCCTTTGTGCTGATGCTCGCGGGCGAACTGATTGGCCGTGGTGTGTTCTACGGGCTGCATATGACCGTGGGCATGGCCGTCGCCAGTTAACACGTTTTTTGTTATATCAAGCCGGGACTGTGTGCCCGGCTTTTCTTTTTTCATTCATGAAATTTTTCGACTGTCGTTTGGTTTTAATTCTCGCCATAAATAAATAAAAACAGACACATAATTAATATCTATAGCCAGTATTGCATTAGCAGGATAAGTTTTTTAAATCGACAGGGAACATATTGTGCGAGGCGGCTAAATCAGTGGATTGACTTTGTTTTTGCCAGTGGCATGATGCGCACGAAATCTGAACTTCCTCACGGTTTTTAACCCATGACCACCTATACCCGGCCAGTGCTTTTGTTGCTCTGTGGCCTGCTTTTGTTGACCCTGGCGATCGCAGTGTTAAACACGCTCGTCCCGCTGTGGCTCGCCCATGAAAACTTACCGACCTGGCAGGTGGGTATGGTTAGCTCGTCGTTTTTTACCGGCAACCTGCTGGGTACGCTATTAACGGGAAGCCTGATTAAGCGTTTTGGCTTTAACCGTAGCTATTATCTGGCATCGCTGATTTTCGCCGCCGGATGTGCCGGGTTAGGGCTGATGGTTGGCTTCTGGAGCTGGATGGCATGGCGTTTTATCGCTGGCGTGGGCTGCGCGATGATCTGGGTAGTGGTGGAAAGTGCGCTGATGTGCAGCGGTACATCGCGCAACCGCGGACGCCTGCTTGCAGCTTATATGATGGTCTATTACGTCGGGACCGTGCTGGGCCAGTTGATGGTCAGCAAACTGCCAACCGATTTGATGAGCGTCCTGCCGTGGGTTACGGGCATGGTGCTGGCTGCGATCCTGCCGCTGCTGTTTACGCGCATCGTAAACCAGAGCAGCGAACACCAGGAGGTGACCCATGTCTGGCCGATGCTGAGGCTCCGACAGGCGCGTCTGGGTGTTAATGGCTGCATTATCTCCGGAATTGTGCTCGGCTCGCTCTATGGCCTGATGCCGCTCTACCTGAATCATCAGGGCGTGAGTGATTCCGGGATTGGTTTCTGGATGGCGGTGATGGTCAGCGCCGGGATTGTCGGGCAGTGGCCAATTGGCCGTCTGGCGGATCGTTTTGGACGCCTGCTGGTGCTGCGCGTTCAGGTATTTGTAGTGATAATGGGTTGTCTTGCCATGCTCAGCAACGCGGCTATGGCACCAGCATTGTTTATTTTAGGCGCAGCGGGCTTTACGCTCTATCCGGTTGCAATGGCCTGGGCCTGTGAGAAAGTGGAGCATCACCAGCTGGTGGCGATGAACCAGGCGTTGCTGCTGAGTTATACCATCGGCAGTTTACTGGGGCCGACATTTACCGCCATGCTGATGCAAAATTATTCCGACAATTTGCTGTTTATTATGATTGCCAGCGTGTCGTTTATTTATCTCTTAATGTTGCTGCGCAAAGTGGGCGAACATCCAACGCCTGTGGCTCATGCCTGATTAAATAAAAGCCTGTCGATGACAGGCTTTTTTGTCCCCATCACATCTAAGAGTTTTACTTATTGTTTGTTTATTGCGCCAGGTGATAATTCAATTGAGTTCTATCACTAAAAGGCAGCAATCATGTCACTACGTCGTTTTTCCACTACCGCGCTGGCAGTAGTGTTGTCTTTAACGTTTGCAACGGCTCCGGTTATGGCGAATCCTGGAAACGGGAATGGTCACGGCAACGGTGGCGGACAAGGCAATAGCGGCAATCATGGCAACGGGAATTCCGCTAACCATGGTAATAAAAATAACGGTAATCAAAACCCAGGCAAATCGAATAAAAGCGTAAGTGACGATGTTGAAGCCCGCGTGAGCTTCGACCATGCCCGTCATCTGGCATTGAATTACGGTTTAACAGGCTATGACTCATTGCCCCCAGGTATTGCGAAGAACCTGGCTCGCGGTAAGCCACTGCCTCCGGGGATTGCGAAAAAGACTGTGCCAGCATCAATGCTTGGTCAACTGCCTTCTTATCCAGGTTATGAATGGCGAGTGGTGGGAGATGACCTGGTCTTAATTGCCCTCAGCACGGCGATTGTAACTACCATTATCAACGGTGTTTTCAAATAAAATTAAAAAAGCCCGGTGTCCTCACCGGGCTTTTTATTAATACATAACCTTGTGGCCGTACTGTTCAAGAATACCTTTCACGCGTTCCATCGTCTCTTTCTTCGGCGGCTTCACGCCATCGAGTTTGTACTCTTCGCCCATCGCCACCCATTTGTGTTTACCCAGTTCGTGATAGGGCAGGAGTTCAATTTTCTCGACGTTGCCCATATCGCGGGTAAATTCCCCCAGGCGATGCGCTGAATCATCATCATCTGACCAGCCCGGTACGACGACATAGCGAATCCAGGTTTTGATGCCTTTCCCGGAGATGTATTTTGCGAACTCCAGGGTACGGTGATTGGAGACGCCAACCAGGTTCTGGTGGATCTCATCGTTCATCTGTTTGAGATCGAGCATCACCAGATCGGTCACTTCCAGCAGTTCGTCGATGACCGGGTCGTAGCGGCGCACAAAACCGTTGGTATCAAGACAGGTATGAATCCCTTCTTTACGACAGGCGCGGAACCAGTCACGCACGAATTCGGCCTGCAGAATGGCTTCGCCACCGGATGCCGTCACGCCGCCGCCGGACGCGTTCATAAAGTGGCGGTAGGTCACCACCTCTTTCATTAAATCTTCAACGGTGACTTCCTTACCGCCGTGCGTATCCCAGGTGTCACGGTTATGGCAGTACAGGCAGCGCATCAGGCAGCCCTGGAAAAAGGTAATAAAGCGGATACCTGGGCCGTCGACAGTGCCACAGGATTCAAAGGAGTGAATGCGACCAATAATTGACATTGCGGTGATATCTCCGAATTTGGCCCATCCGGGGCCTATGTAGGTGCACAGCTCAAAGGCTATGTCGAGTCTGTTTTGGCTGTTATCCATTGAGTATAGATAGCGGACAAAAGAGACTGAGGCAGAGAGGGTGTTAAAAAGGCCCCACTTGCGTGGAGCCTTTATTGTACGCCTTTTAACGCGTGATTTCAGTCAAATCCAGTTACATGGACTGAGTGAAAGTACGGGTGATAACGTCCTGCTGCTGTTCTTTCGTCAGGGAGTTAAAACGTACTGCGTAGCCAGATACACGGATGGTCAGCTGAGGATATTTCTCAGGGTGTTCCATCGCGTCGAGCAGCATTTCACGGTTCATGACGTTCACGTTCAGGTGCTGACCACCTTCGATGGACGCTTCATGGTGGAAGTAACCATCCATCAGACCCGCGAGGTTGGTTTTACGCACTTCGTCGTCTTTACCCAGCGCGTTTGGCACGATAGAGAAGGTATAAGAGATACCATCTTTTGCGTAAGCAAACGGCAGTTTAGCAACGGAGGTCAGAGAGGCTACAGCACCTTTCTGGTCACGACCGTGCATTGGGTTAGCACCTGGGCCGAATGGCGCGCCAGCACGACGACCGTCTGGGGTGTTACCGGTTTTCTTACCATACACAACGTTAGAGGTGATGGTCAGAACAGACTGAGTCGGGATAGCGTTACGGTAGGTAGTGAGTTTCTGAATTTTCTTCATGAAACGTTCTACCAGGTCAACCGCCATGTCATCAACGCGAGCGTCGTTGTTACCAAACTGCGGGTATTCGCCTTCGATTTCGAAGTCTACAGCCAGGCCGTCTTCGTCACGAATTGGTTTAACTTTCGCATATTTGATTGCAGACAGGGAGTCAGCCGCAACGGACAGACCCGCGATACCACACGCCATGGTGCGAACGACGTCACGGTCGTGCAGCGCCATCAGAGAGGCTTCGTAGCTGTACTTGTCGTGCATGTAGTGGATAACGTTCAGCGCGGTCACGTACTGCTTAGCCAGCCAGTCCATGAAGTGGTCCATGCGCTCCATGACTTCGTCATAGTTCAGCACGTCGCCTTTGATTGGCTCAGATTTAGGACCAACCTGCATTTTCAGTTTTTCATCAACGCCGCCGTTGATTGCGTACAGCATGGTTTTCGCCAGGTTTGCACGCGCACCGAAGAACTGCATTTGTTTACCAACAACCATTGGGCTTACGCAGCAAGCGATAGCGTAGTCATCGTTGTTGAAGTCCGGACGCATCAGGTCATCGTTCTCGTACTGCAGAGAAGAGGTGTCGATGGACACTTTAGCGGCGAATTTCTTGAAGTTCAGAGGCAGTTTTTCAGACCACAGAACGGTGATGTTCGGCTCCGGAGAAGGACCCATGGTGTACAGGGTGTTCAGGAAGCGGAAGCTGTTTTTGGTTACCAGAGTACGGCCGTCTACGCCCATACCACCGATAGATTCTGTCGCCCAGATTGGGTCACCGGAGAACAGCTCATCGTATTCTGGGGTACGCAGGAAGCGAACCATACGCAGTTTCATGACCAGGTGGTCAATCATTTCCTGAGCGTCTTGCTCGGTGATTTTACCTGCTTTCAGGTCACGTTCGATGTACGCATCCAGGAAGGTGGATACGCGACCGAAGGACATTGCTGCACCGTTCTGAGACTTAACCGCGGCCAGGTAGCCGAAGTAGGTCCACTGGATAGCTTCCTGAGCGTTAGTCGCAGGACCAGAGATATCGCAGCCGTATTTCGCCGCCATCTCTTTGATCTGACCCAGCGCGCGGTGCTGTTCAGCGATTTCTTCACGCAGACGAATAGTGGCTTCCAGGTTTACGCCGTTTTCCAGATCGGACTGCAGGGATACGAACTGTGCGTATTTGTCTTTCATCAGGAAGTCGATACCGTACAGCGCAACGCGACGGTAGTCACCGATGATACGGCCACGGCCATACGCATCTGGCAGACCGGTCAGAACGCCGGATTTACGGCAGTTCAGAATGTCTTTGGTGTAAACATCGAATACGCCCTGGTTATGGGTTTTGCGATATTCGGTGAAGATTTTTTTCAGCATTGGGTCCAGCTCGCGGTTATACGCTTTGCAGGAACCTTCAACCATTTTGATACCACCGAACGGGATGATTGCGCGTTTCAGTGGTGCTTCAGTCTGCAGACCAACGATTTTCTCAAGGGCTTTGTTGATGTAGCCAGCATCGTGAGAAGTGATGGTGGATGCAACGGAGGTGTCAAAATCAACTGGCGCGTGAGTGCGGTTTTCCAGTTTAACGCCTTCCATTACGTTGTCCCACAGCTTGGTGGTCGCGTCAGTTGCACCAGCCAGGAAGGATTCGTCACCTTCATACGGGGTATAGTTTTTCTGAATGAAGTCACGGACGTTGACTTCATTCTGCCAGTCACCTTTCGCAAAACCTTCCCAGGCTGTGGCTAACTTTTCATTAAGCTCGGACATGTAACACCTACCTTCTTAAGTGGATTTTTTATTTACTGCCTGAGACAACCATTAATGATGGTCGCCGCCACGCAGGTAAATGACCCAGTATGTCAACCCGACTAACAGACCCCCACCGATAATGTTCCCGATAGTGACTGGGATCAGGTTATCAGTAATGAAATTCATGATAGTCAGGTGAGAGAAACTTTCCGGGGTTGAACCGATAGCAGTCCAGAACTCCGGGCTCGCAAAGTTGCGAATTACAATACCCATCGGGATCATAAACATATTCGCAATACTGTGCTCAAAGCCGCTGGCAACAAACATCGCAACCGGCAGAACCATAATCATGGCTTTGTCCATCAGGCTACGACCCGAGTAGCTCATCCATACAGCCAGGCAGACCATCAGGTTTGCGAGGATGCCGAGAGCAACGGCTTCGATAAATGTGTGATGCATTTTGTGGTCAGCGGTTTGCAGGACGTTAAGCCCCCAGCCGCCGTTGGCGGTCATGTACTCGCCAGAGAGCCACATCAACAGAACAAAGAGCAGACAGCCAATCAGGTTGCCAACATAGACGTTAAGCCAGTTGCGCGCCAGTTGGCCCCAGGTAATTCTTCCGCTGGCTTTCGCCACCACAATCAGCACCGTAGAGGTGAAGAGGTCGGCACCGCAGATGACGCAGAGAATCAGACCCAGTGAGAAGCAGATACCGCCAATCAGTTTAGCTATGCCGAAAGGCATCGCGGCAGTACCGGTGGTGGCAGTAATGTAGAAGACGAAAGCGATTGAGATGAACACACCGGCTGTGATCGCCAGATAGAACGTCTTCATCGGGTGTTTCGTTGCTTTATAGACACCTGCTTCCTCGGCAACTTTCGCCATTGCAGCAGGGAGTAAAAGATCAAAAGGGTTGTCAGCTTTCACACTAACTCTCTCTTTATTAAGTCGGCGACGAGATACTAACAAAGCATTATAGAAGAGAAATTGATATAGATCATATCTCGCCTGGCTTATAGGCCCGCAATGCGTATGGTTTTACAGCAAGTGCGGAGTAAGTATTTGATTATCCGTATAAAAATAAATTTTAAAAGTTATGAAAAGAGTTGAATTATTTCGTTCGGCCTCCCGGAAAACAGTTAATTAATATGGAGTATTTACCATAAAAAGTAACAATAAAGCGTGGGTAAATATTATTATATTTACCCATATTTAACTTTATTATTACAATCAACAGTCATTGCCGAAAAAATAAAAAACGGGGCAATGAAATTGCCCCGTAATATAGCTCAGACGATTGAATACGCCTACAGCCGCTAATGTTATATGCGCTTATTTTGACCAGTAAGCGGCTTTCGCTTTCTGTAATTTCTCATAAGCGTTAAGTAATGACTGATGCGCCGGGAAGGCTTTCAGATCGCTATCAACGGCCTGCAGGCCATAGAACGGCTCTTCACCACTCAGCGCCGCGCTGGCGGCTTCAACCGCGTCTGCACCGTACATACGAACAAATGCATTCAGGTACTGCAATGGCTCGCGATCGTCCTCCTGAGAAAGCAGGAGCAGAGTTTGCAGGCAACGGTAATAGTTGGTGCGCTCGGCAGAGAAGACCGACTGGTTGAACTCCATTGTCCACTCAGTCCAGGCCAGCGCCTGATCCAGATCGCCACCGGCCAGCGCCAGCATCGCTTTCAGTTCACCAATACGCAGGGTGTACCAGCCGTTATCTTTACTGGTCGCCAGACCCAGCAGTTCGCGCACGCGGGTGAAGTCATCATGGCCTTCATCGTCCAGCTGGGCGATCAGGTTCAGATAATCTTCTTTTTCCCACTCGCTGCCCGGCAGGGCCAGCAGCGTTTCACGCAGGTGTGCGCCCATGCTGTTGTTCGCCAGCCACAGGTCTTCCGCCGGATAGATATCCGACATGCCAGGAACGATAATGCGGCACGCATAAACACCCAGGTGTTCATAGTCAGCAATATAGACTTCCTGATCTTCGGCGCTGAAGATCGCCATCAGCGTCGCAAACTCTTCTTCGGTGGTGCCGGCAAAGCTCCAGTCCACGAACGGATAGTCCGCGTCCTGCTTGAACATATCCCAGGAGATCAAACCGCTGGAGTCGATAAAGTGGGTTTCGAGGTTGGTATGCTCGGCCACTTCTTCATCGTCAAACGTTGGTGGGGTGAACACGTCCAGATCTTTCAGGCTACGGCCCTGAAGCAGTTCGGTGACGGTACGCTCCAGCGCCACGCCAAAGTCCGGGTGCGCGCCAAAGGAGGCGAAGCAGGTTCCGTTGGTTGGGTTGAACAGCACCACGCAGATAACCGGGTATTTACCGCCCAGTGAGCCGTCATAGGCAAAGATTGGGAAACCTTCCGCTTCCAGTTTAGCGATGGATTCCACCACGCCAGGATAGCGTGCCAGTACGTCGGCCGGAATTTCTGGCAGGCTGATGGATTCGGCAATAATGCGGTTTTTGATGTGGCGTTCGAAGACTTCAGACAGACCCTGCACGCGCGCTTCATTGCGGGTGTTACCAGCGGACATGCCGTTGGACACATACAGGTTGCCGACGATGTTCATCGGAATATACACGGTCTGCTCGTCAGACTGACGCGTGAAAGGCAGAGCGCAAATACCACGATCTTCGTTACCAGACTGCAGGTCGATCAGCATGCTGGCGGTCAGTTCATTTTCCGGGTCGTAGAACGCGCGCAGACGGGCATCAAGAATGCCTTCCGGCAGTTCGTCATCTTCCGTCAGCGGGAACCATTTTTCGTTTGGGTAGTGAACGAATGGACCGTTGGCGATGGTTTCGCCCAGCCAGAAGTCAGCAAAGAAATAGTTGGTCGACAGACGTTCAAAATACTCGCCCAGCGCAGAGGCCAGCGCCGCTTTTTTAGTTGCGCCTTTACCGTTGGTAAAGCACAGCGCGCAGTCTTTATCGCGAATATGCACGGACCAGACGTGAGGCACCGGGTTCAGCCAGGAGGCTTCTTCAATATTAAAGCCCAGGTCGGTCAGTTTCTGCTGGAAGCGAGCGATGGAATCTTCCAGAGCGGCGTCTTTGCCGGGGATAAACGTTTGAGTCATGGCGTTCACTTTTATCGTACGTAAAGCGCGCAATGATACGGGTTTTGCGTGACGGGTGCTATCTCCGGCGAAAATAAATGGCTGGACTATGCTTAAAGACAGTAACCCACTGTTAAGGCGTAGAAAAATGAAAGCATTCGATCTCCAGCGGATGGCGTTTGACAAAGTTCCTCTTGAGTTTTTAGGTGAGGTGGCGCTGCGTAGCCTTTATACCTTCGTGCTGGTGTTTCTGTTTCTCAAAATCACCGGACGCCGTGGCGTTCGGCAGATGTCCCTCTTTGAAGTGCTTATCATTCTGACGCTGGGTTCAGCGGCAGGGGATGTGGCGTTCTATGACGATGTGCCGATGGTGCCGGTCTTTATTGTCTTTGTTTCCCTCGCGTTGTTGTACCGGCTGGTGATGTGGCTGATGTCGAAAAGCGAAAAGCTGGAAGATCTGCTTGAAGGGAAACCGGTGGTGATTGTGGAAGACGGGCAACTGGCCTGGGAGAAAGTGCAAAGTGCCAATATGACGGAGTTCGAGTTCTTTATGGAGCTGCGTCTCAACAGCGTTGAACAACTGGGGCAGGTGCGTCTGGCCATTATGGAAACGAACGGGCAAATCAGCGTCTATTACTATCCCGACGATGAGGTGAAGCCTGGGTTGTGCATCCTGCCGGATATGCTGGTGGAACGGTTTACGACCGTACCCGAAACCGAAGAGTATGCCTGTATCAAATGTAGTCATGTGGTTGCCATGCGGGCGGGTGAACATCAATTATGCCCTCGCTGTACGAATCCAGAATGGACGAAGGTTAGCCGGGCTATACGTGTTACCTGACAGCCATTTTGTCGGTTTTGTGACAGCGGAGCGGCAGAATGTATTGTGTGACGAAGGACACATTTCACCCGTCATAAGTTTTAGACATTGCGGCGCGTGTCACTGAATGATAAAACCGATATCCACAGTTATAACTTATTGCTTTTAGCGTGGTGAGGGGAAATGGCTCAAGTCTTTAATTTCAGTTCAGGTCCGGCAATGTTACCGGCGGATGTACTTAAACAGGCTCAACAGGAACTGTGTGACTGGAACGGTCTGGGTACGTCGGTGATGGAAATCAGCCACCGTGGTAAAGAGTTTATTCAGGTGGCAGAAGAGGCAGAAAAGGATTTTCGCGATCTGCTGAACATTCCCTCCAACTACAAAGTATTGTTCTGCCACGGTGGTGGACGCGGTCAGTTTGCGGGTATCCCGCTCAATCTGCTGGGCGACAAAACCACCGCCGATTACGTTGATGCAGGCTACTGGGCAGCCAGTGCGGTAAAAGAGGCGCACAAATACTGCACACCAAACGTTATTGATGCCAAAGTGACCGTTGACGGTCTGCGCGCCGTTAAGCCAATGAGCGAGTGGCAGCTTTCCTCTGATGCCGCTTATCTGCACTATTGCCCGAACGAAACGATCGACGGCATCGCCATTCACGAAGAGCCAAACTTTGGTGAGAACGTGGTCGTGACCGCGGATCTCTCTTCTACCATTCTTTCCTCGCCTCTGGATGTCAGCCGTTACGGTGTGATTTATGCCGGTGCGCAGAAAAACATCGGTCCCGCTGGTTTGACCCTGGTCATCGTGCGTGAAGACCTGCTTGGTAAAGCGCATAAATCCTGCCCGTCGATTCTTGATTACACCGTGCTGAACGATAACGACTCGATGTTCAACACGCCGCCAACGTTCGCCTGGTATCTCTCCGGTCTGGTCTTCAAATGGCTGAAGCAAAAGGGCGGCGTGGCGCAGATGAACACCATCAATCAGCAAAAAGCGGAACTGCTGTACGGCGTGATTGATAAAAGCGACTTCTACCGTAACGATGTGGCGAAAGCTAACCGTTCCCGCATGAACGTGCCGTTCCAGCTGGCTGATAGCAACCTGGATAAAGTATTCCTGGAAGAGTCCTTCGCTGCGGGGCTGCACGCGCTGAAAGGCCACCGTGTAGTGGGCGGGATGCGCGCCTCTATTTATAACGCCATGCCGCTGGAAGGTGTTAAGGCACTGACCGATTTCATGATCGACTTCGAACGTCGTCACGGTTAATTGCGCTGTTTTTCACCCCCGTAGCATTGCTGCGGGGTTTTTATTATGTTGAGTTGAGAGTTAAGTTTCATGGAATCCCTGACGTTACAACCTATCGCGCGGGTAGATGGCACCATTAATCTGCCTGGTTCAAAAAGTGTCTCGAACCGCGCTCTGCTGCTGGCAGCTCTGGCAAACGGCACCACCGTCCTCACAAACCTGCTGGACAGCGATGACGTGCGCCATATGCTCAATGCACTGAAAGCGTTGGGCGTACATTACACACTCTCTGACGATCGTACCCGTTGTGAGGTGACCGGCAACGGCGGTGCGTTACGTTCCGGTGAAGCGCTGGAGCTGTTCCTGGGCAATGCAGGGACGGTGATGCGTCCGTTAGCCGCCGCGCTGTGCCTCGGCAGCAATAACATTGTGCTGACCGGTGAACCGCGTATGAAAGAGCGTCCGATCGGCCATCTGGTGGATGCTCTGCGTCAGGGGGGGGCTCAGATCGATTACCTGGAGCAGGAAAATTATCCGCCGCTGCGCCTGCGCGGTGGTTTTACTGGCGGTACGGTTGAGGTTGACGGCAGTGTCTCCAGTCAGTTCCTGACGGCATTGCTGATGACGGCACCGCTGGCTCCGCAGGATACAGTTATCACTATCAAAGGTGACCTGGTCTCTAAACCGTACATTGATATCACGCTGCACCTGATGAAAACTTTCGGCGTTGAGGTTGAAAACCAGGCTTATCAGCATTTTGTGGTTCGCGGTGCGCAGCAGTACCAGTCTCCGGGCCACTACCTCGTTGAAGGCGATGCTTCATCCGCGTCCTATTTCCTTGCCGCTGGCGCGATTAAAGGCGGTACGGTAAAAGTGACCGGCATTGGCCGCAACAGCGTGCAGGGCGATATCCGCTTTGCTGACGTGCTGGAAAAAATGGGTGCCATTGTCACCTGGGGCGATGACTTCATCTCTTGTACCCGTGGCGAGCTGAACGCCATCGATATGGACATGAACCATATCCCGGATGCGGCAATGACCATTGCCACGGCGGCGCTGTTTGCCAAAGGCACCACCACGCTGCGTAACATCTATAACTGGCGCGTAAAAGAGACGGACCGCCTGTTCGCGATGGCCACCGAGCTGCGTAAAGTGGGTGCCGAAGTGGAAGAGGGCGAAGACTACATTCGCGTCACGCCTCCGGCGAAACTGCAGTTTGCGGAAATTGGCACCTACAACGATCACCGTATGGCGATGTGCTTCTCGCTGGTGGCGCTGTCCGACACGCCGGTCACTATTCTCGATCCGAAGTGTACGGCGAAAACCTTCCCGGACTACTTCGAACAGCTGGCGCGCATTAGCACGCTGGCTTGATCGTTCTCTGCCGCATCATCCGGTGCGGCATTTCCTTACGCTTCCTGACGAACACTTCCGCCCATTTCTTCTACACTCTGCTTCAATCATTCCGTAATTTGCACGCAAGGGTAACAGTTGCGCACGTTGACGCGTATAATGCGCGGCGTTCATGTTAACGGTATGCCTTTATTAAGGAGAAAAAGATGACGGCAGTTGCCCCGGTAATCACCATTGATGGGCCAAGTGGCGCAGGGAAAGGTACTCTGTGTAAAGCGATGGCGGAAGCATTGCAATGGCATCTTTTAGATTCGGGAGCAATCTATCGTGTGCTGGCTCTGGCTGCGCTGCATCACCATGTGGATGTCGCATCTGAAGAGGCGCTGGTTCCGCTGGCTGCACACCTGGATGTGCGTTTCGTCTCCACTGATGGCAATCTTGAAGTGATCCTGGAAGGCGAAGACGTCAGTGGCGAAATTCGTACTCAGGAAGTCGCTAACGCGGCCTCACAAGTGGCGGCATTCCCGCGCGTTCGCGAGGCGCTTTTACGTCGTCAGCGTGGTTTCCGTGAGGCCCCAGGGCTTATTGCCGACGGCCGTGACATGGGAACTGTTGTATTTCCTGATGCGCCAGTGAAAATTTTCCTTGACGCCTCCTCGGAAGAACGTGCTCAACGTCGCATGCTTCAGTTGCAGGAAAAGGGGTTTAGTGTTAACTTTGATCGCCTTTTATCCGAGATAAAAGAGCGCGATGACCGCGACCGTAACCGCGCCGTCGCCCCACTTGTTCCTGCAGAAGATGCATTAGTTCTGGATTCAACCAGTTTAACTATTGAGCAAGTGATTGAAAAAGCGCTACAATATGCGCGCCAAAAACTGGCACTCGCGTAATCGCGACCGATTTAGCAGTACCCCCGCTGCAATGGATTGACGGCGGGTATGTGAAACAACCCCATCCGGCACGGAGCCAGGTGGACGTTAATATTAACCTGAAGATTAAACATGACTGAATCTTTTGCTCAACTGTTTGAAGAATCCTTAAAAGAAATCGAAACCCGTCCGGGTTCCATCGTTCGTGGTGTTGTTGTTGCTATCGACAAAGACGTAGTGCTGGTTGACGCCGGTCTGAAATCTGAGTCCGCCATTCCGGCAGAGCAGTTCAAAAACGCCCAGGGCGAGCTGGAAATCCAGGTCGGTGACGAAGTTGACGTTGCTCTGGACGCAGTAGAAGACGGCTTCGGCGAAACCCTGCTGTCTCGTGAGAAAGCTAAACGTCACGAAGCATGGATCACGCTGGAGAAGGCTTACGAAGAAGCTGAAACTGTGGTCGGTGTTATCAACGGCAAAGTTAAAGGTGGCTTCACTGTTGAGCTGAATGGTATTCGTGCGTTCCTGCCAGGTTCACTGGTAGACGTGCGTCCAGTCCGTGACACCCTGCACCTTGAAGGCAAAGAGCTTGAGTTCAAAGTAATCAAGCTGGACCAGAAGCGTAACAACGTTGTTGTTTCCCGTCGTGCCGTTATCGAATCCGAAAACAGCGCAGAACGCGATCAGCTGCTGGAAAACCTGCAGGAAGGCATGGAAGTCAAAGGTATCGTTAAGAACCTCACTGACTACGGCGCATTCGTTGATCTGGGCGGCGTTGATGGCCTGCTGCACATCACCGACATGGCGTGGAAACGCGTTAAGCACCCAAGCGAAATCGTGAACGTGGGCGACGAAATCACTGTTAAAGTGCTGAAGTTCGACCGCGAGCGTACTCGTGTATCCCTCGGCCTGAAACAGCTGGGCGAAGATCCATGGGTAGCTATCGCTAAGCGTTACCCAGAAGGTACTAAACTGACTGGTCGCGTTACTAACCTGACTGACTACGGCTGCTTCGTTGAAATCGAAGAAGGCGTTGAAGGTCTGGTGCACGTTTCCGAAATGGACTGGACCAACAAAAACATCCACCCATCCAAAGTTGTTAACGTTGGTGATGTAGTGGAAGTGATGGTTCTGGATATCGACGAAGAACGTCGTCGTATCTCCCTGGGCCTGAAACAGTGCAAAAACAACCCATGGCAGCAGTTCGCGGAAACCCACAACAAGGGCGACCGTGTTGAAGGTAAAATCAAGTCTATCACTGACTTCGGTATCTTCATCGGCCTGGACGGCGGCATCGATGGCCTGGTTCACCTGTCTGACATCTCCTGGAACGTTGCAGGCGAAGAAGCAGTTCGTGAATACAAAAAAGGCGACGAAATCGCTGCAGTTGTTCTGCAGGTTGACGCAGAGCGTGAGCGTATCTCCCTGGGCGTTAAACAGCTCGCAGAAGATCCGTTCAACAACTGGGTTGCACTGAACAAGAAAGGCGCAATCGTAAACGGTAAAGTGACTGCAGTTGACGCTAAAGGCGCAACCGTAGAACTGGCTGACGGCGTTGAAGGTTACCTGCGCGCTTCCGAGGCTTCACGTGACCGCGTTGAAGATGCAACTCTGGTTCTGAGTGTTGGCGACGACGTTGAAGCTAAGTTCACCGGTGTTGACCGTAAGAACCGTGCTATCAGCCTGTCTGTTCGTGCTAAAGACGAAGCTGATGAGAAAGATGCAATCGCAACTGTTAACAAACAGGAAGATGCAAACTTCTCTAACAACGCAATGGCTGAAGCATTCAAAGCAGCTAAAGGCGAGTAATATCAGGTTCTCAGCATCATTTGATCTGTAACGCATTTACAGCGCGAAGGATGAGGAGCAGACTTGACAGATTGCAGGATTCGTCCTGTAATCAATAACAAAGGGCGGCTACGGCCGCCCTTGTTTAATGAGCTGTTCAGCTAAATGGTTTGAAGGAACCGGAGGAATCATGACCAAGTCAGAATTGATTGAAAGACTTGCCAGTCAGCAACCGCACATCCCGGCAAAGGCTGTGGAAGATGCTGTTAAAGAGATGCTGGAGCATATGGCCACCACTCTTGCCCAGGGCGAGCGCATTGAAATCCGCGGTTTCGGTAGTTTCTCTCTGCACTATCGTGCTCCACGCACCGGGCGTAACCCGAAGACTGGCGATAAAGTTGAACTGGAAGGTAAATACGTTCCTCACTTTAAACCGGGTAAAGAACTGCGCGATCGCGCCAATATTTATGGCAACTGAGTTTAGCCGTCAGGGTTAAACTGGGTTTTAAAGAAAGCACCTTCGGGTGCTTTTTTTGTTTTCCTTCCTTCATTTCTGAAGATGTGCCGCAATTCCTGTTTGGTTTTCTGTAACCAACCAAAAACGTTACAGCGACCGCCGCAACACTCACTTTATCCGTCTGACGATGCCCCATTAAACCCGCATACTTCTCTGAAACAGGGAGGTGAAAATGGGGATATCCGCTATCAGTCTGTGTGCCATTCTGGCAATTATCCCACTGTATTGGTTACCCGTTCTGCCGGACCTTCATACTGTCTGGGGGAGCATTGCCGTCGGGATTGTGTTGGCTTTTCAGCAGCGGGCGTGGCTGCGTTACATGGGAACCGGGTTGTTATTTTTTGCCTGGGGCATTCTGAACGCGCAGGAAAATATCTGGCCCATGCAGCACTTAACGACAGGGCCACAGCAGGCAGAGGTGGTGATTACCGCAACCGACGGTGCGACGGTGCATCAGGCAAACATTGTCAGCCTAAACGGAAAACGTTGGGGGGCCGCAACGGGTGTAACGCTGTATGGTAATTACTTACCTGAAAAGGTGTGCGCGGGTCAGCGCTGGGCCATGTCGCTGCGCCTCAGAGCGGTACATGGTGAACTCAACGAGGGAGGCTATGATTCGCAGCAGAGTGCCTTTGCCCGACATCAAACGTTGAGCGGACGCTTCACTCACGCAGAGAGTATTGATGCTCGCTGCAGCCTGCGTTCACAGTACCTGACATCATTGCAACGTTCTCTTTCCCCATTTCAGTGGGGGACAGTGATCCTGGGGCTGGGAATGGGGGAGCGTCTGAATGTGTCGCGCGAAATAAAAAATTTGATGCGTGAGACGGGGACCCTGCATCTGATGGCAATTTCAGGTTTGCACATTGCGCTGGCAGCCTCTGTTTTTTGGTTTCTGGCTCGGGGCATCCAGCTATTCTTGCCCTGTCGCTGGATGATATGGCAGATACCGCTACTAGCTGGCCTGCTGTTTGCCGCCTTTTACGCGTGGCTAACTGGTTTACAGCCACCGGCACTGCGTACTGTTATTTCTCTTGCGGTGCTGGCAGCTTTACGGATGAGCGGCCGCCTGTGGTCACCCTGGCAGGTCTGGTTATGCTGTGTGGCGACGATCCTGATTTTCGATCCCATGTCTGTGCTATCACAAAGCCTTATTTTGTCGGCTTTTGCCGTGGCGGCATTAATTTTCTGGTATCAGTGGTTGCCTCTCCCGCACTGGCGCTGGGCTAGCCGGATACGCC
The DNA here is from genome assembly GCF_009176645.1 of Enterobacter oligotrophicus. Classification (NCBI taxonomy): domain Bacteria; kingdom Pseudomonadati; phylum Pseudomonadota; class Gammaproteobacteria; order Enterobacterales; family Enterobacteriaceae; genus Enterobacter; species Enterobacter oligotrophicus. The sequence goes on from NZ_AP019007.1 coordinate 4,129,950, forward strand.
CTTTGGTAAATTTAATCTATCTGCAGTTGGGTATGTTGCTGCTGCTTCTGCCTTTACAGGTGCTGATTTTCCATGGCTTCAGCATATCTTCACTGGTTGCTAACCTTTTTGCCGTTCCGCTGGTGACGTTTATCTCGGTTCCGCTGATCCTGTTCGGTATGCTGCTGCATCTGCTCCCGTTGGTTTCTCTTGAGAACGCCGTCTGGTTTGCGTCAGATAAATCTCTTGCGGGGCTGTTCTGGCTGCTGATGCGACTGCCGGATGGCTGGCAGGATGTTGATGAACGCTGGCAATACCTGACGTTATTGCCGTGGTTTGCTATAGCTGGCTGGCGTTTCCGCGCCCTGAAAGCCGTACCTGCGGTTTGTCTGGCAGGAAGTATTATGCTGTCGTTTCCTTTCTGGCGAACGGTTAAAACGGACAGCTGGACGCTGCATATGCTTGATGTGGGGCAGGGGCTGGCAATGGTGGTTGAACGCCACGGGAAAGCCATTTTATACGACACCGGGCTGGCGTGGCCGGGGGGCGACAGTGGACAGCAACTGATTATTCCCTGGCTACGCTGGCACCATCTTAAGCCGGAAGGCGTGATTCTGAGTCACGAGCATCTTGACCATGCAGGTGGCCTGCCATCACTACAAAAAGCATGGCCTGATATGTGGATAAAAAGTCCGCTACGCTGGGCCGGGCATCTTCCGTGTTTTCGTGGGCAGCAATGGCAGTGGCAGGGTTTAAAATTCACCGTGCACTGGCCGCCAGAGGAGTATCATGCCAAAGGCAATAACCGCTCCTGCGTGGTAAAAGTTGATGATGGTGAACAGAGTGTACTGCTGACGGGAGACATTGAAGCGCGGGCTGAACAGATGATGCTGAGCCACCACTGGCGCTATCTTGCGTCTACACTCATTCAGGTACCGCATCATGGCAGCAATACCTCTTCATCACTGCCGCTGGTGCAGCGTGCCGAAGGGAAGATAGCGCTGACCTCAGCGGCCCGCTATAACGCATGGCGATTTCCGTCTGTTAAAGTGGTCAGGCGTTACAGAAAAGAGGGCTATATCTGGCTTGATACGCCTCACTCCGGGCAAATTTCTGTGACGTTTTCGCAACATGACAGGCAAATCCGTCGCTTACGCGATCACTATTTGCCACGTTGGTATCATCAGTGGTTTGGCGCGCCCGTCGATAACGGGTAGAATATGCGGCTATTTCAACAAATGCTGGTTTTTTGAATGCATAACGACAAAGATCTCTCCACGTGGCAAACGTTCCGCCGTCTCTGGCCGATGATTGCACCTTTTAAAGCAGGCTTGATCGTGGCGGGCGTAGCGTTAATCCTCAACGCAGCCAGCGATACTTTTATGTTATCGCTCCTCAAACCGTTACTGGATGACGGTTTTGGTAAAACGGATCGCTCAGTGTTGCTATGGATGCCTCTGGTGGTTATCGGACTGATGATCTTACGCGGTATCACCAGCTATATTTCCAGCTACTGCATCTCCTGGGTATCGGGAAAAGTGGTTATGACCATGCGCCGTCGGCTGTTCAGCCATATGATGGGTATGCCTGTCGCTTTCTTCGATAAACAGTCTACCGGTACGTTGCTGTCGCGTATTACCTACGATTCAGAGCAGGTAGCCTCCTCATCCTCCAGCGCGCTGATCACCGTTGTGCGTGAAGGTGCTTCGATCATCGGCCTGTTTGTGATGATGTTCTATTACAGCTGGCAGCTGTCGATTATCCTCATTGTTCTGGCACCGATTGTCTCTATCGCGATCCGCGTCGTGTCTAAGCGTTTTCGCAATATCAGTAAAAACATGCAGAATACGATGGGGCAGGTGACGACCAGCGCTGAACAGATGTTGAAGGGGCATAAAGAAGTGTTGATTTTCGGTGGTCAGGATGTCGAAACCAAACGCTTTGATAAGGTCAGCAACAAGATGCGTCTGCAGGGGATGAAAATGGTGTCAGCCTCTTCTATCTCCGATCCGATCATCCAGCTGATTGCCTCTCTGGCACTGGCATTTGTGCTGTATGCGGCAAGTTTCCCGAGCGTCATGGAGACCCTGACCGCGGGGACTATAACGGTGGTCTTCTCGTCCATGATTGCACTGATGCGCCCGCTGAAATCTCTGACCAACGTCAACGCGCAGTTCCAGCGCGGGATGGCAGCATGCCAGACGCTGTTCAGCATTCTGGATTCCGAGCAGGAAAAAGATGAAGGTAAGCGCGTGATTGAACGTGCAAACGGAGACGTTGAGTTCCGTAACGTGACCTTTACCTACCCTGGCCGCGAAGCCCCTGCGCTGCGTAATATCAGCCTGAATATCCCGGCAGGTAAAACGGTTGCGCTGGTGGGCCGCTCGGGTTCTGGTAAATCGACGATTGCCAGCCTGATAACGCGTTTCTATGACATCGACGACGGCGAGATCCTGCTGGATGGTCATGATCTGCGTGAGTATACCCTGCAATCGCTGCGTAACCAGGTTGCGCTGGTATCGCAGAACGTACATCTCTTTAACGATACGGTCGCAAACAATATCGCGTATGCGCGTACCGAAGAGTACAGCCGCGAGCAAATTGAAAATGCTGCTCGTATGGCCTATGCGATGGACTTTATCAACAAGATGGATAACGGTCTGGATACGATTATCGGTGAAAACGGCGTTCTGCTTTCCGGCGGCCAGCGTCAGCGTATCGCGATTGCGCGTGCGCTGTTGCGAGACAGCCCAATTCTGATCCTGGATGAAGCGACGTCTGCACTGGATACGGAGTCTGAACGCGCTATTCAGTCGGCTCTGGATGAACTGCAAAAGAACCGTACTTCGCTGGTGATTGCGCATCGTCTGTCGACGATTGAGCAAGCTGATGAAATCGTCGTCGTTGAAGATGGGATTATCGTTGAACGTGGTAGCCATGCGGATCTGCTGGCTCATCGCGGCGTTTACGCGCAGCTTCACAAGATGCAGTTTGGCGAATGATAGCACGCATCTGGTCAGGTGAATCACCGCTGTGGCTGCTGCTTCTGCCGCTCTCCTGGCTTTATGGCCTGGTGAGTGGTGTGATCCGCTTGCTTTACCGTCTGGGGCTGAAACGCGCCTGGCGCGCACCGGTTCCGGTGGTGGTGGTCGGTAATCTGACTGCGGGTGGAAACGGTAAAACGCCAGTGGTTATCTGGCTGGTAGAGCAACTTCAGAAACGGGGTCTCCGGCCTGGGGTGGTCTCACGTGGCTACGGGGGCAAAGCGGCGCAATATCCTCTGCTGTTAAGCGCTCAAACCACAACGGCTGAAGCTGGCGACGAGCCTGTACTGATCTACCAGCGCACGGGCGCGCCGGTTGCGGTGTCTCCTGTGCGCAGTGACGCTGTGAAGGCACTTCTCGCTGAGCATGCGGTTCAAATCATCATTACCGATGATGGCCTGCAGCATTATGCTCTGGCGCGAGACAAAGAGATTGTGGTCATCGACGGTGTGCGCCGTTTTGGCAACGGCTGGTGGTTACCCGCGGGGCCGATGCGTGAACGCGCATCCCGTTTGAAGTCTGTTGATGCGGTCATCGTAAACGGTGGCGAAGCCAGAGCGGGGGAAATCCCGATGCACCTTCACCCTGGTCTGGCGGTGAATCTTTTGACCGGTGAACGTCAGGATGTCGCGCAACTCTCCTCTCTGGTTGCGATGGCGGGTATTGGTCATCCGCCACGCTTCTTTACGACGCTTGAACAGTGTGGTGCCCGGCTTGAAAAATGCGTGCCACTGGCCGATCACCAGGCTTTGGTTCCGGAGCAGGTTGAAGCGCTGACTGCGCCTGGACAGACGCTCATTATGACAGAAAAAGATGCGGTGAAATGCCGTGCCTTCGCGAAAGAAAACTGGTGGTATCTGCCGGTTGACGCTGAACTCAGCGGCGAGCAGCCGGAACAATTGCTCAGGGAGCTGATTGCGCTAACACATTAATAGCAATCCTGTTTCCGGTAGCGCGTTAACTGACAGGAAAAAGCATGTCTTTACCGCAACTCACACTTTCAGCCGCACGTCATTTACACCTGGCTGCGCAGGGGCTGCTTAAAAAGCCCCGTCGTCGCGCCCGCCCCGCAGACATCCTTTCCACCGTGCAGCGCATGTCGCTGCTGCAGATCGACACCATTAACATCGTGGCGCGTAGCCCGTATCTGGTGCTGTTCAGCCGTCTGGGACATTATCAGCCTCAATGGCTGGATATGGCGCTCAGTCAGGGTGAACTAATGGAATACTGGGCGCATGAAGCCTGTTTCCTCCCTCGCAGCGATTTCGCACTGGTTCGCCACCGCATGCTCTCCCCCGACAAGATGGGCTGGAAATACCGGCAGGAGTGGATGCAGGAGCACGCGGCTGAAATTGAGCAGCTTATTGCCCATATTCAGGAGAACGGTCCGGTACGCTCCGCTGATTTTGAACATCCGCGAAAAGGCGCGAGCGGCTGGTGGGAGTGGAAGCCGCATAAGCGCCACCTTGAAGGGCTTTTTACATCAGGCAAAGTGATGGTGGTGGAGCGCCGTAATTTTCAGCGTGTTTACGACCTGACGCATCGCGTGATGCCGCACTGGGATGACGCGCGCGATCTGCTCACCCAGGATACCGCTGAAGCCATTATGCTGGAGAACAGTGCCCGTAGTCTGGGTATTTTTCGTCCGCAATGGCTGGCGGACTACTACCGTCTCCGCCAGCCCGCGCTGAAACCGTTGCTGGAGCACTGGCAACAGACACAGCGCGTAATTCCGGTCTCAGTGGAGACGCTGGGGGAGATGTGGCTGCATGCAGATTTACTCCCGCTATTGCCGCAGGCCCTGGAAGGCAAACTTCAGGCCACCCACAGCGCGGTGTTGTCACCGTTTGATCCGGTAGTGTGGGACAGAAAACGTGCCATGCAGCTGTTTGATTTTAGCTATCGGCTGGAATGTTATACCCCGGCACCAAAACGTCAGTATGGCTACTTCGTTTTGCCTCTGTTGCACAAAGGGCAACTGGTCGGCCGTATGGATGCCAAGATGCACCGTAAAACCGGCATCCTGGAGATCATTGCGCTCTATCTGGAAGAGGGCGTGAACGTCACGGCCGCGTTGGAAAGAGGATTAACGTCTGCCATTAATGAGTTTGCTGTCTGGCAGGGAGCCAGGGAAGTCACGCTGGGGCGTCTGCCTGACGGGTTGTTTATATCCTGTCAACGTGGCTGGGAAACAGGCTTAGCCTGAAGAGGGAATGTGTTAAGCTGTAGCAATTACCCATACGGAGGAACTATGGATCACCGTTTACTTGAAATCATTGCCTGCCCGGTGTGCAACGGCAAGCTGTATTACAGCCAGGATAAACAAGAGCTGATATGCAAACTGGACAACCTGGCTTTCCCTCTGCGTGACGGTATTCCTGTCCTGCTGGAAAATGAAGCCCGTTCCCTGGTCGCAGAAGAGAGCAAACCATGAGTTTTGTCGTCATTATCCCGGCGCGTTATGCGTCAACGCGTCTGCCTGGTAAACCGCTGGTTGATATCAATGGCAAACCGATGATTGTGCATGTTCTCGAACGTGCGCGTGAATCAGGTGCCGATCGCATTATTGTCGCCACTGACCATGCGGATGTTGCACGTGCTGTTGAAGCAGCGGGTGGAGAAGTGTGCATGACCCGCGCCGATCACCAGTCTGGTACTGAACGTCTGGCTGAAGTTGTCGAAAAATGTGGTTTCAGCGACGATACGGTCATTGTTAACGTGCAGGGCGACGAGCCGATGATCCCGGCAGTCATTATTCGCCAGGTGGCGGAAAACCTGGCTCAGCGTCAGGTCGGTATGGCAACGCTCGCTGTGCCGATTCACCATGCCGAAGAGGTGTTTAACCCGAATGCGGTGAAGGTGGTGATGGATGCTGAAGGCTATGCGCTCTATTTCTCGCGTGCGACCATTCCATGGGATCGCGATCGCTTTGCCGTTTCAAAAGAGACGATAGGCGACACCTTCCTGCGTCATATTGGCATCTACGGTTACCGTGCAGGCTTTATCCGCCGCTATGTCAGCTGGGCACCCAGCCCGCTGGAACATATTGAAATGCTTGAGCAGCTTCGCGTGCTGTGGTACGGCGAAAAGATCCACGTTGCAGTGGCAAAGGAAGTGCCGGGTACGGGCGTTGATACGCCTGAAGACCTTGAGCGCGTGCGTGCCGAAATGCGTTAATTTTACCGCCATCCCCTCGTTCGGGGGGATGTTCTCCCGCCTGGTTATTTTTTTCTTTTCTTTTCCATAATTGATCTCTCACGGGTGACTTCTGCTCCCCGCGCGCTCATTATAAAAGCAGTAGTCTTAATGGGGGTAATCTCATATGGAACAACTGCGTGCCGAACTCAGCCACCTGCTTGGCGAAAAGTTAAGCCGGGTCGAGTGCGTGAATGAAAAAGCAGATACCGCTCTCTGGTCGTTGTACGACAGCCAGGGAAACCCGATGCCACTGATGGCAAGAAGTTTTACCTCACCGGGGGTCGCAAGACAGCTCGCCTGGAAAATGTCGATGCTGGCACGGGAAGGGACGGTCCGCATGCCAACGGTTTACGGCATGATGACGCATGAGGAACACCCCGGCCCGGATGTACTGCTTATTGAGCGTTTACGCGGCGTCTCTGTTGAAGCTCCGGCTCGCACGCCGGAACGCTGGGAACAACTAAAAGATCAGATTGTTGAAGCGCTGCTGGCCTGGCACCGGCAGGATAGCCGCGGGCTTGTCGGCCCTGTAGACAGCACCCAGGAAAATCTGTGGCCTCTGTGGTATCGCCAGCGTGTTGAGGTGCTATGGGGGACGCTTAATCAGTTCAATAATACCGGCTTAACCATGCAGGACAAACGCATCCTTTTCCGCACACGCGAGTGTCTGCCTGCGTTGTTTGAGGGATTCAACGATAACTGCGTCCTGGTGCATGGCAATTTCACGCTGCGCAGTATGTTGAAAGATCCTCGCAGCGATCAGTTACTGGCGATGGTCGGACCGGGCATCATGCTCTGGGCCCCCCGCGAATATGAGCTGTTCCGGCTGAGCGATAGCGGCTCCGCAGAAGGTTTGCTGTGGCATTATCTGCAGCGAGCCCCTGTCGCAGAGGCATTTCTCTGGCGGCGCTGGCTCTATCTGCTCTGGGATGAAGTGGCGCAACTGGTGAATACTGGCAGGTTCAACCGCGCCAACTTCGATCTTGCGACAAAATCACTGCTGCCCTGGCTCGCCTGACGAGCCTTTCAGCCACTGCCAGACGCGACCAAGCGTCTCATAGCCTACCCGATCGCTGTGCATCAACCACATTGGGGACGGAATCGCCCGTTCCCACGGGTTGAGCGGCGCGTTTATGGCCATCTGATTGGCAGGGGCGGGCAAGGGGTGTAGTCCTTGTTTCTCGAAGAAAATCATGGCTCTTGGCAGGTGCGAAGCAGACGTCACCAGTAAAAACGGGACATCGCCAATCGCGTCTTTAACCGCTGCGGCTTCTTCTTCCGTATCTTTTGGGCTATCCAGCGTGATGATTGCGGAGCGCGGCACACCCAGTGATTCAGCCACTCTTGCTCCGGCTTCTGCCGTACTGACCGGATTTGTTTTCGCCGCCGCACCGGTGAAGATCAGCTTTGATCCCGGATTCGCCAGCCACAGACGAATGCCTTCGTTCAGACGCGGCAGGCTATTGTTAATCAGGTTAGAACTGGGAGCCCAGTTTGCATCCCAGGTATAGCCGCCTCCCAGCACCACGATGTACTCAACTTTTTGCGTGCCTTGCCAGGTTGCATATTTATCTTCTATGGGGCGCAATAGTCCATCGGCCACCGGTTGCAGGCTCAATAACAGCAGTGCCAGCCAGCCCAGAGTAATGATCGATTTACCACTTTTCTGAAAGCGGCTAAACCACACCAGCGCCAGCCCCAGCGCAATGAGCAGAAGCAGCAGCGGAAGAGGAAGCATCATGCCTCCGATGTATTTCTTCAGGGTAAAAAGCATCCTTTTTGGTTCCTTTTTTAACCATATAGCAGGCGATTGTCTGTGATATTACACCAGAGAGGTTCATTCTCCGCTCGGGTGTGACAAAATAGCGGTTTTGCAGTTAGCGAGTGGAACTCTCCCAATGCGGGATCGCAATTTTGATGACATCGCGGAAAAGTTTTCGCGCAACATTTATGGCACCACCAAAGGGCAGTTGCGTCAGACGATCCTCTGGCAGGATCTGGACAACATCCTTGCCGCTTACGGTAGCCAGACGTTGCGTGTGCTGGACGCTGGCGGCGGTGAAGGGCAAACGGCCATAAAAATGGCGCAGCGCGGTCATCACGTCACGCTTTGCGATCTTTCTGCTGAGATGGTTGCGCGTGCGACCCGAGCAGCAGAAGAGAAAGGTGTGAGCGACAACATGCATTTTATACACAGCGCCGCTCAGGACATTGCTCAGCATTTGGAAACCGAAGTTGATCTGATATTGTTTCATGCTGTGCTGGAGTGGGTTGCCGATCCGCAAAAGGTCTTGCAAACCCTCTGGTCAATGCTGCGCCCCGGCGGCACGCTGTCGTTGATGTTCTACAATGCAAACGGCTTCCTGATGCACAACATGGTTGCAGGTAACTTCGACTACGTTCAGGTCGGGATGCCGAAAAAGAAAAAGCGCACGCTTTCGCCGGACTACCCACGCGATCCACAGCAGGTCTATAGCTGGCTGGAAGAGATTGGCTGGGAGATCACCGGAAAGACGGGCGTCAGGGTGTTTCATGATTATCTGCGTGAAAAACACAAACAGCGTGACTGTTTTGATACCTTAGCAGAATTAGAAACGCGGTATTGCCGCCAGGAGCCGTTTATCAGCCTTGGCCGTTATATACATGTCACTGCCCGCAAACCGCAGATGCAAGGATAACCTATGAGTGAATTTTCCCAGACAGTCCCAGAACTGGTTGCCTGGGCCAGGAAAAATGATTTCGCCATCTCGCTGCCGGTAGACAGACTCTCTTTCCTGCTGGCGGTTGCCACGCTGAACGGCGAACGGCTGGATGGTGAAATGAGCGAGGGTGAACTGGTGGATGCGTTCCGCCATGTCAGTGATGCGTTTGAGCAAACCAGCGAAACCATTAGCGTGCGTGCTAACAACGCTATCAACGATATGGTACGTCAACGTCTGCTGAACCGCTTTACCAGCGAGCAGGCGGAAGGAAACGCCATCTATCGTCTGACGCCACTGGGCATCGGCATAACTGATTACTACATCCGTCAGCGTGAGTTCTCCACGCTGCGCCTTTCCATGCAGCTCTCCATTGTGGCGGGCGAGCTGAAACGCGCTGCCGACGCGGCGGATGAAAACGGTGATGAATTCCACTGGCACCGCAACGTCTACGCCCCGCTGAAATACTCGGTTGCGGAGATATTCGACAGCATCGATCTGACTCAGCGTCTGATGGACGAACAACAGCAGCAGGTAAAAGATGATATCGCCCAGTTGCTGAACAAAGACTGGCGCGCGGCCATCTCAAGCTGTGAACTTTTACTGTCTGAAACTTCCGGTACGCTGCGTGAGCTGCAGGATACGCTGGAGGCGGCGGGTGACAAACTGCAGGCCAACCTGCTGCGTATTCAGGATGCGACGCTGGCGCATGACGATCTGCATTTTATCGATCGTCTGGTCTTCGACCTGCAGAGCAAACTTGATCGCATTATTAGCTGGGGCCAGCAGTCGATCGACCTCTGGATTGGCTATGACCGTCACGTGCATAAATTTATCCGTACCGCCATCGATATGGATAAAAACCGCGTCTTTGCTCAGCGTCTGCGTCAGTCGGTACAGACTTATTTCGATGCGCCATGGGCGCTGACCTACGCTAACGCCGATCGTCTGCTGGATATGCGTGACGAAGAGATGGCGCTGCGCGACGAAGAGGTGACCGGTGAATTGCCACCGGATCTGGAATACGAAGAATTTAACGAAATTCGCGAACAACTTGCGGCGATGATCGAAGAACAGCTTGCTGTCTACAAAACCAGACAAGTGCCGCTGGATCTTGGGCTCGTGGTGCGCGACTATCTGGCGCAATATCCACGTGCGCGCCATTTTGATATCGCCCGCATTGTTGTAGACCAGGCTGTGCGCCTGGGTGTTGCACAAGCAGATTTCACCGGACTGCCGCCGAAGTGGCAGCCGATTAACGATTACGGAGCCAAGGTACAGGCGCATGTCATTGACAAATATTGAACAAGTGATGCCAGTGAAACTGGCACAGGCGCTGGCAAATCCGTTGTTTCCGGCGCTGGACAGCCAGCTGCGTGCAGGTCGTCACATTGGCCTTGACGAGCTGGATAATCACGCCTTTTTGATGGACTTCCAGGAATATCTGGAGGAGTTTTACGCGCGTTATAACGTTGAGCTTATCCGTGCGCCGGAAGGCTTTTTCTACCTGTGTCCGCGCTCCACGACGCTTATTCCGCGTTCCGTGCTTTCCGAGCTGGACATGATGGTAGGTAAAATTCTCTGCTATCTCTATCTCAGCCCGGAACGTCTGGCGAACGAAGGTATCTTCACTCAGCAGGAGCTTTACGATGAGCTGCTCGCGCTGGCGGATGAAAGCAAGCTGCTGAAGCTGGTGAATAACCGTTCAACGGGTTCGGATCTCGATCGTCAGAAATTGCAGGAAAAAGTACGCTCTTCCCTGAACCGTCTGCGCCGTCTGGGGATGGTCTGGTTTATGGGCCATGACAGCAGCAAATTCCGCATTACGGAGTCCGTCTTCCGCTTTGGTGCCGATGTGCGTGCGGGTGACGATGCGCGTGAGGCGCAGCTGCGTATGATCCGCGACGGTGAAGCGATGCCGGTGGAAAACCATTTGCAGCTCAATGATGAGCACGAAGAGAATCAGCCGGATAGCGGGGAGGAAGAGTAATGATTGAACGCGGTAAATTTCGCTCACTAACGCTGATTAACTGGAACGGTTTCTTTGCCCGAACCTTCGATCTGGATGAGCTGGTGACCACGCTCTCCGGCGGTAACGGGGCGGGTAAATCCACCACCATGGCCGCTTTCGTTACGGCGCTGATCCCCGATTTGACGCTGCTGCACTTCCGTAACACCACCGAAGCGGGGGCGACAAGCGGCTCCCGTGATAAAGGCCTGCACGGTAAGCTGAAAGCGGGCGTCTGTTATTCGGTGCTGGATGTGATCAACTCTCGTCACCAGCGTGTCGTGGTGGGTGTGCGTCTGCAGCAGGTTGCCGGGCGCGACCGTAAAGTTGATATTAAACCGTTCGCCATCCAGGGGCTGCCAACATCGATGCAGCCCACGGCGCTGCTGACGGAAACCCTGAACGAACGCCAGGCGCGCGTGCTGACCCTGCAGGAGCTGAAAGACAAGCTCGAAACGATCGAAGGCGTGCAGTTCAAGCAGTTCAACTCTATTACCGATTACCACTCCCTGATGTTTGATCTGGGCGTTGTCGCGCGTCGCCTGCGCACCGCCTCAGACCGTAGCAAATACTACCGTCTGATCGAAGCGTCACTGTACGGCGGTATCTCCAGCGCCATTACCCGCTCTCTGCGTGACTACCTGCTGCCGGAAAACAGCGGCGTGCGTAAGGCCTTCCAGGATATGGAAGCCGCGCTGCGTGAAAACCGCATGACGCTGGAAGCGATCCGCGTGACTCAGTCCGATCGCGACCTGTTTAAACACCTGATCAGCGAAGCCACAAACTATGTGGCTGCGGACTATATGCGTCACGCCAACGAGCGCCGCATTCATCTCGATCAGGCGTTAGAGTACCGCCGTGAACTGTTCACCTCCCGTAAACAGCTGGTGGCCGAGCAGTATAAGCACGTTGAAATGGCGCGCGAACTGGGCGAGCACAACGGTGCCGAGGGCGATCTGGAAGCGGATTATCAGGCGGCCAGCGATCACCTGAACCTGGTGCAGACCGCACTGCGCCAGCAGGAAAAAATCGAGCGCTATGAAGCGGATCTCGATGAACTGCAAATTCGTCTCGAAGAGCAAAATGAAGTGGTGGCTGAAGCTGCCGACCTGCAGGAAGAGAACGAAGCGCGCGCCGAAGCTGCCGAGCTGGAAGTGGATGAGCTGAAAAGCCAGCTTGCCGACTATCAGCAGGCGCTGGACGTGCAGCAGACGCGTGCCATTCAGTACACTCAGGCACTTCAGGCGCTGCAGCGCGCAAAAGAGCTGTGCCATTTGCCGGATTTAACGCCGGACAGCGCCGATGAATGGCTGGAAACCTTCCAGGCCAAAGAGCAGGAAGCCACGGAGAAACTGCTCTCTCTCGAGCAGAAAATGAGCGTGGCGCAAACGGCACACAGCCAGTTTGAACAGGCTTATCAACTCGTGGTGGCGATCAATGGCCCGCTTGCGCGTAATGAAGCGTGGGACGTTGCGCGTGAATTGCTGCGCGATAGCGTGAATCAGCGCCATCTGGCCGGGCAGGTGCAACCGCTGCGTATGCGTCTGAACGAGCTGGAGCAGCGCCTGCGCGAGCAGCAGGAAGCCGAGCGTCTGCTGACGGAGTTCTGCAAGCGTCAGGGTAAAAATTACGATATCGAGGATCTGGAAGCCCTGCATCAGGAGCTTGAGGCGCGTATTGCGGCCCTGTCCGATACCGTATCCAGCGCCAGCGAACAGCGCATGACGCTGCGCCAGGAGATGGAACAGCTCCAGTCCCGCTCGCAGGCGCTGTTGCAGCGTGCACCGGTCTGGCTTGCGGCGCAAAGCAGCCTGAACCAGCTCAGCGAGCAGTGTGGCGAAGAGTTTGAATCCAGCCAGGAAGTGACTGAATACCTGCAACAACTGCTGGAGCGTGAACGCGAAGCGATTGTTGAGCGTGATGAAGTCGGCGCGCGTAAACGTGACGTCGACGAAGAAATTGAACGCTTAAGCCAGCCGGGCGGGGCAGAAGATCCGCGCCTGAACACTCTGGCGGAGCGTTTTGGCGGCGTGCTGCTGTCTGAAATTTATGACGATGTGGGTCTTGATGACGCACCGTACTTCTCCGCGCTGTACGGCCCGTCGCGTAACGCGATTGTAGTGCCCGATCTGTCGCTGATTTCTGAGCAACTCGCAGGCCTGGAAGATTGCCCGGAAGATCTCTATTTGATCGAGGGCGATCCGCAGTCGTTTGATGACAGCGTGTTCAGCGTCGATGAACTGGAAAAAGCGGTAGTTGTAAAAATCGCTGACCGTCAGTGGCGTTATTCACGCTTCCCGGAACTGCCGCTGTTTGGTCGCGCCGCGCGTGAAAGCCGTATCGAAAGCCTGCACGCGGAGCGTGAAACCCTTTCCGAACGTTTTGCGACTCTGTCGTTCGACGTTCAGAAAACTCAGCGTCTGCACCAGGCCTTCAGCCGCTTTATCGGCAGCCATCTGGGCGTGGCCTTTGAAGCGGACCCGGAAGCCGAAATTCGCAAGCTCAACACCCGTCGTGGTGAGCTGGAGCGGGCGATTGCTAATCATGAAAATGATAACCAGCAGAGCCGTGTCCAGTTCGAACAGGCGAAAGAGGGCGTTGCCGCGCTGAACCGCATCCTGCCTCGTCTGAATCTGCTGGCCGATGACACGCTGGCAGACCGCGTGGATGAAATCCAGGAACGGCTGGATGAAGCCCAGGAAGCCGCGCGTTTCGTTCAGCAGTACGGTAATCAACTGGCAAAGCTGGAGCCAATGGTTTCCGTTCTGCAGAGCGACCCGGAGCAGTTCGAGCAGTTAAAAGAAGATTATGCCTGGTCTCAGCAGGTCCAGCGCGAAGCGCGTCAACAGGCGTTTGCCCTGACGGAAGTGGTGCAACGTCGCGCCCACTTTGGCTACTCCGACTCGGCGGAAATGCTGAGCGGCAACAGTGACCTGAATGAAAAACTGCGTCAGCGCCTTGAGCAGGCCGAAGCGGAGCGTACCCGCGCTCGTGACGCGATGCGTACTCATGCTGCGCAACTGAGCCAGTACAGCCAGGTCATGGCCTCGCTGAAAAGCTCCTTCGACACCAAGAAAGAGCTGTTAAACGATCTGCATAAAGAGCTGCAGGACATCGGCGTGCGTGCCGACAGTGGTGCAGAAGAGAGGGCGCGTATTCGTCGCGATGAGCTACATGCGCAGCTTAGCAACAACCGTGCGCGCCGTAATCAGCTGGAAAAAGCATTGACCTTCTGCGAAGCGGAGATGGACAACCTGACCCGTCGGCTGCGCAAGCTGGAACGCGATTACCACGAAATGCGCGAGCAGGTCGTGACCGCGAAGGCGGGCTGGTGTGCGGTGATGCGCATGGTGAAAGACAACGGTGTTGAACGTCGTCTGCACCGTCGCGAGCTGGCGTACCTCTCTGCCGATGAGCTGCGCTCCATGTCGGATAAGGCGCTGGGTGCGCTGCGTCTGGCGGTGGCGGATAACGAGCATCTGCGCGATGTGCTGCGCATGTCAGAGGATCCGAAACGTCCGGAACGTAAAATTCAGTTCTTCGTGGCGGTTTATCAGCACCTGCGCGAGCGTATTCGTCAGGACATCATCCGCACCGACGATCCGGTTGAAGCCATCGAACAGATGGAAATCGAGCTGGGCCGCCTGACGGAAGAGCTAACCTCCCGCGAGCAGAAGCTGGCGATCAGCTCCCGCAGCGTGGCGAATATCATTCGCAAAACCATTCAGCGCGAGCAGAACCGTATCCGCCAGCTGAACCAGGGGCTGCAGAGCGTGTCGTTCGGCCAGGTTAACAGCGTGCGTCTGAACGTGAATGTGCGTGAAGCTCACGCCACGCTGCTGGATGTGTTGTCCGAACAACACGAACAGCATCAGGATCTGTTCAACAGCAACCGTCTGACCTTCTCCGAGGCGCTGGCGAAACTGTATCAGCGCCTGAATCCACAGATTGATATGGGGCAGCGTACGCCACAAACCATCGGTGAAGAGCTGCTGGATTACCGTAACTACCTGGAGATGGAAGTTGAGGTTAACCGTGGTTCAGACGGCTGGCTGCGTGCGGAATCCGGCGCGCTCTCTACCGGTGAAGCTATCGGTACGGGGATGTCGATTCTGGTGATGGTTGTGCAAAGCTGGGAAGATGAAGCGCGTCGTCTGCGCGGCAAAGATATCTCTCCATGCCGTCTGCTGTTCCTGGATGAAGCGGCACGTCTTGATGCGCGCTCCATCGCCACGCTGTTTGAGCTTTGCGATCGCCTTGATATGCAGCTCATCATTGCGGCACCGGAAAATATCAGCCCGGAAAAAGGGACGACCTACAAGCTGGTGCGTAAGGTGTTCCAGAACAGTGAGCACGTACACGTTGTCGGTTTGCGCGGATTTGCACCGCAGCCACCGGAGTCATTACCGGGTACGGCTGACGCGTCATAACGCGTTTTGTTACAAAGAGCGGCGCAAATGCGCCGCTTTTTTTATTCTCTTAAGTTGTACTTACGGCTGCGTTATCTTTAAACTTCTTTACATAAGGTAAGGCAACAGCGTTTTTGCCTTCCTATAATGAAGATAAGCCCCAGTGTATTGGGAATGTCGTGAGAAAACAGGGGGCAAGGGATGTTGCTAATGAAAAATCGTGGTCGTCAGCTGTCAGCGCTGAGTTTGTGCCTGACGGTGATGTTTGCTCCACTGTTTACCGCTCAGGCCGACGAGCCTGAAATTGTGCCGAGTGACAGCTCCGCGACGATGGGCGCACAGCCTACGTCACTGTCGCAACCGCTGGATCAATCTCCGGCGACGGCCATTATGGCCGGCATTAAGCCGTTACCGGAAGGTATCGACACCGAATCACTTCGCCAGCAGCTGATGACGGGGTTGCCGTCCGGCTATACACCTGCTTATATCAACCAGTTAACGCTGCTTTATGCTGCGCGCGATATGAAACCAATGTGGGAAGATCGCGACGCGGTACGTGCTTTCCAGCAGCAACTGGCGGAAGTAGCCATTGCGGGTTTTCAGCCGCAATTTACAACGTGGGTCCAGTTGCTGACCGATCCTGCCGTGACCGGGCAGGCGCGTGATGTGGTGCTGTCCGATGCGCTGATGGGCTACCTTCAGTTTGTGGCGGGTATTCCGGTCAATGGTAATCGCTGGTTATACAGCGAAAAGCCGTACAAGCTGGCAACGCCTGCACTGTCGGTGATTAACCAGTGGCAACTGTCGCTGGATAATGGCCAACTGCCACGCTTTATCGCAAGCCTAGCACCTGCACACCCGCAATATGCCACGATGCACCAGTCCTTACTTGAGCTGGTGGCAGATTCCCGACCCTGGCCGCAACTACGGGCGACTGCAACGCTTCGCCCTGGCCAGTGGAGCAGCGATGTTCCAGCCCTGCGTGAGATCCTTAAACGTTCCGGCATTCTGGAAAATGGACCAAAAATCGCGCTTCCGGGTGATGATCCGCAAAGTGTGGTTGTCAGCCCGTCTGCACCGGTGAAAGAGCAGAAAGCCGTGGCGTTGAGCGATAAACCTGCGGCTTACGATCGCGAGCTGGTCGCGGCGGTTAAGCAATTTCAGGCCGCGCAGGGGCTGGGAGCCGATGGTGTGATTGGTCAGTCAACGCGTGAGTGGCTGAATGTCTCTCCTGCGCAGCGTGCAGGTGTGCTGGCCCTGAACATCCAGCGTTTGCGCTTGCTGCCGGGCACGTTGTCGACCGGTATTATGGTTAACATTCCTGCCTACTCCCTGGTTTATTACCAGGACGGTAGTGAAGTGCTGGCGTCCCGTGTGATTGTCGGTCGTCCTGACCGTAAAACACCGATGATGAGCAGCGCGTTGAATAACGTTGTGGTGAATCCGCCGTGGAACGTGCCGCCTACGCTTGCGCGCAAAGATATCCTGCCGAAGGTATGGAACGATCCGGGTTATCTTGAACGCCATGGATATACCGTGATGCGAGGATGGAACAGCAAAGAGGCTATCGATCCGTATATGGTTGACTGGTCAACAATTACCGCCTCGAACCTGCCGTTCCGTTTTCAGCAGGCACCTGGCGCACATAACTCGCTGGGACGGTATAAATTCAATATGCCAAGTTCGGACGCTATTTACCTGCACGATACACCGAACCATAATCTGTTCCAGAAAGATGCCCGCGCGCTTAGTTCTGGCTGCGTTCGCGTGAACAAAGCCTCTGAACTGGCCAATATGCTATTGCAGGATGCAGGCTGGAACGATACGCGGATTTCCGATGCGCTGAAACAAGGGGATACGCGTTACGTTAACATTCGACACAATATTCCGGTCAACCTTTACTATCTGACGGCATTTGTTGGCGAAGACGGGCGCACCCAGTATCGTACAGATATTTACAATTATGATCTCACCGCGCGATCTGGCGCACAAATTTTGCCAAAAGCTGAACAATTAATCAGGTAAATGAAGTAGTTCGGGAAAATAGATTGTCGTAAGTTATGGTGAAATCGGGGCGATAAGGCTGTAAGCCCCGTATTTACTGGGGTTGGGTGCCTTGACGTCGTTGGCTTTGCCAGTTATGGTGCCCTTCGTGCGCTAAGCATACATACGATAAACCTTGACCTGTAGACCTGATTATCATGGACAAATTTGACGCTAATCGCCGCAAACTGCTGGCGTTAGGTGGCGTTGCGCTGGGCGCAGCGGCCATCCTGCCGACGCCAGCATTTGCCACCCTCTCGACACCTCGTCCGCGCATTTTAACGCTCAACAACCTCCACACGGGTGAGACGCTTAAAGCGGAGTTTTTTGATGGCAGAGGCTATATTCAGGATGAATTAGCAAGACTCAACCATTTTTTCCGTGATTTCCGCGCGAATAAAATAAAAGCCATCGACCCAGGATTATTTGATCAATTATTCCGCCTTCAGAGTCTGCTGGGAACCCGCAAGCCGGTGCAGCTCATTTCTGGCTATCGCTCCCTTGATACCAATAATGAACTGCGCGCCCACAGCCGTGGGGTAGCCAAAAAAAGCTATCACACGAAAGGGCAGGCAATGGATTTCCATATTGAAGGCGTTTCGTTAGCCAATATTCGCAAAGCTGCGTTATCTATGCGCGCAGGTGGTGTAGGATATTACCCACGTAGCAACTTTGTGCATATTGATACCGGGCCGGTTCGGCACTGGTAATAACGAAACACAGGAGCAGTATGAACTATCGTATTATTCCGGTTACCGCGTTCTCCCAGAATTGTTCATTAATCTGGTGCGAGCAAACCAAACTGGCCGCGCTTGTCGATCCCGGCGGTGACGCCGAGAAAATCAAGCAAGAGGTCGCAGCCAGCGGTGTCACGCTGATGCAAATTTTGCTGACTCATGGTCATCTTGATCATGTGGGTGCTGCGGCGGAGCTGGCTGAACACTACGGTGTGCCGGTGATTGGCCCGGAAAAAGAAGATGAGTTCTGGCTGCAGGGGTTACCCGCCCAAAGCCGCATGTTTGGCCTTGATGAGTGTCTGCCGTTGACGCCCGATCGCTGGTTGAACGAAGGAGATAGCGTAACCGTAGGGAATGTGACTTTACAGGTGTTGCATTGTCCTGGGCATACGCCAGGCCATATCGTCTTCTTTGATGGCCAGTCCCGTCTGCTGATTTCCGGCGATGTGATTTTCAAAGGCGGCGTAGGACGCAGCGATTTCCCGCGTGGCGATCACGGGCAGTTGATTCAGTCAATTAAACAGACGTTGTTGCCGCTGGGTGATGATGTGACGTTTATTCCTGGACACGGTCCGATGTCAACGCTGGGCTATGAACGGTTGCATAATCCGTTCCTTCAGGATGAAATGCCTGTCTGGTAACCCGCATTAAAAAAGCCTGCATAACGCAGGCTTTTTTGTTTGGGTGCAAATTACAGCACCGCGACAATCGCTTCACACAGCGGTGCCATGTTGTCTGGCGTCATACCCGCAACGTTTACACGGCCAGAGGCAACAGCGTATACACCGAACTCTTCACGCAGGCGCAGCACCTGTTCTTTGGTCAGACCGCTGAAAGAGAACATGCCGTTTTGCTTAATGATAAAGCTGAAATCACGGTCAGCACCTTTTTCTGCCAGTGTATTCACGAACAGCAGGCGCATACGCTGAATGCGTTGACGCATATCGTTCAGTTCTTGCTCCCAGATAGCGCGCAGGGCATCGTTGCTCAGGATAGTAGCAACAACAGACGCACCGTGAGCCGGTGGGTTGGAGTAGTTAGCGCGAATGACGGATTTCATCTGGCTGAATGCGCGATCAACGGTCTGATCGTCAGCAGCGACCAGCGTACAGGCCCCCACACGCTCGTTATACAGGCCGAAGTTCTTGGAATAGGAACTCGCGACGATCAGTTCCTGATGCACCGCGGCGAACGCACGCAGGCCTTCAGCATCTTCTTCCAGACCACGGGCGAAGCCCTGATAGGCGAAGTCGAACAGGGGCAGCCAGCCTTTTTCAACGGACAGTTTTGCCAGCTGTTCCCACTGTTCCAGCGTTGGATCGATACCGGTTGGGTTGTGGCAGCAGCCGTGGAACAGCACCACATCCCCCGCCTGCGCTTCGTTCAGGCTGGCCAGCAGGCCATCGAAATCCAGCGAGTGGTTTGCGGCGTCGTAGTAGGCGTATTCACGCACTTCCAGGCCAGCAGAGTTAAAGACGCTTTTATGGTTTGGCCAGCTTGGGTTACTTACCCAGACACGTTTAACCGAGGTGTTTTTCGCAAGGAAATCCGCCGCAACGCGCAATGCGCCTGTACCGCCAGGGGTTTGTGCCGTGCGCGCACGTTTGTCACTCACAATTGCACTGCCTTTACCGAACAGCAGCTCCTGAGTACAACGACCAAATTCAGGGATACCATCAATACCGAGGTAGTTTTTGGTGGTTTCGTTTTCCAGCAGATACTGCTCAGCTTTTTTCACACTGGTCAGTACCGGAGTTTTGCCGGTTTCATCTTTATATACACCAATACCCAGGTTGATTTTGCCAGGGCGGTCGTCGGCACGAAACAGATCGGCCAGGCCCAGAATTGGGTCGGCAGGAGCGGCAGTAATGTTCTCAAACATGACGAAGTTCCATTGTGATTACAGAAGTGAAATCCGCTATCAGGTTAACGGTAGATTTACAAAATGCCAACCGTTTGCGACAAAAAGCGTGCGGCTTTTCAAAAGACGCGACTTTTTGCTTTCAGGCATAAAAAAACAGGGCCGAAGCCCTGTTTCTTAAGCATATAACAAAGTGGTGTACTGATTAGAACTGGTAAGTTACGCCAACAGCAGCCATGTCGTCGTTGCCGTTGATGCCGCCAACTTCAGACACGTATGCGTCGTCTTTGTCCAGCAGGTTGATGTAGTAGTCAGCCCACACGTTGAAGTTTTTGTTGAAGTAGTAAGTCGCGCCAACCTGAACGAATTTCGCCAGATCTGCATCGCCACCGCTGAAGCCACCGACGGCAGCCAGGTCTTTACCTTTGGTCTGGACGTAGGAAATTGCCGGACGCAGGCCGAAGTCGAACTGGTACTGAGCAACAACTTCGAAGTTCTGGGTTTTGTTAGCAAAACCAGCATCACCGCTAGAACCAGTACGGGTAGTGTTACGGGTTTCAGCATAGGTGGTTGCCAGGTAGATGTTGTTAGCGTCGTATTTCAGACCGACACCCCATGCTTCAGCTTTATCGCCCTGGCCATCAGCTTTCTGATTCAGAGTACGGTTAGCGTTGCTGTAAGATGCGATTGCACCGAAGCCTTCGCCGAAATCGTAACCCAGAGAGTAACCTACGCCATCACCGTTAGAGGTGTTAACGTCAGCACGGTCGTTTTTGCCCTGGTACTGTACGCCCAGGCTCAGACCGTCAACCAGACCGAAGAAATCGCTGTTACGGTAGGTCAGCAAGCCGGTGCTACGGCTGGTCATAAAGTTATCGACGTAGTTACCGCCCCAGGTCATACCGGAGAAGGACGGTGCCATATCGGTGTAAGATTCTACGTCGTAAACGATACCGTAGTTACGACCGTAGTCGATGCTGCCAGCGTCACCTGCTTTCAGACCAGCGAAAGCCAGACGGTTTTTGTTGGACTGGTTGCCGCCTTCAGGCTGATTAGCCATGAAACGGTATTCCCACTGGCCGTAACCGGTCAGTTGATCGTTGATCTGGGTTTCGCCTTTGAAGCCAATCTGTGCGTAAGTACCATCAGTGCTATTGGTGTCGTCGCCGGTGGTCACGAAATCGTGCTCGCCGTTAACTTTACCGTAGAAGTCCAGTTTGTTGCCGTTCTTGTTATAGATTTCTGCAGCATTTGCTGCACCGGCTACCAGCAGGGCAGGGATAACCACTGCCAGGATATTGCGCTTCATCATTATTTATTACCCTCATTGGTTTTTTTATGACACTCGCCACTGCCGTCAATAAATTCTGTCAATAAATATTTCCGGAACTATTGATGAGAGTTTGGTGTCTTTATGTATCTGACAGGCATCTTTCCATTCATAGAACCGTTTCGCTAGCCTGAAAGTGCTACAATCCTCAAGATTCAGTAACAAAAAGAAATTATGTGTAACTAAATGTGAATTTTAAGGAACTTTGTGAAGCACCTCAAATTTCAGAACCGATTGGTTATTTAAACGACTGAACCTATCCTATATATATGAATTGCTTATGTTTAATTTGGCTAAAGGCATTTCATATAAACAGAAGTTAAACAAGTTTATTTTTCTTATGACACACTCTGGACTTCTGGAAGTCTGAGAAATTGGCTGAGTTTTGTGCTAATGCGTAAGAAATGGATTAGGCGCAATGTCTGTACGGTTTATTTTTTGTTCAAAGATATTTCGGGGAAATACCAGGTAACAATCAGGGGATTTGTCGGGGTTGAGATTTAAAGATACTGACTTTTAACTGACACAAACTGACAATGCAGAATAAAATAATGGCCAGCGGAGCTGGCCATTGAGATGACGGGGATTTAGAAGGTTGCGCTGCGTGGAGTGCGTGGGAAAGGAATAACGTCACGCACGTTCTGAACACCCGTTACGTAAGCAATCAGACGCTCAAAGCCAAGACCGAAACCGGAATGCGGTACGGTACCGTAACGGCGCAGATCGCGATACCACCAGTAGTCTTCTTTATTGAGACCCATCTCAGCCATACGCGCATCCAGTACGTCCAGGCGCTCTTCACGCTGCGAACCACCGATGATCTCACCAATGCCCGGAGCCAGAACGTCCATTGCGGCAACCGTTTTACCGTCTTCGTTAAGGCGCATATAGAACGCCTTAATATCTTTCGGGTAGTTTTTAACGACGACTGGTGCTTTGAAGTGTTTCTCTGCAAGATAACGCTCATGCTCAGAAGCCAGGTCAACGCCCCAGTAAACCGGGTTCTCGAATTTCTCACCGCATTTCTCAAGGATGGCGACCGCATCGGTGTAATCCACCTGAGCGAAATCTGCGGAAACGAAACGCTCCAGACGCGCAACGGCATCACTGTCTACACGCTCTGCGAAGAATTTCATGTCGTCAGCACGTTCTTCAAGCACCGCCCTGAAGACATATTTCAGCATTGCTTCAGCCAGGCCTGCAACATCATTCAGATCCGCGAACGCCACTTCCGGCTCCAGCATCCAGAATTCCGCCAGGTGACGGCTGGTGTTGGAGTTTTCAGCACGGAAGGTTGGGCCGAAAGTATAGATCTTCGACAGTGCGCAGGCGTAGGTTTCACCGTTGAGCTGGCCAGATACCGTCAGGAAGGACTCTTTACCAAAGAAATCTTTGTCGTAGTCCACTTTGCCTTCCGGCGTGCGCGGCAGGTTTTCCATATCCAGCGTTGAGACGCGGAACATTTCACCCGCACCTTCCGTATCGGAAGCGGTAATCAGCGGGGTGGATACCCAGAAGTAACCTTGCTCATCGAAGAAGCGGTGCAGCGCCTGTGCCAGCGTATGACGCACGCGAGCAACCGCACCAATCAGGTTGGTACGCGGGCGCAGGTGCGCCACTTCACGCAGATACTCGATGCTGTGACGTTTTGCCGCCATCGGGTAGGTATCCGGATCTTCAACCCAGCCGGTGACCTCAATCGCAGTTGCCTGAATTTCGAAACTCTGACCCTGACCAGGCGATGCGACAACAACGCCGGTAACGATAACGGAACAACCCGTTGTCAGGCGCAGAACGTCATCATTGTAATTGGGCAGAGAATTATTAATGACGGCCTGTACAGGATCAAAGCAGGAACCGTCATAGACGGCAAGGAAGGAGATGCCAGCTTTAGAATCTCGGCGAGTACGCACCCATCCGCGCACGGTGACTTCTTGGTCAACGGCGACACGGCCCTGGAGTACGTCGGCTACAGGCACAACGCTCATAATATTCTCTCTGTTAATAGTCGGAAAAAATAAACACTTGTCCGCCCTTAAAGGGGGGATATCTATGTTACCTGGCATCCGCCGCCAGACAAGCAGATTTCGCAGTCAAAAGAGAAGAAATCAGAAATAAATAAGGAGAGGGGAGCCGGTCAGGCTCCCGAAAGCGATTAACTGGCTTTTTTAACCTGTGGCAGATCGAACGCTTTGCGCAATGCGCGAACAAACGCTTTGTCATGGCAGATGGTTTTACCGGGGCTGTCGGAGAGTTTCGCGACCGGCTTGCCGTTACATTCCACCAGTTTTATGACGATGTTCAGCGGTTTCACCTGAGGAATATCGCAGGTCAAACGGGTCCCAATCCCAAAGCTCAGGTTTACTCTGGAGGAGAAATGGCGATAGAGATCGACGGCTTTTGCTAAATCAAGGTTATCAGAGAAGACCAGCACCTTGCTCATCGGGTCAATGCCCAGTTTTTCGTAATGGGCAATGGCCTTCTCGCCCCATTCAACGGGATCGCCGGAGTCATGGCGTAAACCCTGATAGCGCTCAGCGAATTCGGGGCCAAAGTCGCGCAGGAAAGCATCCATTGTAATGCAGTCGGTAAGGGCGATACCCAACTGGTCCGGGTACTCATCCAGCCACGCGGCAAGTGCAGCACGCTGGCTGTTAGCCAGATCGGGGCTGATTTGCTGATGCGCCTGGAACCATTCATGTGCCTGGGTGCCCATTGGCGTCAGGTCCAGACGACGCGCCAGATCGTAATTACTGGTCCCCACAAACCACGGCTCTTGCTGCAAACGCTCAACGATGGCCTGCTGAACCTCACGCGAGAAACGGCGGCGCGTGCCAAAGTCCATCAGGCGGAAGCGGGACATATCCAGATCGTCGGTCAGATGTGAGAACTCAACCAGTTTGTTTTCCAGCGAAGCAACCGCCTGCTTAACGCCGGTTTCCGGAGAGCGATAGCGGTGAGCCAGCTCACTGATCACGGCCAGAAGCGGTACTTCCCACATGATCACTTCACGCCACGGACCTTCAAGCCGGATGTCCAGTTTGCCGTTTTCATTGGTGATGGTGACCTGCTGCGGGTTATAGCGGAAATCGCGCAGCCAGTTCAGATAATCGGCTTTAAAGAAAGGTAGGCCGGAAAGCCACTGATATTCGTCGTCCTGCAGCGCCAGATGCTGCATGGCATCGACCTGTTCACGAATGGAGTCTGCGTAGATACCCAGCAAGTCGTCGCCACGGCAGCGAAACTCAGCCGCCACATGGACATCATGATAATGGTGGAAAACGGCTTGCTGCATATGCAGTTTATACGCGTCGGTATCCAGCAACGTATGCAGAACAGGAGAAGCGAATTGAGTCATAGGTGCGCAGTAGCATCCTCTCACAGGAGCGTTTAGTACAATAAACAACTCCGGAGTATACCTTGTTTAGTGATTTATTGAACCCCGATCACAACATAAGCTGTCTTTAGGGTCGAGGGCATTTCGTGCCTCTTGTTATAAAAATGTAGCGAAAAAGGTCGTTGTGCCTGAAAAGATGAACATTCTGCGTAGCGCGTTTTACACAACAGGAATAGACTGGATTCGATATTCGACAAACGATGCATAAGGTTTTCTATGACACAACAGCCACAAACCAAATACCGCCACGACTATCGTGCGCCGGATTACCTGATTAGCGATATCGATCTGACTTTTGACCTGGATGCCACTAAAACCGTTGTCACGGCGGTCAGTCAGGTGACGCGCCAGAGCGCGACAGCAGTGCCGCTGCGTCTTGATGGTGAAGACCTGACGCTGGTCTTCCTGCATATTAATGATGAAGCATGGTCAGACTATAAAGAAGAAAATAACCAGTTGGTTATCAACAACCTGCCTGAGCGCTTCACGCTGAGCATCGTCAATGAAATCAGCCCTGCTGCGAACACGGCACTGGAAGGGCTTTACCAGTCCGGCGTGGCGTTGTGTACCCAGTGTGAAGCGGAAGGCTTCCGTCATATTACCTGGTATCTCGATCGCCCGGACGTGCTGGCCCGCTTCACCACTAAAATCATCGCCGATAAAACCCTCTATCCGTTCCTGCTCTCCAACGGTAACCGCGTCGGTGAAGGCGAACTGGAAAACGGGCGTCACTGGGTGCAGTGGCAGGACCCGTTCCCGAAACCGTGCTACCTGTTTGCGCTGGTAGCCGGTGATTTCGACGTGCTGCGCGATACCTTTAAAACCCGCTCTGGCCGCGAAGTAGCGCTGGAATTGTTTGTTGATCGTGGCAACCTTGACCGTGCGCCGTGGGCGATGACCTCGCTTATCAACTCCATGAAGTGGGACGAAGAGCGTTTTGGCCTCGAATACGATCTCGACATCTATATGATCGTCGCCGTCGATTTCTTCAACATGGGCGCAATGGAGAATAAAGGCCTCAACGTCTTTAACTCCAAATACGTGCTGGCGCGTACCGATACCGCCACCGATAAAGACTATCTCGATATTGAACGCGTCATCGGCCACGAGTATTTCCATAACTGGACCGGTAACCGCGTCACCTGCCGCGACTGGTTCCAGTTGAGCCTCAAAGAGGGCCTGACCGTTTTCCGCGATCAGGAGTTCAGCTCCGATCTGGGTTCACGCGCGGTGAACCGCATCAACAACGTGCGCACCATGCGCGGCCTGCAGTTTGCGGAAGACGCCAGTCCAATGGCGCACCCAATTCGCCCGGATAAAGTCATTGAGATGAACAACTTCTACACCCTGACGGTGTATGAAAAGGGTGCAGAAATCATCCGTATGATCCATACCCTGCTGGGCGAAGAGAACTTCCAGAAAGGGATGCAGCTCTACTTCGAACGTCACGACGGCAGCGCCGCCACCTGCGACGACTTCGTGCAGGCGATGGAAGACGCGTCTAATGTCGATCTCTCTCACTTCCGCCGCTGGTACAGCCAGGCCGGTACGCCGGTGGTGACCGTCAAAGACGATTACAACCCGGAAACCGAGCAGTACACTCTGACCATCAGCCAGCGCACGCCGCCTACGGCCGAGCAGGAAGAGAAACACCCGCTGCACATCCCGTTCAGCATTGAGCTGTACGACAATGAAGGCAAAGTGATCCCGTTGCAGAAGGGCGGTCATCCGGTACACCACGTACTGAACGTGACCCAGGCCGAGCAGACCTTTATTTTCGATAACGTCTATTTCCAGCCGGTGCCTGCGCTGCTGTGCGAATTCTCAGCGCCAGTGAAGCTGGAGTATAAGTGGAGCGATCAGCAACTGACGTTCCTGATGCGTCACGCGCGCAACGATTTCTCCCGCTGGGATGCGGCGCAAAGCCTGCTGGCAACGTACATCAAGCTGAACGTGAACCGTCACCAGCAGGGCCAGCCGCTGTCTCTGCCGATCCATGTTGCTGACGCATTCCGCGCCATCCTGCTGGACGAGAAGATTGATCCGGCGCTGGCGGCTGAAATTCTGACCTTGCCAGCGGCCAGTGAAATCGCCGAGCTGTTCGATATTATCGACCCGATTGCTATTGTTGCTGTGCGTGAAGCGCTGACCCGTACTCTGGCAACCGAGCTTGC